>NZ_JAAFYZ010000334.1 GCF_018274385.1 Catenulispora pinistramenti | reverse complement strand
GCCCACCATGGTCGACACCTCCGCCGGCATGGAGACCATGGCCATCCCGATCCCGATCCCGCGCCCGGTGGACCCGGCGGATGAGCCGACTCACGTCACCCGCGCCGATGAGCCGGGTCCGGGTCCGGGGGCGTGGCCGCCGCCGCATCAGCAGTAGCAGTAGCAGTGAGCTTCGCCACTTTCTGAGTGGCCGTTGTCCGGGCCCGTGCGTCTGTACGCGCGGGCCCTTGGCGTCCCCTGCCGCGCCTACACTTGAGCAATGCCCCTGCACCGTGATGAAGGCGTCGTCCTGCGGACCCGGAATCTCGGGGAGGCGGACCGCATCATCACGTTCCTCACTCGGGATCGGGGGCGGGTGCGGGCGGTGGCCAAGGGGGTGCGGCGGACTTCGTCGAAGTTCGGGTCGCGGTTGGAGCCGTTCACCTTCGTGGATGTCCAGATCTTCGAGAAGCATGGCCGTGACCTGCACCTGGTTACCCAGGCTGAGACGTTGGCGGCGTACGGGGGGTCGCTGGTCGCCGACTATCCGGCCTACACCGCGGGGCAGGCGATGCTGGAGGCCGCCGAGCGGTTGAGTGAAGATGATGTGCCCGCCGTGCAGCAGTACCTCCTATTGGTCGGCGGGTTGCGTACGCTGGCTTCAGGAGAGCACTCCGCCGGGCTGGTCCTGGACGCGTTCCTGCTGCGCTCCCTGGCCATCGCCGGCTACGCGCCGTCCTTCGAGGACTGCGCCCGCTGCGGCGATCCGGGTGCGCACCGGTTCTTCAACCTGCCGGCCGGCGGGGTGGTGTGCTCGGACTGCAAGCCGTCTGGGTCGGTGGCCCCGGCCCGTGAGACACTTGCCCTGCTCGGGGCGTTGCTCGCGGGGGACTGGGGGATGGCCGACGCCAGCGCCGACAAGCACCGGCGGGAGGGCAGCGGCCTGGTCGCCGCCTACCTGCAGTGGCACCTGGAACGCGGCCTGCGGTCCCTGCGGCTGGTCGAGCGGTGACCATGAGCGCTGGCCATGAGCACGGCAACGCATGAGCACGGCAACGCATGAGCACGGCAACGCATGAGTACGGCTGCGTAGGACGAGATACGTAGGACGAGATAGGTGGAGCGGTGAGACTGACCCGTCGGATCCTGGAAGAGCGCCTGGCAAAGCGGCAGCCGGGCGTCAACCGGGACCCCTTCCCGCACAAGCGCGGCGCGCTGCCGCCGGACATCCCGCTGGACCTGGTGCCCCGGCACGTGGCCCTGGTGATGGATGGCAACGGCCGCTGGGCCAAGGAGCGCGGCCTGTCGCGCATAGAGGGCCACAAGGTCGGCGAGGCCTCGCTGTTCGACGTGGTCGAGGGCGCGGTGCAGCTCGGCGGCATCACGCACATCTCCGCCTACGCCTTCTCCACCGAGAACTGGAAGCGCTCCCCTGAGGAGGTCCGCTTCCTCATGGGCTTCAACCGCGACACCATCCGCCGCCGCATCGGCGAGATGGACGAACTCGGCGTCCGCATCCGCTGGGCCGGCCGCCGGCCCCGGCTGTGGAAGTCGGTCATCGACGAGTTGGAGTGGGCCGAGGAGCGCACCAAGGACAACAAGCTCCTGACCCTCACCATGTGCGTCAACTACGGCGGCCGCTGGGAGATCGCCGACGCCATGGCCGCCATGGGCCGCGATATCAAGGCCGGCCGCCTGGACCCGACCAAGATCAACGAGAAGACGGTCACCCGGTACCTCTACGAGCCGGACATGCCCGACGTGGACCTGTTCATCCGCTCCTCCGGCGAGCACCGCACTTCCAACTTCCTCATGTGGGAGTCGGCCTACGCGGAGTTCGTGTTCGACAACACCCTCTGGCCGGACTTCGACCGCACCAACCTGTGGCGCGCCTGCGAGTCCTTCGCCGGGCGCGACCGCCGTTACGGCGGCGCCCTCACCAACGAGGAGCAGTTCGCCGCCACGGTCGAGCAGGAGCCGGAGTACGAGTACGAGTACGACGAGCGCGCGTACGCGGACCCGGACGAGGTCGCGTAACAAAACGCTACAAACGCCGAGGGCGTTCCGCGATCATGCGACGACCGCGGGACGCCCTCGTGCGCATCCCAAGCTACCGTGCCGGGTCCGCGCCAGGTCCGCCCGCCCCCAGGCCAGGTCCTCGGGTCCTCAGGCCTTCTGGCCCCAGCCCTCAGTGGTCCCCGCAGGTCCCGAAGATCTCCAGCGTGTGCGACACGTCCCGGTACCCGTGCTCGGCGGCCACCCGGGCCGCCCAGCTCTCCACCACCGCCGGGCCCTCGACCTCGACGGTCTTGCCGCACTCCCGGCACACCAGGTGGTGGTGGTGCCGCGGGGTGGAGCAGCGCCGGTAGATCACCTCGCGGTCGCCGGTGCGCAGCACGTCCACCTCGCCGGCGTCGGCCAGCGACTGCAGGGCGCGGTAGACCGTGGTCAGGCCGACCGACTCGCCGCGCTGCTTGAGCAGGTCGTGCAGGTCCTGGGCGCTGCGGAAGTCGTCGACCTCGTCCAGCAGCGCCGCGACCGCCGACCGCTGGCGGGTGGAGCGGCCCTGGGCCGGCAGGCCCCGGCCGGTGTCGCCGTGGTGGTCGCCGGAGGTGTCTGCGGTACTCACTGTCCTTCTCCTAGCGGTTGGCGTGCGGTGCGGGCGGTGCGTGCCGTGCGTGCGATCTGCGGTGCGTTCTTCATACGGTCGTCGGGCGGTCGGCCCGGGGCGGCCGGCCGGTGGCCCGACGCCGATGTCATTGTGGCAGGCTCCGTCCGGTTGCGACCGCTTGTTCGGGTGCGGGTCCCGGCGCGGGGTCGGGTTCGTGGGCCCGCGTGCGGGTGCGGCCCCGGCCGCGGCGCAGCAGCCCGGCGCAGATGCTAGCGAGCAGGAACACCGCGATCGCGATCAGCACGATCGACGCGCCGGGCGGGGTGTCCGCGTAGTACGACATGGTGACGCCGGAGAAGGCCGCGCCCACCCCGATCGCCATGGCCGCGCCCATCGTGGCGGCGAAGGCCCGGGTCAGCTGCTGCGCGGCGGCGACCGGCACCACCATCAGGGCGCTGACCATCAGCACCCCGACCACCCGCATGCCCACGGTCACCGTCACCGCGGTGGTGACCGCCAGTAGCAGGTTCAGCGCCCGCACCGGCAGCCCGGCGACCCGGGCGAACTCCTCGTCCTGGCAGACCGCGAACAGCGCGCGCCGCAGTCCGAGGCTGACCAGCAGCACGCCGACGGCCAGCGCCGCGATCGCCCACACGTCGCCGGCCGACGTGGACAGGATCGAGCCGAACAAGTACGAGTTCAGGTTCGCGTTGCCGCCGGACAGCGAGATCAGCATCGAGCCGCCGGCCAGCCCGCCGTAGAAGAGCATGGCCAGGGCCACGTCGCCGCTGGCCTTGGCGCGTTCCCGGATCAGCTCCACGGCCGCGGCCCCGGCCACCGCGACCAGCACCGCGCCCCACACCGGCGAGGTGTTCGTGGCCAGGCCCAGGCCCACGCCGGTGAGCGCGACGTGCCCGAGCCCGTCGCCCATCAGTGCCAGCCGCCGCTGCACCAGGTAGGTGCCGATGGCCGGGGCGGCCAGCCCGATGGCCAGCGCGGCCAGGAAGGCGCGCTGCATGAAGGGCAGGCTGAAGATGGTGTCGTTCAGCATGCGGGGCCTGCCTCGGGGCTTTCGTGAATGGGGGAAATGCGGGTGCCTCCGGAAATACGGGGGCTTTCGGGACCGCGCGCGCTTTCGGGACCGCGCGGGCTTCGGGGAATCTCGGGGCCGCGGGAAATACGAGCGCCGCGGACGCTCATCGTCTCCACCGGCGCGTGTCCCGGCGGAAGTTCCGGCGTCCCGGGCGCCTCGGCCGTCCCGGCGTGCGGGTGGACGTGGACGTGCCCGGCCTGGTGGCCGTGCCCGGCGTCCGGCTCGCCGTGCTCGATCGGCGCGCCGTCGTACCGGACGGTCCCGGCGCGTAGCACGACCGTGCGGTCGATGAGCCGGGCCAGCGGGCCCAGCTCGTGCAGGACCAGCAGCAGCGTGGTGCCGTGCGCGGACAGCTCCTCCAGCGTGTCGGCGAAGGCCTGCTGGCTGACCAGGTCCACCCCGGCCATCGGCTCGTCCATGATCAGCAGGTCCGGGCGGCGGGCCAGGGCCCGGGCGATCAGCACCCGCTGCTGCTGGCCGCCGGACAGCGCGGCCACCGGGTCGCCGATCCGGTCCAGCATCCCGACCGTGGCCAGGGCCTCGCGCACGGCGGCGCGGTCGCCCCGGGTGCGGCGTCTGATCCAGTTGCGCGGGCTGAGCAGGCCCGAGGCGACGACCTCGCCGACCGTGGCCGGCACCCCGGCCGCGGCGGTGGTGCGCTGCGGCACGTAGCCGACCCGCTGCCAGGCCTTGAACTCCGGCAGCGGTGTGCCGAACAGCTCGACCCGGCCGCCGTCCACCGGATACAGCCCGACGACCGTCTTGACCAGGGTGGACTTGCCCGAGCCGTTGGCCCCCAGCAGCGCGACGGTCTGGCCGCCGGGAACCTCGAGGTCGACTCCGTGCAGGATGGCCCGGCCGCCGAGCGAGACGGTCACGTGCCGCGCCGCCACCACCGGCGCGACCGGTGCGTCGTCGGCCGGGCCGGTCATCCCGGTGACGATGCCGAGGCTGTCGGTCGTGCCGAGGCCCGCACCGGCGCTGAAGTTCTCAGCCGTGCTGAAGTCCCCAGCCGCGCTGGACCCATCGGGCGCCCCGGAGCCGGAGCCGGAGCCGGAGCCGCCGGCCGGGTGCCGGACCTCGCGCCCCATCAGGAACACCCCAGCGCACTGCGCAGCGCGGCCAGGTTGTCGCGCATGATCGAGAGGTAGTCCTGCTTCGAGGGGTCCTTGACCCCCTCGATCGGATCGAGCACCGCGGCCTTGGTCCCGGTGTCCGCGGCCAGCGTCCGCGCGGTCTTGGGGCTGGCCAGAGTCTCGAAGAAGACCGTGGTCACGCCCTTAGTCTTGATCAGGTCCTGGATCTTCGCGAGGTGGGCCGCGCTGGGCTCGTCGTCCGGGGACAGGCCGGCGATCGGGACCTGGACCAGGCCGTAGCGCTCGGCGAGGTAGCCGAACGCCGCGTGGCTGGTGACGATGTCCTGGCGCTGGCAGTGCGCCAGCCCGGCCCGGTAGTCGGCGTCCAGGGTCCGCAGCTCGCCGTCCAGTGCGGACTGGTTGGCCTGGAAGTCGGCGGCGTGCGCGGGGTCGATGCGTTGCAGCTCGGCCGAGACCGCGTCGGCGATCTTGGCGAAGTCGACCGGGTCCAGCCAGACGTGCGGGTCGGCGCTGTGCGCGTCGCCCTCGCCGAGGTCGCCGTGGTCCTCCAGGTGCACCACGGTCGCGGTGTCCAGGGCGGCCTTGGGCTTGTTCTGCGCCACCGCGGCGTCCACGGCCGGTTGCAGGCCCTTCTCGTAGATCGCCAGGTCCGCCTTGCTGACCGCGCCGACCTGGGACGGTGTCAGCTCCAGGTCGTGCGGCTCGGCGCCGGGCTTGGTGAGGTTCCGGACGGCCACGTGGTCGCCGCCGATCTGCTCGGCGAGGTAGGCGAAGGGGTAGAAGCCGGCCACCACGTCGAGCCGGCCGTCGGCGGTGTGCTGATCGGACTGCTTCAGGCAGCCGCTCAGGGTCAGCGCCGCGACCAGCACGGCCACCAAACCGGCCACGCGCGCCGGGACCCCGGGCCGGAAACGGCGGCGGGACTCGGCGGTGCGGAAAGGCATGCCTCCATGGTCGCTGAAAATGAAAATGATTGTCAATTCTCCCGATCAACACACGGTCCGGGGGCGGTCCGAGGGCGGTGCGGGCCGGTCCGCGGCGGATCGCGGCGGATCCGCCCACAACGTCCCCTCCGGCCCGCCGCACAACGCGCGACCTGGGCCGGAAACCCCTCCGAAACCGCCCCGGGAACCCGCTAAGCTGGGCCATCATCCGAAACCCGGCATCCGGCCGGGCTTCGCCACCGTGGATGCGGTGGCAACAAGAAAGAGAGCGACTGTGGCCGCCGACAAGATCGAGACCATCGTCCGGCTCGCGAAGAGCCGAGGCTTCGTCTTCCCCTCCAGCGAGATCTACGGCGGTACGCGTGCCGCCTACGACTACGGGCCGCTCGGCGTGGAGCTGAAGGAGAACATCAAGCGCCAGTGGTGGAAGACCATGGTCACCGGCCGGGAGGACGTCGTCGGCCTGGACTCCTCGGTCATCCTGGCGCGCGAGGTGTGGGAGGCCTCCGGCCACGTCAAGGAGTTCACCGACCCGCTGACCGAGTGCCAGTCCTGCCACAAGCGCTTCCGCGAGGACCACCTCATCGAGGCCTACGAGGCCAAGCACAACCGGGTCCCGGAGCGCGGCCTGGCCGACCTCAACTGTCCGAACTGCGGCAACAAGGGCACGTTCACCGAGCCCAAGGTGTTCAACCTGATGCTGCAGACCCACCTGGGCGTCACGATGGACGAGGCGGGCCTGGCCTACCTGCGTCCGGAGACCGCGCAGGGCATCTTCGTGTCCTACAAGACGGTCCGCGACGCCTCGCGCAAGAAGCCGCCGTTCGGCATCGGCCAGATCGGCAAGTCGTTCCGCAACGAGATCACGCCGGGCAACTTCATCTTCCGCACCCGCGAGTTCGAGCAGATGGAGATGGAGTTCTTCGTCAAGCCCGGCGAGGACGAGACGTGGTTCGAGTACTGGCTCAACGAGCGCTACAACTGGTGGACCGACCTGGGTCTGAAGGCTGAGAACCTGCGCTTCTACGAGCACCCGGCCGAGAAGCTGTCGCACTACTCCAAGCGCACCGTCGACATCGAGTACCGCTTCAACTTCGGCGGCCAGGAGTTCTCCGAGCTGGAGGGCATCGCCAACCGCACCGACTTCGACCTGACCACGCACGCCAAGCACTCCGGCGAGGACTTCACCCAGCTGGAGCAGGAGACCGGCGAGCGCTGGACGCCGTTCGTGGTCGAGCCGGCGGCCGGTGTCAACCGCGGCATGCTGGCGTTCCTGCTGGACGCCTACGCCGAGGACGAGGCCCCGAACGCCAAGGGCGTCATGGAGGTCCGCAAGGTGCTGCGGCTGGACAAGCGGCTGGCGCCGGTGAAGGCCGCGGTGCTGCCGCTGTCCCGCAACGCCGACCTCTCGCCCAAGGCGCGCGACCTCGCGCAGCTGCTGCGCAAGAACTGGAACGTCGAGTTCGACGACGCCGGCGCCATCGGCCGCCGCTACCGCCGCCAGGACGAGATCGGCACCCCGTTCTGCATCACGGTGGACTTCGACACCCTCGACGACCAGGCCGTGACGGTTCGGGAGCGGGATTCGATGGAGCAGCAGCGGGTGGCTTTGGACCAGGTCGAGGGCTACCTCGCGGCCCGGCTGATCGGCGCCTGAGGCACTGTCGAAGCACTACTGAGGCACTGTGGCACTACTGAGGCGCTGCGGCAGTGCTGCGGGGCACTACTGAAGCACTGCTGAGGGCACTACTGAAGCAGCAATAGGGTGGGCCGCCGGGACTCCGGCGGCCCACCCTTCACCGTGAGCGGCGCCGCGCGAGGTGCCGGACCAGCGGCCTGACATAGAGGCGGGCCAGCAGGAAGGCGACCACCAGCATGGCGATCCCGCCGGCGCCGTGCACCGCCCAGACTCCGGCGTAGGTCGGGCCGCCCCAGGAACCGCGGGTAGCCGGGCAGGCCCATCGCGGGGCGCAGCGGGTCGTGGTCGAGGTCATGCCTCAAGCCTGGCCGCCGGGGCCCGGGAAAACGATCGTGCGGCCACGAGA
>NZ_JAAFYZ010000333.1 GCF_018274385.1 Catenulispora pinistramenti | reverse complement strand
CCCCACCCACACCGCCGCCGGCACCGCGCTGTCGGTCTGGAACATCACCAGCGAACAGACCCGCGGCCTGGTCGTCATGGACGTCTCCGGCTCCATGGGCATGACCGTCGACGGCCAGTTCGACCCCGCCACCCACGCCCCGCTGACCCGACTCCAGGTCACCGCCGCCGCCTGCGTCGCCGGACTGCCGATGTTCGGCGACAACTCCGAACTCGGCTTGTGGACCTTCACCACCAAGGACGCCGCCGACGGCGGCGGCACCGTCCACACCGAACTGGTGCCGATGGGCCCGCTGTCGGCGCCGGTCGGGAACGGCCAGACCCGGCGCTCGGCGCTGAACACGGCACTGGGGCAGCTGACCATCCAGCCGGGCAGCCGCAACGGGCTCTACGACACCATCCTGGACGCCTACCAGACCGTGCTGACCGGCTGGGCGCCGAACGAGTCCAACGCGATCGTGGTGTTCACCGACGGCAAGGACGACGGCCTGAACTCGATGACCGCCGACCAGCTGATCACCAAGCTCGACGCGCTGAAGGCGGCCAACCCGAACCACCCGGTCCGGGTGATGATCGTGGCCCTGGGCAGCGGCGTGGACCTCACCACGCTGTCGAAGATCACCGCCGCCGCCAACGGGCAGGCGCTGCACGCCGACACCCCGGCCGACATCGGGTCCGCGGTGATCGCCGGGTTCGCCGGGCGGCTGGCTGATCAGTGAGTCCACGGGTCCCGGGCTGGTTCCGGTGGGTTCCTTCGCGACAGCTATAGCGGAATGATATATCGGCCCGATACATTTGGGCACAGCGATGATGATCGCTGCCCAGAACCACCCGGATCCGCTCCGGGTCCACCCCGGATCCACCCCGACTCCACTCGCGGACGGCTTCTACGAGGCCTGCACAAGATCGCCGATCTTTAGGCAAGCCGTCCCTAAGGGACAACACCGACAAAAGCAAAGCTCAAAGGGAACTCAGAGCGACGAACGATTGACCACCAGCTCGCGTGTAGTCAGTAGTGACTATGTGAGCGGGCTTCGGAGCCACACCAGAGCACTACATTCCCCGAATGCCCGAGTCACCTGACCGGATTTCCCTGCGCAGAACGGTGTGACGCGCGACACTAGGAGCACTGGTTCAGACCACACCTCGGACCAAGGCCCGGCGACCGCTCGAAACGGCCGCCCCGACGACGAAGAAGAAGAACGACCATGACAACGATGACCGCCCACCGGCCCGGCTCCGCGCACGTGTGCCACCACCTCCCCTGCTGCCCAGGCTCGACCGCCCCCGACCGGGACGCCGCCCTGGTCGTGTCCGCACACCCGGAGCAGGGCTGGTCGCTGCTGTGCAACGGGATCGTGTCCTTCGACGACACCGGCGAGCTGCTGCCCGACGGGCAGGCGATCGCCCCGCACCGCCCGACCGACCGCTTCGCTGCCTGAGGCGCCACGCCCGACTAGCGCTCACCCTGTATTCGACCAGTAATCGTTTAACCGCTTATCCGTCCATAGAACAGACCCACCCGGGGGAGATCCGGGTCCGGCCATCCGGACCCGCCGGCCCTCGGTGCTGATCCCGCTTTCTTCCGGGACCGCTGATCGATCCGGCATCGACAGCCGGACCCACCCGCCGCGTGAGGTTCCGCCGCGGCAGTGGCGTTCTAGGAAGCCGCTGAGCTTCCCGCCTGATATCCCCCCTCTGCTTTTCGGGCTCTGAAACGCCCTACCCCAGTGCTGCGGCGAACGTGCCGCGATGGCGTCCGATGTGGTCGATGTTCCGCAGGTAGTAGCTGTCGTGGCCCTCCGCGACGTGCCGGGAGAACGCCGGATGACCCGCGGCAGCCTGCGCCCGCATGAAGCGCACCAGGTGATCCAGCCGCGCGATGACGGTGTCGAGCAGCACGGCCCGGTCCCCGTCGGCGAGGTCGTAGGCGTCGGCGAACAGCGCCAGGCGCCGGGCCTGTTCCGCGGCGGGTGCGCCGTCCTCGACAAGCTGGACGAAGCGATAGGCCGCGTAGGCGACGTCCCAGACCCGCGGCGCCGGGTGTGCGGTGTCGAAGTCGATCAGGGCCACCGGATGGCCGTCCCGGAAGACGGTGTTGTAGGGCGCGACATCTCCGTGGCAGACCACCTCCGCCGGTTCGCGGGACTCGAAGTACCAGGCGGCTTCCGGCGGCGGGACGAAGCCGAGGCTCGCGTCATGGAGAGCACGGAGCAGGACCGCCACTTCTACGAGCGCTTCATCCGGGACCACGACCTCCGAATCCGGCACTTCGCCCGGTAGGAAGTCGACGATCTCGCGCCCTTCAGCATCAAAGCCGTGGGCCCGCGGCGCGCCGGCGAAACCCTTCGCCGCGAGGTGCGCGAGCAACGCGTGGACGGCCGGCGTCCACTCCCCCGCCGGCCGGTGGACGCGGTCGCCGAATCTCAGGACTGTGTTCACGCCGCCGGCCATGGGTTCGTTGGTCATTCGGAGATGGTGCCATGCGGGTGGTCGGTGGGTGGTCACGCTGTTGGTGGCCAGCGGCTGGTTTGGTTTTGGTCGGGTCTCTCGGCTATCAGCTTTATGGCCTGTCATCACATGATCAATCCGCCGGATCCAACCTCGCCCGGCCACCCGCGGCTAGGCTTGTCCGATGACCAAAACGTCCACGCCCGGCGCCCCGACTCCGGCCCTGCTGCACGATCCCGCACTGGTCGGGACGACCTTCGTGGTGCTGGACTTCGAGGGCACGACGCCGCGCGGGTACTCCCCCGAGCCGGTCGAGGTCGCCGCGATCGCGCTGCGCCGAGACGGCGACGGGGGCACCGACGGTCAATGGCGCCAGGTCTGGTCCTTCGACGCGCTGATGAAGCCGCCGGCCCACGCCGCCATCACCGACTTCGACACCTCGCAGCACGGCATCACCGCCGCGATGGTCGCCGACCGTCCGGGCTCGGCGACGGTACTCGGGCAGTTCGACGCCCAGGTGGGAGACGGGCCGCACCTGCTCGTGGCGCACAACACCACCATGGAGGGCGGGATCATCTACCGGTACCGGGACGCCTGCCCGGCGCTGGCGGCCACGCATCTGCTCGACACCGTGAAGCTGGCGCGGGCCCTGCTGCCGGACGCACCGGGCTACGGCCTGGACGCGCTGATCGACCACCTGCGCCTGCCCCGGCCGGCCACCCGGCACCGGGCGATGCCCGACGTCGAAGTGACCGTCGCGCTGTTCGAGCATCTGCTGGAGGTGGCCGCCACACGGGGGTTGCGCGACCTGGCCGATGTCGTCAGGGTCTGCGGATCCACCGCCAAGGCGACGCTGCCGATTCAGGATTCGATCTTCTGATCCGGCCGGTCCGGCTTCGAGCACTCCGCCTTCAAGTGCTGACCTCCAAGTGCTGGACTTCAAGTTCTGGCTTCGCTTCTCCCCCGGCGTTCGTTATGATCAGCCCCATGTTCATCACCTCACGTGCGTAAGGACCCACGTCGACCGCCGCGGCCACCGGCCGTGTCGCGGTCCGTCGGCGTCCCCGCAAGTGATCTCACGGTGAGGAACAACTCCCTTGTCTTCGTACCTGGCGGTACTCCGCCTGCCCTCCGCCGCGCGCACATTCGCCACGGCCCTCATCGGACGGCTGTCCTACGGCACCGTCGTCCTGTCCATGACCCTCGCACTGGCCTCCGGCCACGGCTCCGTCGGCCGCGCCGGCGCGGTCGTGGCCGTCTTCGCGCTGTCCGTCGCGGCCCTGGCGCCCCTGCGCGCCCGCCTGATCGACCGGCACGGCATCCGGCGCGTGCTGCTGCCCCTGGCGCTGTCCTACGCCGCCGCACTACTCGGCATCACGGCCGCCACCTGGCGTCCCGGCGCACCGCTCTGGCTCCTGGAAGCCCTCGCCCTCGCCGCCGGCGCCACGGCCCCGCCGCTGGGGCCGACCATGCGCACCCTGTGGCGCACGATGTGCGGCGACGACCAGGCACTGATGCAACGGGCGTTCAGCCTGGACACGGTCGCCGAGGAGGTGATCGGGGTGAGTGGGCCGCTGCTGGTCGGGGTGCTGATCCTGGTCGCGAACCCGGCGGTCGGGGTGCTGCTCAGCGCGGTGCTGGTGGCGGTGGGGACGGTGGCGATGATGACGTCGCCGGTGGTGGGGCTGGCTTCGACCGGTGTTCGGGCCCCGGGCGGCGGGCTGGGCACACGGACCGGTCGGGTCCGGCACCGGGGCAGTCTGTCGCGGATCGCCGAGCCGGTGTTCGCCGCGACCGGTGTGGGGCTGGGCCTCGGCGCGCAGAGCCTGGCGATCGTGGCCTTCGCGATGCGGCACCATCAGCCCTCGGCGATCGCCTGGGCCGACGCCGGTATGTCAGTCGGCAGCATCCTCGGCGGCCTCGCCTACGGCACCATCCACTGGCCGATCCCCGGCCGCACCCGGCTCCCACTCCTGACCGTCGCCCTCGGCCTGAGTATCGGGGCCGCCGGACTCGCCCCGAACGTCTGGACCCTGACAGCCATCACCACGGCCACCGGCTTGTTCGTCTCACCCCTGATGACCTGTGCCTACCTGGTCGGCGACGAACTCGCCGCCGAGCAGTCCCGCACCAGCGCGGGCATGTGGGTCAACAACGCCTACAACGCCGGCTCCTCGGCCGGCTACGCGGCGATGGGGCCGGTACTGGCGCGGCTGCCGTTGTCGGGGTGCTTCGCACTGGCGGCTGCTCCGGTGGTGCTGGCCGCGGGGGCGGCACGGATCTGGCGCTTCCGGATCGCGAAAGCGACGCCGAGCGCCGAAGTAGCGATCACCGAGGCACCGGCGCCGGCATCAGCCGCCGTCTAGCGAAACGCCGACGCCCCGCAGGCCGCGAAGTCGGTCTGCGGGGCGCCGGCGCACCATGACTCACTCAAGCCATCGACGTACTCAGCCCTCGAAAGCCTCCGGGGCCGGGCAAGAACAAACCAGGTTCCGGTCCCCATAAGCCCCGTCGATGCGCCGCACCGGCGGCCAGTACTTGTCCGCCGGGTCCACCCCGGCCGGGAACACTGCCTCGGCCCGCTCGTAGCCGTGCTTCCAGTCCCCGGCCAGCATCGCCGCCGTGTGCGGGGCCTGGCGCAGGGGGTTGTCCTCGCGGTCCAGGTCGCCGGTGGCGACGCGGTCGATCTCGGCCTTGACGGCCAGCATGGCGTCGCAGAAGCGGTCCAACTCGGCCAGGTCTTCGCTCTCGGTGGGCTCGATCATCAGGGTGCCGGCCACCGGGAAGGACATGGTGGGGGCGTGGAAGCCGTAGTCGATCAGGCGCTTGGCCACGTCGTCGACGGTGACGCCGGTGTCCTTGGTGATCTGGCGCAGGTCGATGATGCACTCGTGGGCCACCAGGCCGTTGGGGCCGGTGTAGAGGACCGGGTAGTGGTCCGACAGGCGCTTGGCGACGTAGTTGGCGGCGAGGATGGCGTGCTGGGTGGCGCTGCGCAGGCCCTCGGCACCCATCAGGCGGATGTATGCCCACGGGATCGGCAGGATGCCGGCCGAGCCCCACGGGGCGGCCGAGACCGGGCCGACGCCGCCGCCTTCGGGACGGGGCCCGGCGACCGGGTGCAGGGGGTGGTTGGGCAGGTAGGGCGCCAGGTGGGCGCGGACGCCGACCGGGCCGACGCCGGGGCCGCCGCCGCCGTGCGGGATGCAGAAGGTCTTGTGCAGGTTCAGGTGCGAGACGTCGCCGCCGAAGGAGCCGGGCTTGGCCAGGCCGACCATGGCGTTCAGGTTCGCGCCGTCCACGTAGACCTGGCCGCCGGCGGCGTGCACCAGGGCGCAGATCTCGGTGACCTCCTCCTCGAACACGCCGTGCGTCGAGGGGTAGGTGATCATCAGGACGCTGAGCTCGTCCCGGTGCTTGTCGATCTTCGCCTTCAGGTCCGCGACGTCCACCGAGCCGTCCTCGCGGGCGGCCACGACCACCACCCGCATCCCGGCCATCACCGCGCTGGCGGCGTTGGTGCCGTGCGCCGAGGAGGGGATCAGGCACACGTCGCGCTGCCCCTGGCCGTGGTCGCGGTGGTAGGCGCGGACGGCCAGCAGCCCGGCCAGCTCGCCCTGCGAGCCGGCGTTCGGCTGCACCGAGACCCGGGCGTAGCCGGTCACCTCGGCCAGCCAGCCCTCCAGCTGGCCGATCAGCGACAGGTAGCCCGAGGCCTGGTCCAGCGGGGCGAAGGGGTGGATCGCGCCGAACTCGGGCCAGGTGATCGGCTCCATCTCGGTGGTCGCGTTCAGCTTCATCGTGCAGGAGCCGAGCGGGATCATCGAGCGGTCCAGGGCGATGTCGCGGTCGGCGAGCTTGCGCAGGTAGCGCAGCATCGCGGTCTCGGAACGGTGCGCGTGGAAGACCGGGTGGGTCAGGAAGTCGGTGGCGCGCTGGTGGCCGCCGAGGGCGTCCTCGGTGGCGGCGTCGAGCTCGTGGACTCCGGCCGCCTCCTTACCCGTGACCCCGAACGCCGCCCAGACGGCCCGCAGGTCGGCCCAGTCGGTCGTCTCGTCGCAGGAGATGCCGACGGTGTCCTCGTCGACCAGCCGCAGGTTCACGCCCGAGGCCAGCGCGGCGCGCCAGACCTCGGCGGCCCGGCCGGGGACCCGCACGGTCAGGGTGTCGAAGAACGCGGTCGGCACGACCTCGACCCCGGCCTCGCGCAGCCCGGCGGCCAGGACGGCGGTGTAGCGGTGGGTGCGGCGGGCGATCGCGGTCAGACCCTCGGGACCGTGGTAGACCGCGTACATACCGGCGATCACGGCCAGCAGCACCTGCGCCGTGCAGATGTTGGACGTGGCCTTCTCGCGCCGGATGTGCTGCTCGCGGGTCTGCAACGCCAGCCGCAGCGCGGGTCGGCCGTCAGTGTCCACAGACACCCCGACCAGGCGGCCGGGCAGCGAGCGGGACAGGTTCTCGCGGACGGCCATGTAGCCGGCGTGCGGGCCGCCGAAGCCCAGCGGCACGCCGAAGCGCTGCGTGGAGCCGACCGCGATGTCGGCCCCGGCCTCGCCGGGCGAGGTGAGCAGGGTCAGGGACAGGATGTCGGCGGCGACCGCGACCAGCATGCCGCGCTCGTGGGCCGCCTCGGCGATCGCCGTGAGGTCACGCACCTGGCCGGAGGCGCCGGGGTACTGGACCAGCACGCCGTAGTAGTCGCCCTCGGGCAGCCGGTCGGCGTTCAGGTCGGCGAGCGCCAGCTCGATCCCCAGCGGCTCGGCCCGGGTCTGGAGCACGGCCAGCGTCTGCGGGAAGACGTCGGCGTCGACCAGGAACCGCGGCGACTTGGACTTGGTGGCGCGCCGGGCCAGGGTCATGGCCTCGGCGGCGGCGGTGCCCTCGTCCAGCAGGGAGGCGTTGGCCACCGGCAGCCCGGCCAGGTCGGCGACCACGGTCTGGAAGTTGAGCAGCGCCTCCAGCCGGCCCTGGGAGATCTCCGGCTGGTAGGGGGTGTAGGCGGTGTACCAGGCCGGGTTCTCCAGCACGTTGCGCAGGATCACCGGCGGGGTGAAGGTGCCGTGGTAGCCCAGGCCGATCATCGGGCGGAACACGCGGTTGCGGCCGGCGATGTCCCGCAGCTCGGTCAGCACCTCGGCCTCGGAGCGGGCCGGCGGCAGGTTCAGGCGCTCGGTGAGCCGGATGGAGCCGGGCACGGCGGCCTCGGTCAGCGCGTCGAGCGAGTCGTAGCCGAGCAGGGCCAGCATGTGGGCGGCGGCGGCCGGGTCCGGACCGATGTGCCGGTCGGCGAAGGGGGAACTCTGTTCCAGTTCGACCAGCGTGGGCCGGGCGGCGGCGGTAGCCGACTTGAAGTCGGCGGCCTGGTCGGCAGCGTGGTCGGAGGTCGGGTCGGCGGGC
>NZ_JAAFYZ010000332.1 GCF_018274385.1 Catenulispora pinistramenti | reverse complement strand
ACCAAAACCCCCAAACCGCCCCACTACCGCATCCCCACCGCCTTCAACCAATCATCAGCCACCACATCAATATCCTTCTTCTGATTCATAATCGCCGCCATCATCCCCGCCAGCGCCGCCGTGTCCAGCTTCGCCGACACCGCGTTCAGCGTCGCGACGGCGGTCGGCGTCATGCTGTCCCGGTACGCCAGTGGCGTCACGTTCTGGGCCGTGAAGACCTGCTCGGGGTCGGCCAGGACCTTGAAGCCGTGCGAGGCGATGTTCGGGTCGGTGGTGAACAGGGTCGCGACCTGGACCGAGCCGTCGGCCAGGGCCTTGACCGTGATCGGGCCGGCGGTGTCCAGGGAGCTGAAGTTCCTGAATGTCAGGCCGTACTTGTCCTTCAGCCCCGGCAGGCCCTGGTAGCGCTCCTTGAACTCCGGCGGTCCGCCGATGTCCATTGACGCCGCGTACGGGGCCAGGTCCCCGATCGCGGCCAGGTGGTCTTTCGCGGCGGTCGCGGCGGTGACCACCAGCGCGTTCTTGTCCTCGGCGGGGGAGGAGTCCAGGATTTCCAGTGACGCCGGGAGCTTCGCCTGTAGCCCGGCGTTGATGTCCGCGGTCGTGGCGGCGCGTGTCTTGGAGTCCAGGTATGCCAGCAGGGCGCCGTTGTACTCCGGCAGCACCGTCAGGGAACCCTGCTGTACCTGCTGGTACAGCACCTCGCGGCTGCCGACGTTGAACCGGACGCCGACCTTCACGCCCCTGGCCTTCAGCGCCGAGGCGTAGATGTCCGCCAGCAGTACGTTCTCCGGGAAGTTGGCCGAGCCGACCGTCACCTGCCCCTTCTTCGGGCCCGGGACCAGTGGGTTGCCGTTGGTGCAGGCGGTGACGGTCAGTGCGGCCGCCGCCAGCGCGGTAGCGGCGGCCGTCAGCGACAGCACAGGGTGGCGCGGCGTTTGAGGGGTCTTGCTCATGGGGTCGTCCTTCGTGCGATGGAAAGCCGGCCCCCCCTGCTCAACGCGCCGAGCGCGCTACGTGGTTGGTTTCTTCTGCCTCAGTCCCGGAGAGATCAGCAGCTTGCGGAGTACGGCGAAGATCACCAGGTTCAGGATCGCCGCGATCACGATCAGGAACGCGCCCCCGGCCACCATCCCGTAGTCGGTGGTCGCCAGCCCGTCGATGACGAAGCGGCCGAGGCCGCCGAACGAGGAGTACGCCGCGATCGCCGTGTTCGCCACCGCGTTCACCGCCGCGAACTGGAAGCCGGTCAGGATCAGCGGCAGTGCCGCCGGGACCTCGGCCCGCCACAGCACCTGCCACGGCCGCAGGCCCATGCCCTTGGCCGCGTCGGTGAGCTGCGGATCCACGTTCCGCACGCCCTCGTAGGTGTTCAGCAGGATCGGCGGCACGGTCAGCGCCACCAGCGGGATCATCACGGCCCGGAACTTCACGCCCATGACCACCACCAGCAGCACCACCAGACCCAGCGTCGGCAGCGCGCGCGCCACGTTCGCCAGTGAGGTGACCAGCAGCCCGCCGCGCTTGACGTGCCCGGTGAGCAGCCCCAGCGGGAAGGCGATCAGCGCCCCGATGAGCACCGCCTCGGCCGAGTACTCGTAGTGCTGCAGGAACCGCGTCGGGATCCCGTCGGATCCGCTCCAGTTCGCGGACGTGGTCAGCCAGCCCCAGGCCTGACTCAGGACGTTCACGCCGACCTCCGCTTGTTCCACGGCGTGAGCAGCCGTTGCGCGACCACCAGCAGCAGGTCGCAGGCCAGCGCCAGGGCCACGATCACCACGATGCCGGTCACCGCCAGGTCCGACCGGCTCAGCTGGGCCGCGGCCGTGAACAGGGCGCCGAACGCCCCGACGCCGATCACCGTGCCGACGCTGACCATGCTGACGTTGCCGACCGTCGCCACCCGCAGGCCGGCCATGATCGGCGGTACCGCGAGCGGCAGGTCCACGGCGACCAGCCGGCGGGCGCCGGTGTAGCCCATCGCGACCGCCGCGAGCCGGACGTCCTCGGGGATCCCGCGGATGCCCTCCACGATGTTCGGGACCAGCGCCGCGAGGCTGTATACCGACAGCGGGATGATGACCGTGGTCTGCGTCAGTCCGGTGGAGGGGACCAGCAGCACGAACAACGCGATGGACGGCAGGGAGTAGATGACGGTCAGCAGTCCGACCATCGCCGGGTAGATCTTGGGGTAGCGCACGCACAGCAGCGCGATCGGCAGCGCGGCGATCAGCCCGAACAGCACCGACAGCAGCGCCATCGTCAGCTGTTGCTGGATCAGGGATCCGTATGTGCCCAGATAACTGGGGATGTGGGGGAACAGGCCGGCGGACCTCATCAGACGGTGTCCGGGTTGTCGTCGCGGTCTTCGCGGTCGTTACGGTCGCCTGGTTCGACCCGGTCGCCTGGTTCGCCCCGGTCACCGTGCCCGGTGTCCGGAACGCTGGCGCTCTGAGCGGCCCGGATCGCCGGCACCAGTTCCTCGACCGACGCGACCCCGACCACCCGCCCGTCCTCGGCCACCCCGACCGCCCGGCTGGACGGCGACAGGATCGCCGAGTCCAGGGCGGCGCGCAGCGAGTCGGTCGCGGCGCCGAACGTGTGGCCGTAGGAGACCAGCTCGCCGACCGCCACCTTCGTCAGATCCCCGTCCGCCGGCACCTGCTCGGCGGTCAGCCAGCCCAACGGCTTGTGCCCGTCGTCCACGACCAGCAGCCAGGGCTGCGCGCCCCTGCGGGCCAGCACCTCCGCGGCCGGCGCGTCCCGCGCGACCACCGGCTCGGGCCGCAGCGGGACGCCGGTGGAGGAGAAGAAGGACAGCCGCCGCACGCCCCGGTCCAGCCCGAGGAAGCTCTCGACGAACTCGTTCTTGGGGTTGGCCAGCAGCTCGGTCGGGGTGTCGAACTGTTCGAGCACGCCGCCGGTGTTCAGCACCGCGACCTTGTCGCCGAGCTGGATCGCCTCGTCGATGTCGTGGGTGACGAACAGGATGGTCTTGCTCAGCTCGGACTGGAGCCGCAGCAGTTCGGTCTGCAGGTCCTTGCGCACCACGGGGTCCACGGCGCTGAAGGGCTCGTCCATCAGCAGCACCGGTGGATCGGCGGCCAGTGCCCGCGCGACGCCGACCCGCTGTTGCTGACCGCCGGAGAGCTGGAACGGGTAGCGCTTCGCGTGGGACTCCTCGAGTCCGACGGTCGTCAGCAGCTCCATGGCCCGCTCGCGCGCCTTGTCCTTGGACCAGCCCAGCAGCCGCGGCACGGTCATCACGTTGGCCAGCACCGTCCGGTGCGGGAACAGGCCCGCGTTCTGGATCACGTAGCCGATCCCGCGCCGCAGCTCCGGTGCGGACTTGGACCGCACGTCCACCCCGTCGATGAGGATCTCGCCGCTGGTGGGCTCGATCATCCGGTTGACCATCCGCAGCAGGGTGGTCTTGCCGGACCCGGATGGACCGACCAGCACCGTGATGCGCCCGCTGTCGGCGGTCAGGTCGGTCGCCGCCACGGCCACCGTCCCGTCCGGGTACGTCTTTCCGACCTGCACGAAGGAAATCACCCCCGAGAGCCTAGCCGGTAGGTGGGTCAAAGGGCGGTCAAGCCTCACGATGCGGCAGGTGCCCGTCTCAATCCGATGAGTCGTGGCGTCCTGATGAGTCGCGGCGTCCCGGTCGGGAAAGCCATGTCCACTACTAGAACCTGTTGCAGTTTTGCGCGGCCACCCCTACCGTCCCCACCATGCGAACCCCGCTCTCAGCAGCCTTGGGCCTGGAATTCCCGCTGTTCGCGTTCAGCCACTGCCGCGACGTCGTCGCGGCGGTCACCCGGGCCGGGGGCCTGGGCGTCCTGGGCGCGGTCTACTTCACCCCCGACGAGCTCGAGACCGAGCTCCGCTGGCTCGACGCGCACACCGACGGCAAGCCGTACGGCGTCGACGTCGTCATGCCGGCCTCCGTCTCCAGCTCCGTCAACGAGGTCTCCGCCAAGGACTCGGCGCGGACCAGCATGGAGGAGACCCTGAAGTCCTACATCCCCGACCGGCACCGCACCTTCGTCGAGGGCATCCTCGACAAATACGAGGTGCCCGACCTGCCCGCTGACGGCGACCACAGCCATCAGCTGCTGGGCTGGACCGACGCCACCGCGCGGCCGCAGGTCGAGGTGGCGCTGGAGCACCCGATCGCGTTGCTGGCCAGCGCGCTGGGTCCGCTGCCGGCCGACATCGTGGAGCTGGCGCACCGGAACAACGTCCGCACCGCGGGCCTGGCCTCCAGCGCCCACCACGCCCGCAAGCAGGTCGACTCCGGCGTCGACATCATCGTCGCGCAGGGCACCGAGGCCGGCGGGCACACCGGCGAGATCTCCACGATGGTGCTGATCCCGGAAGTCGTCGACGCGGTGGGGGACACCCCGGTCCTGGCCGCCGGCGGGATCGGCGACGGCCGTCAGGTCGCGGCGGCCATGGCCCTGGGCGCGCAGGGCGCCTGGACCGGCTCGATCTGGTTGACGGTCGCCGAAGCCGACACCGACCCGCGCGTGGTCCCCAAGCTGCTGGCCGCGTCCTCGCGCGACACCGTCCGCTCCCGCGCGCTCACCGGCAAACCGGCGCGCCAGCTGCGCACCGACTGGACCGACGCCTGGGAGGGCACTGATTCCCCCGGCGCGCTGCCGATGCCGTTGCAGTACATGCTGGTCTCCGAGGCGCACCGCCGCATCGCCCGGGCCGGCCGCACCGAGCTGATGGGCATGCCGGTCGGCCAGATCGTCGGTTCGATGACCGACGTCCGACCGGTGCGGGAGGTGATCTACCAGCTCATCGAGGAGTACGCGGCGGCCGTCGAGCGGCTGGGCGCGATCACCGAGGCGTGAGCCGCCACGTGAGGAATGGCGCGCCGGACATCTGCGGTCGTTCGGGACTGCGAACGCCCGTAAGGGGTAGAGGCGGAAAATCATCCACATCCGCCGATAACCGTGCGGTCACCGCCTGTCACACCGTACTCTGCGAACTGGCACCGGTGAGCCCCCGCGGTTCCGGTGCCCAACCGGTCACGCCGAGGGCAGACGCGACCGGGACACCGGGGTCTCTTTCCGCGCTCTAGAGGCCCCGGTGTCGGTCGCTCGGTTAGCGTGGGCCGATGGGTGACTTCATATATGGACAGGACCTGGTCCGTGCGCTGCTGAAGGACCAACATCCTGATCTGGCGGACCTCGAACTCCGCGACGTCCCCGGAGGTTGGGGCAACCAGCAGTTCCGGCTGGGCCCGGAGTTGGCCGTGCGGATGCCGCGAGGCGAGGAGCCCTCGTTTCAGGCGCGGTTGGAACAGAGATGGCTGCCGACGTTCGTTGACCGCCTGCCGTTGCCTGCGCCGATGCCGGTGCGGGTCGGTGAACCGTCGGAGCTGTTCGGGTACCCGTGGACGGTCATGCGTTGGGTCGAGGGCGAACCGGCCGACCAGGCGCCGATCACCCGCGCCGAGTCGGCGGACGCGCTGGCGGACTTCCTTGCCGCGCTGCACCAGCCGGCCCCCGCCGACGCCCCGGTCAGCGAGCGGCGCGTCGATGGCGAGGCCACGATCGAGCGCTGGCTTGAGGTCATCGAGGACCGCGAGGTCGCCGAGGCGGCCCGCGAGGTCTGGCTGAAGGCCGTCGCGGCGCCGAAGTGGCGGGGCGAGGCGATGTGGCTGCACACCGATCTGCATCCGGCCAACGTCGTCGTGCGGGACGGGCTGCTGGCCGGCGTGGTCGACTTCGGCGACCTGGGGTCCGGCGATCCGGCGATCGACCTGTCGGCCGCCTGGATCCTGCTGCCCGCGGGTTCGGTGGACCGGTTCTTCGACGTCTACCAGCGTGCCGACGACGCCGACATCACCCGGGCCCGCGGCTGGGCCGTGCTGCGTGCGATGACGTTGATCGCGATCGGGCGGAACGGCCGGCTCGGCAAGCCCGGCGGCAAGCCGACGTGGGAACCGGCCGGGTATGCCACCCTGGAGCGCGCGCTCAGCACTTGAAGCGCGTGTTGATCACGCGCATCGCCCGCTGACAACCAGAACCGCCCCCACCCTCGTGGTAGCCGATGGAGGCACGGACAACGCGAGGGGCGGCCACATGCAAAGACCTGACGACGACGAGTTCAGCGAACTGGTCGCCGCGCGTTCCCACACCCTGCGGCGCACCGCGTACTTGATGTGCGGCGACTGGCACCAGGCCGAAGACCTGACCCAGATCGCCTTCATCAAGCTGCACGCCGCCTGGGGCCGGGTCCGCCGTCGTGAGGATCTGGACGCCTACCTCCGCAAGACCCTGCTTCGCGCCTGCATCGATGAGAAGCGGCACGCCCGGTGGCGCCGGGAGTTCCCCGGCTCGGACGGTCTGCCGGACCGTCCGGCCGCCGACCGCGCGCCGGACCAGGCCGCGGCCGACCGCGACCTGCTCGTCGCGGCGCTGCGCACGCTGCCGCCCGGGCAGCGCGCGGTATTGGTACTGCGCTTCTGGGAGGACCAGAGCGTGGAGGAGGCCGCCCGGTTGTTGGGGTGCTCGGCCGGCACGCTCAAAGGTTGTTTGCCCACCATGACAGTGGGACAATAGAGCCATGGGTAAATCAGAGTTCGAGGGCGAGTCGGCAGCGATCTACTGCCGGATCTCGCACATCAAGGACGACGACCAAACCGGGGTGGAGCGCCAGGAGCGGATCTGCCGGGACATGGCCGCGCGGTACGGTCTGCGGGTGTCGCCGGAGCATGTGTTCATCGATCCGTCGCGGTCGGCGTGGCAGCGCAACCGCAAGCGGCCGGGGTGGGACAAGATGCTTGAGGCGATGGACGCAGGGGCGTTCCGTCACGTGCTGGCCTACCACCCCGACCGGCTGATGCGTCAGCCTCCCGATCTTGAGCAGTTGCTGATCAAGGCCGAGGAACGCAACGTGATCCTGCACGGGCAGGCCAACCGGCGTGACCTGTCCAACGCCGATGACCGGTTCTTTCTGCGGATTGAGGTGGCGCACGCGTGCAAGTCCTCCGATGACACCTCCCGCCGGGTGAAGTCAGCGCAGGAGGACGCTTTGGCGGCCGGGAAGGCGCACGGGGGACGTCGGACCTACGGCTACACCAAGGACTCCACTGCGATCGTGCCGGAGGAGAAGGAGATCGTTCAGGAGATCTTCCGCCGGTTCCTGGACGGTGATGCGATTTGGGCGATCTTCCAGGATCTCCACAAGCGCCAGGTTCCCTCAGCCGGTGGCGGACTGTGGACTGTGGGGCGGGTTCGGGCAACCCTGGATCTGCCCAAGCACGCCGGGCTGATCACCTTCCAGGGCGAGGTGCAGAAGGATGCGAACGGCGACTACCGCACCGGTGCCTGGCCCGCGATCGTGTCCGTCGGGGAGTGGGAGGAGGTGCACCGTCTGCGCCAGCAGCGATCGGCCGACTACGCCGATGCCCGCCGCAGCTTCCGCAAGTACCTGCTGACCGGGTTGGTGATCTGCACCAACTGCACCCGGTCCATGGTCGGGGAGAAGGTGGGCGGGGTTCGCGGGGTCCCCTACTACCGGTGCACGCGTAAGACCAGCTCGATGCCCGAGGCGTGCACCCGCAAGATCAAGGCTGTGGAACTGGAAGAGTTCGTCAAGGACGCGGCCAAAGACTTCCTGACGTCGCTGTCGCCATCGGACCTGGTGGCCCCGTCGGTGACGATGGACCCGGTAGACGCCGAGCAGGCCGAGGCAGACGACAAGGTGAAGCTGGCCGAGATCCGAGAAATGTGGGACGCGAAAGAGATCACTACCGCTGAAATGCGCGAGATGCAGGCGAAGATCAAGGCCCGGATGGCCGCGCGCAACAAGGCCACCGTTATCCGGCCACTGACCGCGCTGGAAGGCATCGTCATCGGGGAAGGCGCCGCCGAATCGTTCGACGGCCTCACCGAGGACCGCCAGGCCGCCGCCCTACGGTTCCTGTTCCCCGCCGTACGGATCAAGGCGTCCAGCGTGCGCGGCGTGGTCGATTTCGGCCGCGTCGATATCGATCCGCCGCAGCTGCACTAATCAACGAACGCGATCAAGGGGCCAGACTCAGTCAAGGAGCCTGGCCCCACACCACGCTACCGGACCGGCCACTCACCAAGCCCGACCATGATCGTTTAGGGGTTGGCCGGCGGAGCCGCACCCCACCCACCC
>NZ_JAAFYZ010000331.1 GCF_018274385.1 Catenulispora pinistramenti | reverse complement strand
GTTCGGGTGGGGCGCGAGGCGGGTCGGGGTCATGGCTCGGTCCGGACCGCCCGGGCCAGAACGTGGACCGGTCGGCGGTCGGCGCCGTCGTCCGGCAACTGGCGCCGGGCCCAGGTATCGAACAGAGCGCAGACCTGCTCGCGCAGCTCGCCGAGCTCGCCCGGGCTGAGCCACAGCCAGGAGTCGGTGGTGAACGCGCTGGCCCGCCAACCCTCGTCGAAGGATTCGCGCAGCACCGTCCACGTCTGGAGCAGGGTGTCGTGCCGGTCGCGGTTGACCGCCTGCATGGCCCGCACCACAGCCTTGCTGACCGGGTCACCGGGCAGTTCCTCGGTAAGCGTGCGGTACTGTGCTGAAACCCGCCGCCAGCGAAGCGGGGCGTCGATGCCGGACTCAGGCTCGACGAGCCCGCCGTCCCGCAGGACACCGAGATGCTTCTCGACCACGGGGAGCGGCATGCCGGTCCGTTCCGCCAGCCGCGCGGCGGAGGCCGGCCCGTAGACGTCGATCAGGTCGAGCAACCGGTGGCGCAGCGGATGGGCCGTGGCAGCCACTGACCGAACACTGGTGAGGTGGTGCGGCCCTTCGGTCCCCGGGGCCGGCGCTGCGTCCGCCGCTTCGGGTGCGATGGTCATAGTCGATTCAGCCTTTCGATGTCGGGTGTCGCAGCGCGGGTGGTCGACACCGGCGTCACCAGGTGTGCCGACGTCGCAGGATGCGATGTCTGGAGGTGGATGCGTCACAAGGTGCTGAGCACCGTGCACGGATTGCTTCAGCGGTCAGGGGGCGGGGGTGGTTTGCGCCAGCCGGGCGGACAGCTCCCCGGCCAGACCGACCACGTGCGGTCGGGTGAGCATCGACCAGTGGTCTCCCCCGGCGGACAAGACCTCGACGGTGCGGTAGAAGCCCGACAAGTCGCGTCGCAGCGCCTCGCGGGAAGCCGAGTCCGGCGCGCCGGACCGGAACACCACGACCGAGCAGTCCACCGGGCGCGGCCGGTAGCGCAGCAGGGCGCGTGCACATCGGGAGAGGTTGCGGCGAAGCTCGGGGGCCCGGCGCGCGAGGGCGCGGACCTGGCCGGAGCCGAACCGCACCGCGAATTCCAGCCGTGCGACTTCGAGCAGCGCCCCCGGGACCGCGGCCAGCGGCCGGCCGCCGAGGCCGAGGCCGCGGCCGCGGCCCTGGACGAAGCCGTCGAAGCACAGCAGCACGTCGACGACTTCACCGGCATCGAGCAGCAACCGGGCCATCTCGTGCGCGACCACCGCGCCGTAGGACCAGCCGGCGAGCGTATACGGGCCATGCTTCTGTGCGCCGCGCACCGCATCGAGGTACTGCTCTGCCATCGCCTCGACCCGGGCTGTGGTGTATCGCGCGCCGGAAGGTTCCAGACCCAGCACCGGTCGGTCGACCTCGACCAGGTCGGCGAGCTCGAGGTAGCTGGACGCGCTGCCCATACCGTCGGCGATCAGGAAGACCGGCCGGTCGGACGACCCCTCGCGCAGGGCGACCAGCCCCACGCCTCCCGATGCGCCGTCGGCGCTGTCTGCGCCGGACGCCGCCCCCACAAGCTCCACCAGCCGGCCGAAGGTCGGCTGACGAAGGAAGTCCGCGGCCGTGATCGCGGCGCCCGTGGCCTGGCTCACTTCACTGATCAGGTGCACGGCCATCAGCGACTCGCCGCCGATGGCGAAGAAATCGTCCGTGGCGTTGACCGAGGCGACGCCGAGCGAAGCGCACCACAGCTGCTCCAGGTCGCTCGGGCCGTCCTGGCGCGGCGCGCCATCCTGCCGGGGCGCCGCGGCGGTGGTCCGGCCGGACTCCGGGTCCGAGGGCTCGAAGGGATACGAGGGCAGCGCGACCACCTGCGGCTGCGCGTCGCGGGCCAGGTCGGCCAGGTCGATATCCGCGCCGCGCTCCCACAGCACGGCGAGCGCGCGCAGCAGGCTGCGCTCCGGGTCCTCGGACGCCCGGCCGAGCATCGGCACCGCGTGCCGCTGCTCGTCCCACGCCGAGTGCCGGCGCAGCGAGCCGCACATCGAGGTGCCGGCGCCCAGCTCCACGAAGGTATCGCAGCCCTCTGCGATCAGGGTCGCGATGCCGGAGTCGAGCCGCACGGTCCGGCACAGCTGGGCGGTCCAGTACTCCGCCGTGCCGACGGTGTCCGGATCGGCCCACTCGCCGGTCAGGTTGGAGACGAAGCGCAGTTCGGGCCGGCGCGCGGCAGCCTGCTCCACCGCCCGGGTCAGGCCCGCCGCCGCGGGCCGCATCATTTCGGAGTGCGCTGCGACTGACAAGTCGAGCACGGTGACGTCCAGCCCGTCCAGCGCGCCGGCGGCCAGGCAGGCGTCGATCGCCGCCTGAGGTCCGGACACGACGGTGTTGCCGGGGCCCATGACCGCCAGACCCACGCCGGGGAACGCCGCGATCCGCTCGGTCACCTGCGCGGCGCCCGCGCGGATCGCGACCATCCGCCCCGGCGGGGTGTGCAGGGCGGTCCGCGCACGCTCGTACACGATCTCCGCGCAATCGGCCGGGGTCCACACACCCGCCACCGCGGCGGCGGCATACTCGCCGATGCTGTTTCCGAGCATCCCGGCGGGGGTGATCCCCCAATCCAGTAGCTGCCGGGCCAGCGCGTACCCGATGGTCACCAGGCCGCACTGCTGGTTGACGAAGTCCGCCGACCAGCCGGCGGCGACCGATCCGTCCCCCACGATCGGCGACAGGTCCAGTGCGTGCGCCCGGCGGAAGATCGCCGCCATCTCCTCGAAGTGGGCGGCGAACTGCGGCAGCAGCCGGTAGGCCGCGCTCCCGGCGGCGTGGTCGAGCGTGCCGTGCCCGGGGAACAGGAAGGCCACGTGGTCGAGCCGATCGCGCCGGTCCGAAGGCGGCAGGACCGATCCGGGCGGCTGGCGCAGCAGTCGCGCCGCCTCGGCCGGCTGCTCGGCGACCACGGCCGCGCGGTGGTCGAACCGGCGCCGCCGGGACAGCGTCCACGACGCGTCGGCGAGCCAGGACTCCGGCTCGCCGTCCAGCCGGTCGGCCAGGTTCCCGCGCATCCGGTCGAGCGCCTCCGGCGAACCGGCCGACAGGGCCAGTACCCGGGGAGCAGGGCGCGGCGCAGAACGCGGCAGCGACGGCGGCGCCTCGAGGATGACGTGCGCGTTCGTGCCGCCGATGCCGAAGGCGCTGACCGCGGCCAGCGGGGTCCCGCGCTCGGGCCAGGGCTCGTGCCGTGTGCCGACCCGGAAGGGGGTGGCCTGCAGGTCCATCAGCGGATTCGGACGCGTGAAGTGCAACGACGGCACCAGTTCGCGGTGTTCGAGCATCAGCGCCGTCTTGATCAGCCCCACCACTCCCGCCGCGGCGCCGGTGTGGCCGAGGTTGCTCTTGACCGCCCCGAGCCGGCACCAGCCGACCTCCTCGCGCGAGAGGCGGAAGGCGTCGGTCAGCGCCTGCACCTCAACCGGGTCGCCCATCGGGGTGGCTGTGCCGTGCGCCTCGACGTAGTCGATGTCCCAGGGATCGACGTCGGCCACCTTCTGCGCCAGCAGAATCGCCTCGCGCTGCCCGGCGACGGACGGCGCGGCGAAGCCGATCTTCTCGGCCCCGTCGTTGCTGAGCGCCGAGCCGCGGATGACGGCACTGACGTGGTCTCCGTCGCGCAGTGCGTCCTCGAGCCGCCTCAGCACGACTATTCCGACGCCTTCGGCCGGCACCATGCCGGAGGCTTCCGCGTCGAAACTGCGGCACCGACCATCGCGGGAATTGGTGCCGCCCTCCAGGTAGAGATAGCCGGTGCTGCCGAATCCGGCCAGGCCGACTCCGCCGGCGAGCACCGCGTCGGTCTCATACGTCTGCAGGCTCTGGATCGCCAGGTGGACTGCCGTCAGCGAGGTCGAGCAGGCACTCTGTACGGTGAACGCGGGTCCGCGCAGCCCGACCTTGTAGGCCACCCGGGTGGCCAACATGTCACGACTGCTGCCCAGCGCCCGCAGCATCGGATCGCCGTCCGTGGGCGGGTCGCAGTCGTCGCTGCCGCCGTAGACGCCGATCAAGCCGGGGAAGCGGGCCGGGTCGATCCCGGCGTCGTCCAGCGCCGCGACCGCGCACTCGAGGAAGATCCGCTGCTGGGGGTCGATCATCGCGGCCTCGGCACGCGAGTAGCCGAAGAACCGCCAGTCGAAGCTCCGAGCCGTCGGCAGCATGCCGCGCGAGGGGACGTAGTCAGGACGGCGGATGAGCTCCGGGTCGGCACCGGCGGCGAGCAGCGCGTCCTTGTCGTGGTGGGTGACACCCTCGGTGCCGGACCGCAGCAGCGACCAGAACGCGGCGAGGTCGCCGGCGCCCGGGACGCGCACCGCCATGCCGGTGACCGCTATCGCTCCGTCAAGGTACGTGTTCATCGGTGCTCCCTGCTGGCCCGGATCCGATCGCGGCGGGCGGCCCCGCGGGCGCTGGCCGCGCTCACAGACCGGGGGTCGCCGACCAGTACGGGGCCCTCGTCCGGCCCGGCAGCCCGCTGGAGGTACAGCGCCATCGCGCGGATGCTGGAAATCTCGAACAGCCGCTGCACCGGTATGTCCACGCCGAAGGTCCGGCACAGCCGCGCATGCAGGCCGATCAGCTTGAGCGAGTTGCCGCCCCGGTCGAAGAAGCTGTCGTCGACGGCGATCCGATCGACGCCCAGCACCGCGGACCACAGCTCGGCCACCCGCGCCATGGTTTCCGCCGTCGCCGCGGTTTCCGGCGCGGTGGGCGCCGTCGGCGCGGCCGGGCCGGCGTCGGCGGCGGCCAGCTCGGACATCAGTATTCTGTGATCGACTTTGTCGTGCGCGGTCAGCGGGAGGCCGGCGCGCACGACGATCCTGGCCGGGACCATGTGAGCGGGCAG
Organism: Catenulispora pinistramenti; assembly: GCF_018274385.1. Taxonomy (GTDB): domain Bacteria; phylum Actinomycetota; class Actinomycetes; order Streptomycetales; family Catenulisporaceae; genus Catenulispora; species Catenulispora pinistramenti. The sequence continues at coordinate 3,281 of NZ_JAAFYZ010000331.1, read as the reverse complement.
CCGGTCGGCGAGGTAGCCGCGCAGCGCCTCGGGGTCCGGGCGTCGGCCCGGCGCCGCCGGAACGACGACGGCCGCCAGGTGGCCGCTGCCGTCCGGCGTCTTGCTGACGAGCAGCACGGCCCGGCTGACCTCGGGGTGCCCGGCCAGGACGGACTCGATCTCACCGGGCTCGATCCGGAAGCCGTGGATCTTGAACTGGTTGTCCGCGCGGCCCAGGAGGTTCAGGCTGCCGTCCGGCTCGCGGCGGGCCACGTCGCCGGTGGCGTACATCCGCCCGCCGGGCGCGCCGAAGATGTCGGGCAGGAAGCGCCGCGCGGTCAGTCCCGGTTGGCTCACATACCCACGGGCCACACCGTCGCCGGCCACGTACACCTGTCCGCTCTCACCCGGCTCCGTCAGCCGCAACCGGTCGTCCAGGAGGTACACCCGGGTGTTGTCCATCGGGCCGCCGATCGGCACGGGGCGGTCCTCGGGGTGGATCCGGGCGATCCGGTGGCGGGTCGCGAACGTCGTCGTCTCGGTCGGACCGTAGCCGTCATAGACGGTCAGACCCGGGCAGGCGCTCTGCACACGCGCGACCGCCGCCGGCGGCACCACGTCTCCGCCGGTCCAGACCTGCCGCAGGCCCGCGAGGCATTCCGGGTCGGCCTCGGCCAACGCCCCGAACAGGCCGGCCCCCAGCCAGAGCGAGGTGATCCGGCCCGCCCCGCCGAGCCGGCGCAGCAGCGCGGCGTCGGCCTGGCCGGCGGCGACGACCACGGTGCCCCCGGTCAGCAGCGGGACCCAGAGCTCATAGGTCGAGGCATCGAAGGCGTGCGGAGAGTGGAACAGGATCCGGTTGTGATCGCCGGAGCGCCAGATCCGGTCCAGGGCGAACGCGACGACGTTGCGGTGGGTGACGGCAACGCCCTTGGGCGCGCCGGTCGATCCCGAGGTGTGCATGATGTACAGCAGCGCTTCCGGCCCGGCCGTCCGGTCGCCGAAGGGGTCGGTTTCCACCGGCGCCCCGCGCGGCGGCGCGTCGGCGCCGATCTCCGCGTCGGCTCGCAGGTACGCGAGGTGGCTGGTCATCTCATGGTCCTGCGTTGTCTCGTCCACCAGCAGCAGGCGGCAGCCCGAGCCGGCGACCACGGCGTGCATCCGGGTCACCGGGTCCCGGGCAGACAGCGGTACGAAAGCGGCGCCGGCCTTGGCCACGGCGAGCAACGCCGCGACGAGGTCCGAGGAGCGGCGCATCAGGACCGCGACATTGTCGCCGGGCGCCACACCCTGCTCGACGAGCCGCCGGGCCAGCCGGTCGGTTCGAGCGTCGAGCCGGGCGTAGGAGATCTCCTCGTCGTCGGTCTCCACCGCGATCGCGCCCGGCTCCTCAGCGACGCGCCTGGCGAACAGCTCCGGCACGGTGGCCTCCGGAAGCAGCGTCGCGGCATCGTCCCACTCCTGCCGCAGCTGGAATCCGAGATCCCGCTGCTGCGGACCCTGGCGCGTGTCCGCGGTCATGCGCTCACGTCCTCGGTGGTCCTGGCCTGGGCCGTCGCGTTCGCGGCCATCGCCGATTTGAGCGAGCGCGGCCGCATGTCGACCCAGTGCTCTTCGACATACGCGGTGCACTCCGCGAGGTCGCCGGAGGCCAACGGGCTCCAGCCGGCGGGAATGTCCAGGCCCTCAGGCCAGAGCGCGTACTGCTCCTCGTCGTTGACGACCACGTTGAAACGGCCGTCGGGGTCGTCAAAGGGACTTGTCATGATCTATACACCTTCCAGGTCTCAGAGTTCGCCGAGCGGCGTGTGGGGGGTCTTGGTGACTTGGGTGAGCAGGGTGCTGAGGTCGTGTGTCAGGGCTTGGATGGTTTCGGGATCGAAGATGTCGGTGGCGTAGGTGAGCTGGATGGTGATGCCTGCCGGGCTGCCGTCGGGGTGGTGGTTCGGTTGGAAGACCAGGGCCAGGTCGAACTTCGCGGTGTCGGTAGGCACCGCGTGGTTCTCGACGGTCAGGCCTGGCAGGCTCGGCGGGACCGGGTCGGTCTGGTCGACCGAGAGCATGACCTGGAACAGCGGGTGGCGCGCCGGGGTCCGCACGGGCGCCAGGTGGGCGACCAGTTCCTCGAAGGGGATGTCTTGGTGCGCGTAGGCCCGCAGATCTGCATCGCGCACCCGCTCGATCAGGGTCTGGAAGTCGGGATTCCCGGACAGGTCGGTACGCAGCACCAGAGTGTTGACGAAGAAGCCGACCAGATCATCGAGCGCGTGATCGCTGCGGCCGGCCACCGCGGTGCCCACCGCGACATCCGTGCCGGCCCCGTAGCGGTGCAACACCGCGGCCACCGCCGCGTGCAGCACCATGAACAACGTGGCATTCCCGCTCTGCGCCAAGGCCTGAAGCTCGCCATGGGTATCCTGATCGACCTCGAACCGCACCTCCGCACCGTGCTGGGAACGCACTGCTGGACGCGGGCGGTCCAACGGCAGCACCGTCTCCTCCGGCACGCCGCGAAGCTGCTCGACCCAGAACTCCAGATCCCGCTCCTCGGCCTCGCCAGCCGCTTGCCACAATGCGAAATCGGCGTACTGCACCGGCAACGGCACGAACTGTGGCGCGCTGCCCTGCACGCGTGCTTCATAAGCCTGCGCTAGATCCCGCAACAACGGGCCCTGCGACCATCCGTCTGTAGCGATGTGATGCATCACCACCAACAGCACATGCTCATCGGGCCCGACCCGCCACAGCCGGGCCCGGATCGGCAGATCCTCCGCCAACACGAACGGCTCATCGGCCGCGGCCTGGACCGCGTCATCAAGCTCCGACGGCGCGATATCGACAACCGTCAGGTCAATGTCGGCCGAACCGGCCTCGACAACACACTGATACGGCTCACCATCCCGATCAGGAAACACCGTGCGCAACGACTCATGCCGCCCGACCACATCACCGATCGCAGCACGCAACGCCTGCACATCCAAGGCACCGACCAGCCGCAACGCAACCGGCACGTTGTACACCGCACTCGGACCGCCGAGCCGATCGGTTATCCACAGCCGTAGTTGCGCCGAAGACAGGGGCAGCTCGGTCGGCCGCGGTTCCGGGGCCGGCCGCAATGGCTCGCGGGATCCCCGGGCGCCGTCAGCCAAGGCTCCGGCTCCGTTTTCGATGTGGTGGGCGAGGGCCTGGATCGTCGGACGGTCGAACAGATCCCGGATCGCCACCTCCACCCCGAAAACCCCACGCACCCGATTCACCAAACGCATCGCCGACAACGAATGCCCACCAAGCCCGAAGAAATC
>NZ_JAAFYZ010000330.1 GCF_018274385.1 Catenulispora pinistramenti | reverse complement strand
ACGGTGGACGCCGCCGAACTTGCCGGCCAGGTAGCGCGAGCCCAGCACCCCGGCGGCGTCCACCGCGGCGTGCTTGGTGGCGTCGGTGTTGCCGGTCGGGTTGGTCACCGGGGTCAGGCGGCCGGTGATCGGGGTGATCTGCTGGCCCTGGTTGTTGACGCCGCCCAGTGGCAGGCCCTGCGGGGTGAGGACGGTGCCGGTGAACTTCCCGCCGGCGGCCGCCGCGGCCGCCGCCAGGCCGACCGTGAACATGTCGCCGAACAGGGATTGCGAGCCCTGATCCGTTCCGGATCCGGTGGGCTGGCCCGGCACCTGGTTCTGGTCTCCGCCCGGATCCTGGCCCGACACCAGCACCGGGACGCCGTTGGCGTTCAGCATCACCGGCGCCGCGGTGTTGCCGATCCCGGTGCCCGGGCCGCTGCCGTTCACCGTCGGCGTGGCGCCGCCGGGGGTCGGGGGAAACCGGTTCTGCGCGACCACGTAGCTGTCGGCCAGGGTGCTCATCACCGCGACCGCCTGGGCGTGCGCGGCGTTGGAAGCGGCCATCGCCGCCTGCTGCGCCTGCACCGCCGAGACCGCCTTGGCCTGGTCGGACTGCAGCTGCGCGACCGCCGCCGGCGAGGTCTCGGCGTCGATCGGCAGCGGCGTGGTGGCCAGCGCCAGGGTGGTCGGCGGCACCACCGGGACGTTCACCGCCGCCGGCATCGCCGCGCGCGCGGCGGTCAGCGAGTCGACGGCGTCGAAGGTCAGGTCCCGCATCTGCAGCGAGGTCTGGGCCACCTTGCGCAGGCCGCCGATCAGGTCGGTGACCATCCGCTTGTACTCGTCGGAGGCGGTGCCGGACCACTCGCCGTCGAAGCTGTGCAGCCGGCCCTCCAGGTTCGAGGCCTGCTCGTGCAGCATCTTGCCGGTGGCGTCCCAGGTCTGGGCGGTGGTGGTACCGGTGGCCGGGTCGCTGTCGTAGAGCATCTGGGTCAGCTGCGGCACCGTGTACTGCGAGAAGTCGGTGACTCCGGCGGGAGCAGGAGACGTGGGCATGATCACGAACCTCCTTGGCCGGAGCCGGGGAAGGTGGCGTTCCAGGACGAGTCCTGGCCGGGGAACTGCGGTTGCGGGGCGGTCACCGGCATCGCGGTGATCGGTCCCGGGTCCGGCGGCGGCGTCCACAGCGGCAGCGCGCCGCTGCCGGCCGCGGAGGTGTCGGCACTGCTGTCGACGGTGACGGTCACCGAGGTGTTCGGCGGCTGCTTGTTCGACTTGGACTTGGCCACCCCGCCCAGCAGGGCCCCGCCGAGCAGCGCACCGGCCAGCGGTATCGCGGTCACCGCGGTCACCGGGTCGGCGGCGAAGGAGCCGGTGTCCTGGTTCGGGACCCAGGGGCCGGAGTTCGTCGGGTCGGAGACCGGGGTGCCGTACACCGTGCCGGGGTCGTTCTGGTTCGGGTCGCCGAACGGCCCGGACTGCTGGTCCGGGATGTTGTCCTGGCCGCCGGACCAGGGGTCGCCGCCGGAGGACCCGCCGCCGTAGACCGATCCGGGCGATCCGCCGAGGGCGTAGGCGATGCTCTCGTCGGCGTTGCGGTAGCCGTCGGCCACCGTGCCGGTGACGTCACCGGCGAACGCGATCGCCTGTTTGACCTGCCCGAGCAGGGTGTACATCTCTTCGATGGCGGCCTGTTCGCCGGCACCCAGCGTCCAGGCTTCGTGGAACGCGCCGTATTGCGGCGGGGTTCCGGACATGGTGGCGAGGTGGTCCATCGGAGCCTGAAGCGACTGGATCTGCGTCGTGAACTCGTCGGCGAAATCGGTCAGCGACTTCAGGTGGATGGTGAAGGACTGTTCGGGCGAGGGCTCGGACATCGCTCACAGCTCCTGGTGGATTCAGAGTCGGGGCGCCGGTGGTCGGTCGGTGCGAGAAACGCCGGTCGGCCAAGAAAGCCGGCCGACCAGGTAACCGGTCGGCCGGAGGATGCGGCCGTGCCCGACGGCGGTCCGGTCAGGCGAAGTAGTTCGTGTTCTGCTGCTCCAGCGAGTACTGCAGGTCGTGGGCCTCGTTGACCTTCGCCGAGAACTGGTTGATGGTGGCGATGATGTCGTTCGTCGCCGCCCGCAGCTTGGTCTCGGCCTGGTCGGCCGCGATACCCGAGGAGGAGCCGGACTCCACCCAGGTCTGCTTCATCGGCTGCAGCGAGCTCAGCAGCTCTTCCAGGTAGGTGGTCAGGGCGGCGGCCTTCGCGGACAGGGTGCCCGCGCTGGACTGCAGCGCGCCGAAATTGACGCTGATCTGGTCGGCGGTCATGTCTGGGAGATCCCTTCTTCTATCGGTGGATGGTGAGTGGTTCAGACGCCGCCGAGGCGGGACAGCATGCTGTTGCTGTTGCCGGCGCTGCCGGCGACCTGACGCAGGGTGTCGGACACCTGGGTGTCGCCCGCGTTGAAGTTGCCGTACGCCTTGTTCACCAGGTCCGACATCACGTCGATCTCGCGCGAGGCGACCGTCATCTGCTCCTGCAGCTCGGTGTGCAGGTTCCAGAAGGCGATGGCCTGACTGCCCTGGTACTGAGCCAGGGTCGAGGTCAGCTCGTTCTCCAAGTCGGACATGGTCTTCTTGGCGTTGACGGCGCACTCCGAGAAGCCCTGGATCGCCTGCGTCATCGCAGCGGCGTCACTCAAGAAACCGGGACCGGCCACGAGGGCCACCTCCTTCTGTTGGGAACCCGTGGTTGGGGGGTGGCCGGAGCAGGTTCTCCGGCCGATAACCGATACGTTAGGGAATCTGTGCACTACCACCACACGGCATAACTGCCGGTCGGGGCGACGGCACAAGTACCCACGTGACCGACCGGACGCCGTCAGTGTTCTTCTTCACCGCCGACGGCACGCCGGTCGTTCGCCCTTTGTTCATCGCGTTCGGCGCCGGTCACTGCGCCGGCGGCGTCCACGCCACCTGCGCCGGTACCGGCCCGGACCGCCGGTGCACCAGCACACCGCGGCCCGGAGGCTGCGCACTGGGCTTCACGGTGCCCAGCAACGGCCCCTCGTCCCGGCTCCCGGACATCACCAGACCCGGCGAGCCCAGCTCCCGCAGACGCTGCAGGACCGGCTCGAACAGGCCGCGTCCGGCGCCGCCGGAGCCGCGCGCGACCACCAGGTGCAGCCCGATGTCCCGGGCCTGCGCCAGGTAGTCCAGCAGCGGCGCCAGCGGGCTGCGGCCGGGGACGGCGACCATTTCGTAGTCGTCGATGAGCACGAACAGCTGTGGGCCCTTCCACCAGCTGTGGTCCCGCAACTGCTCGTTGGTGACCTCCGGACCCGGCAGCCGGCGGCGCATCGCCTCGGCGAGGTTGCCGACCATGTCGACGGTGGCCGGTTCGGCGGCGGCGTAACCGAGCAGATGCTCGCCGGTGACCGCGTCCAGCATCCCGCGCCGGTAGTCGATCACCGCGATCGCGGCCTCCTGCGGTGTGTAGTCGGCCATGATGCCGGCCGCGATGGTCCGCAGCAGGCCGCTCTTGCCGCTCTCGACGTCGCCGAAGGCGATGAAGTGCGGATCGGCGTCGAAGTCCGCGTACACCGGCTGCAGGTCGGCCTCGGACAGCCCGAACGGCACCGCCCGGCCCCGCCGCGGCTCCGGGAGCAGAGCCCTGACCTCGGCCGGGGACACCTCGGCCGGGAGCATCCGGACCTGCGGGGCGGCCGGGCCCGGCCAGGCCGCGGCGATCTGCTTGACCAGGTCCGCGGTGCCGGCCCCGACCGTCTCGGCGCTGCTCCCGCTGTCGACGCGGGGGAGCGCGGCCAGGAAGTGCAGCTTGTCCGGGGTCAGACCGCGCCCGGGCCGGCCGGCCGGGACGTTGTTCGCCGCCCGGCGGTCCACCAGCGACTCACCCGGATCGCCCAGACGCAGCTCCAGCCGGGTGCCGATGATGTCGCGCATGGCCGGGCGCACGGTCATCGCCCGGTTGTTGGTGATGATCACGTGGATGCCGAAGCCCAGCCCGCGCTGGGCGATCGCGGTGATCGGCTCCTCCAGCGCCTCGTAGTCCGCGCGCAGCGTGGTCCAGTCGTCGATGACCAGGAAGACGTCGCCGAAGGCGCGGCCGTCCTTGGCGTAGGGGGCCAGCTCCGCACGCCGGCTCCGGAACCCCGCCGCCGAGTCCACGGAGAACTGGGCGAACAGCAGCTCGCGCTCGGCCAGCAGCGTGGTCAGCTCGCCGACGATGCGGCGCACCCGCTCGCCGTCGCGCCGGGTGGCGTAGCCGCTGACGTGCGGCAGCCCGCTGACCGAGGACTGCGCGCCGCCGCCGGTGTCCAGGATGTAGAACTGGACCTCCTCCGGGGTGTGGGTCAGCGCCAGCGAGGCGATCAGGGTCCGGACCATCGTGCTCTTGCCGCTCTGCGGGCCGCCGATCACCATCACGTGCCCGGCCGCGCCCGCCAGGTCCACCCACAGCTGGTCCCGGCGTTGCTCGAACGGCTTGTCCACCAGCGCCAGCGGCACCGTCAGCCGGCCCAGGCCGCCCCAGCCGGACAGCGTCAGCCCGCGCACCGGGTCGATGACCATGTGCTCGCCGGGCAGGATCTCGTTCAGCGCCGGCGGCTCGTCCAGCGGCGGCAGCCAGATCTGGTGCGCCTCCGGACCCTTGCCGACCAGCCGGGACACCATCGCGTCCATGATCGACGGTCCGGTGCCGACCGCCGGGTTCAGCAGTTCGGCCGGGTCCGGCTCGGCGCTCGGCGGCGGGGCGGAGTGGTCGACCACCCGGTCCAGGCTGAACGGCAGGATCCGCCCGCGTCCGCCGCCGGCCGCGCCGCGGGCCCGGGCCGGCATCGGCCCGGACACGTACGCGGCCTTGAACCGCAGCAGCGTCTCGGTGTCCGTCTTCAGATACGCCGACCCCGGGACCGACGGTAGGTGGTACGCGTCCGGCACGCCGAGTACCGCACGGCTCTCGGCCGCCGAGAACGTGCGCAGACCGACCCGGTACGACAAGTGCGCGTCCAGTCCACGCAGACGGCCCTCCTCAAGACGCTGCGAGGCCAGCAGCAGATGGATCGCCAGTGATCGGCCCAGCCGGCCGATCATCACGAACAGGTCGATCATCTCCGGCCGGTTCGACAGCAGCTCGCTGAACTCGTCGATGATGATCAGCAGGGCCGGCAGCGGTTCCAGCTCCGCCCCGGTGGCCCGGGCCCGCTCGTAGTCGCGGACCGAGGCGTAGTTGCCCTTCTCCCGCAACAGTTCCTGGCGGCGCAGCACCTCGCCGTTGATGGCGTCGGCCATCCGGTCCACCAGGGTCAGCTCCTCGCCCAGGTTGGTGATGACCGCGCAGACGTGCGGCAGGCCGGCCATCCCGGCGAACGTCGCGCCGCCCTTGAAGTCGACCAGCGCCAGGTTCAGGGTCTCCGAGGAGTGGGTGGCCACCAGACCGGCCACCAGGGTGCGCAACAGCTCGCTCTTGCCCGAGCCGGTCGCGCCGATCACCAGGCCGTGCGGCCCCATCCCGTCCTCGGCCGCCTCCTTCAGGTCCATCTCCAGCGGCCGGCCCTGCGGGTCCAGGCCGATCGGGACCCGCAGCCGGTCCCGCGCCGGGCGCGGCAGCCAGGTCCGGGCCACGTCCAGCTCCTCCGGGTCGCCGATGCCCAGCAGGTCCGGCAGGCCGAAGTTGGCCGACATCGGCGAGGCCGCGGCGGTCGGCGCGCCCTGATAGGCCCCGGCCAGCCGCCGGGCCAGCGCCTCGGCGGTGGCCTCGTCCATCACGTCCGGATGCCCCAGGAACTCCAGGTGCCGGTCCTTGCCCTCGCCGGCGACCATGCCCATCCGGTCGCCGGTGACGTGCAGCCGGCCCTGGTGCGGCCGGGCGATCGGGGCGGGCTCGGGACCTGCCAGGTCGATGATCGTGACCGCGTGCAGACCGGAGATCGGCGCCAGGGTGGTGTCGCCGTAGGTCCGGCCGCCGTCCACGATGATCAGCAGGTGCGGGTTCTCCACGCCGCCGGCCCGCCCGGCGCCGAAGGCCGGCCGGGTGCCCAGGTCCTTGTCCAGCAGTTCGGCCAGCGTGCCCAGGTCGCCGGCGGCCAGCCGGGCCGGGCCGACGGCGTCGGAGTTGGCCGGCTGGGCCTGCGTGTGCGGCAGCCACTTGGCCCAGTCCCAGGTCGGGCGCTGGTCGTCGGCCAGGCAGAAGGCGATCTTCAGGTCCTCCGGGCCGTGGAAGGTGGCCAGCTGCCCGATCAGGGCCCTGACCAACGGGATGGTCAGCTCGCGCTCACCGGTCACCGACACCGAGGCGAAGGCCTTCAGCGACAGCGCCACCGGCAGGTCCGGCACCGTCATGTAGGTGCGGATGAACTGCCGCAGCGAAGCCGAGGACACCGGGTCCAGGTCCTCCAGCGGCGCGGTCTGCGGCGCGCGCAGCGGGGTGGCCAGGCGCTGCGGACCGCGGCCGACCCGGGCGTGGCCGAAGTCGTCGTCGGTGCGCCGGCGCTCCCAGGCCCGGCCCTGCGCCACCCGCATCCACAGGTCGGCCGGCTCCGGGCGGGTGATCACCAGGGTCGCGCGCTGCGCCGCCGCCACGTCCCGCACCTGGCCGCGCAGCGCGGACAGGTAGCGGTGGTAGTCCCGGCGCTCGTTGTTGATCTGCGCCTTCTTCTGCGCGCTGCCGCGGGTCACCGACATCAGGATCATGCCGATCATGGTGCTGCCGTACAGGGCGCCGAAGACATAGGTCATCGCACCGCCCTTGCTGCCCATCGAGTAGAAGGACATGGCGCCCATGCCGAGCATCATCGGCAGCATGAACATCAGCTGGTTCAGCCCCGCGCCCGAGCCCTTGGCCAGGACCGGCGGCGCCTGCAGTTGGATCTCCCCGCTCGGCGACCCGCCACCCCGGCGGTCGGTGCGCGCGGGCGGGGTCATGGTCGGCATCACTGCTAGGTCACTCCCGCAATCCTTCAAAGGTCGTAGAGATGCGGGCTTAATTTACGGCGCGCGAGGCACCGGACAGGTGGGTACTTTTGCCGTCCACCCCTACCGGTGCCCCGTTCTAGCCTGAAGGTCGATCATCGAAGACCCTTGTGACAACTCCTCGACTACCAGGCAGGCGGTGCGACGTGTTCGTGATACCGAACTCCAGCGCTATGGACGCCACCGCGTACGGCGGCGGTCCCGGAACGTTCGTGGCCCAGATCGCGACCGGCTCCCCGGAGAGCATCGAGAAGCTGGTCGCCCAACGGCTCAAGCAGGCCGAGCAGTTCCTGGCGCTGATCAACCAGGCCCGCAGCGCGACCCAGACGCTGCAGAAGGCCTGGTCCGGCCAGGCCTCGGAGACCGCCGTGAAGAAGTTCACGGACACCCTGAACTCCTTCGAGCAGATCGTCAAGGTCATCCAGACCTCCTCGACCCTGCTGACCACCTCCAGCACCCTGATCAAGGCCTCGCAGACCGCCTACACCTCCGTCGTGAACGCGGTGAACCCCACAGTCGCCGCGCTGTCCTCCAACTGGTGGACCTACGCCGCCGCGGTCTCGCTGTCCACCTCGGTCAGCGCCACGCTGCGGGCCTTCATCAACGGCATCGAGGCGATGCTCTCGGCGCTCGGCGGCGGCCAGCTGATGCAGGAGGTCACCGAGGTCATCAAGATCATCAGTGACATCGAGAAGCTGATCGGCTCCGGCTCGCACGGCGCCTCGGTCCCGCCGGCCGGCTCCTTCTCCTCCCCGACCGCCACCGGGGCGACCAACCAGCTCAAGACCCTGCCGCAGGTCGCCAGCACCACCGGCCAGCAGGTGGCGGGCAGCGGTCAGGACCCGGCGGCGGCCGCGACGCTGAGCCAGTACCAGAACCAGATGAACAGCGGCATCGGCACCCAGTTCCAGAACCCCGGGGCGCAGAACACCGGGAACCAGACCACCGGGACGCAGACCGGCGGCACCATGCCGACCGGCGGCGGCGTGCCGTACACCCCGCCGAGCCAGCCGGTCGGCAACGGGGCCACGATCCCGGGCCAGAACCCGACCGGGCAGCAGTACCCGCAGGGGCAGTACCCGAACCTGAACCAGCTGCTGGGCCAGCAGGGCCAGGGCCAGAGCACCGGCCAGTACCAGTACCCGCCGGCCAACCAGCAGCCGGTCGACCAGAACAGCGGCTGGAACGCGGTCAACCCGCCGGCCAACTCCGACACCCCGGTGGTGGCCCAGCCGGTCAGCCCGCCGGTGCACACCGCCCCGCCCGCGGC
>NZ_JAAFYZ010000033.1 GCF_018274385.1 Catenulispora pinistramenti | reverse complement strand
GGTGGAGTGGGTGGCCAGGGTGGGGCCGATGAGGGCCAGGGCGGCCGGGTCGGTCATGGTGTCGTGGGTGAAGGGGACGGCGTGTTCTTCGACGGCTCCCGTGATGTGGGGGCTCCACAGGCTCGGTTGCAGGGCGCTGCCTTCGGGTTTGTCGGTGGCGCGGAAGTGGAGCAGGGGGCCCTGGAACAGGCGGGGTGTGTGGTGCCGCGCCGCTCGGACGTTGTGGTTGTAGGCGCGGGTCAGGCGGGCGGCCAGGTCGGTGGCGTGGTCTGGGTCGAGGAAGCGGCCGCCTTCGCGTAGGGCCAGGTCGCGGACCGCGTCGGGGTCGACGGGTTCTGGGGCGTGGATCGGGTAGGCGTCCAGGACGGCGAGGAGCGCCACCTCCTCGCCGCGTTCCTGGAGGCGTACCGCGATCTCGTGGGCGATCAGGCCGCCTACCGACCAGCCCACCAGGTGGTAGGGGCCGTGCGGGGCGAGGTCGAGGATGCGGAGCAGGTAGTCCTGTGCCATCTCGGCGATCGACTGTGCGTCGTCCGAAGCCTTGTCTCGGAGGTCGTCCGGAAGGCTGTCCGGGGCGTTGTCCGCGACGGCCCGGGACTGGAGCCCGTAGATCGGCCGGTCCGGTTCGACGTACCCGCTCAGCCCGGCGAACGACCACGCCAGGCCGCCCGCCGGATGCACACAGAACAGCGGCGGCAGGTCGCCGGTGGTGCGGATCGGGTACACGACGTCGAAATCGCTGCCCGTCCCGGTCGCGCCGTCGAGGACGACCGCGAGCCCCGCGACGGTCGGCGCCTCGAACAGGTCACGCAGCCCGACCGTGACGCCGAGGTCTGCGCGGATCCGGCTGATGAGCCGGGCCGCGAGCAGCGAGTGGCCGCCGCGCGCGAAGAAGTCGTCATCGATGCTCACGGAGGGCACGTCCAGCGTCTCGGCGAACAGCGCGCACAGCGCCTTCTCCCGCTCGTCACGCGGCTCACGGCCCTCCCCCTCGCGACCGTCCCCCGCGCCGTCGGCGCCGGGATCCGGCAACGCGGCGCGGTCGACCTTGCCGTTCGGGGTCAACGGCAGCGCGGGCAGCACCGCCATCGAGGTCGGGACCAGGTAGCCGGGCAGCTTCGCGGCCAGGGCCCGGCGCAGCGCCGACGGGTCGAGCTCGGCAGCATCCTGCGGAACCACGTAGCCCACGAGCGCGTCGCCCCGGACCACGACCTCCGCCTGCCCCACACCGGGCAGCGCCGCCAATTCCGCCGCCACGCCGCCCGGCTCCACCCGGAAACCGCGGACCTTGACCTGGTCGTCGGTGCGTCCGAGGAAGTGGAGTCGACCGTCACGGCCCAACCGGACCAGGTCGCGGGTCCGGTACATCCGCGTACCCGGCGCCCCGTAAGGGTCCGCGACGAATCGCTCGGCAGTGAGCCCCGGCCGTGCCAGGTAGCCGCGCGCCAGTGACAGCCCGCTGACATACAGTTCCCCGGGCACACCCGGCGGCACCGGTCGCAGCGCGGCGTCGAGGATCCGCAGCCCGACCCCGGCAATGCCCGACCCGATGGTCGGCTCGTCGTCCGGAGCCAGCGGCTCGCTCATGGTCGCGCAGACCGTGGTCTCGGTCGGCCCGTAGGCGTTGAGCAGCCGCACCCGGCCGGCGAGCCGTCGCACGGCCGCACGCGGCAGCGCCTCGCCCGCCAGCGCCAGCGCGGTGAGCCCGCTCAAGCTGGCATCGGACATCAGCGGCAGCGCGGCCGGCGGGAGTGTCAGATGGCTGACAGAGTGCCTCCGCAGCAGGGCTTCAAGGGGAGCGCCTGGCAGCAGTTCCTCCTGCGGAGCCACGACCAGAGCCGCACCGCTGAGCAGCGCCATGCACAACTCGGAGAACGCGGCGTCGAAACTCGGCGAGGCGAATTGCAGAACCCTGCTTTCGCCGGTCACCGCGAAGTTCGTGATCTGACTCGCCGCGAGAGCCGGTATGCCGCTGTGCGTGACGACGACCCCGTTGGGTCGCCCCGTGGATCCGGACGTGTAGATCACGTACGCCGGATGGGCCGCGGCCAGCGATGCCAGCCGGTCCCGGTCGGAGAGATCGCGCTCGTCCAGATCGTTTTCCGCTCGGGCCTGAAGGCTCGCCATCATGTCCGGGTCCACAACCAGCATCGGCCGGGCATCGTCCACCATGAGCCGGATCCGCTCGGCGGGATACGACGGATCGATCGGCAGGAACGCGGCGCCGGCCTTGAGCACCGCCAGCGTCGCCACGATCAGATCCACGGATCGGGGCAACGCCAGGGCGATCAGCCGCTCGGGTCCGGCGCCCGCGGCGACCAGGCTCCGCGCCATACGGTTGGCACGGCGGTTGAGCTCGGCGTAGGTCAGCTCGACGGGACCGCCGATCACCGCGACGTTCTGCGGAGTTCGCCGCACCTGTTCCTCGAACAGCTCCGGGAACACCCGCGCCCCGGGCGCGCCGGAGCCCGCGAGTGCCCGTTCCACAACCGCAGCCTCAGCGGGCAGGACCAGGTCCGCGCCCCCGATCGGCGCGTCGGGATCGGCGGCGACTTGTCGCAGCAGACTGACGAAGCGTCCGGCCAGCTCCTCGGCCGTCTCGGCGTCGAACAGGTCGGCGCTGTACCGGAGCACGCCGCCCAACCCGTGGGCCCCGGCGGCGTCCCGGTCCTCCGCCAGATCGAATTCGAGGTCGAACTTCGCCGCCCGGACCTCGACCCCGACCGCCTCGGCCGTGACCCCGGCCAGGGCCGGGACCGGGCCCTCCCCCGTCCGCAGCGCGAGCATGACCTGGAACAACGGGTGCCGGGCCGCGGCCCGCTCCGGATTGATGCTCTCCACCAGGAGCTCGAACGGCACATCCTGGTGCGCGTAGGCGGCCAGCGCGGTCTGCCGGGCCCGCTCGACCAACTCCGCGAAGCCCGGGTCGCCCGAGGCGTCCAGGCGCAGCACCAGAGTTCCGGCGAAGAACCCGATCAGCTCGTCCAACTGCTCATCGGTCCGACCGGACACGGGAGTGCCCAGCGGGATGTCGGCGCCGGCCCCGAGCCGGCTGAGCAGCGCGGCCACCGCCGCGCCGAGCACCATGAAGGTGCTGGCGCCGTGGCGGCGGCCGATCGCGGCCAGCCCGGCGTGCGTCCGCTCGTCGACGGCGAACCGCACCGCGCCGCCGCGATGGCTCGGCACCGCCGGTCGCGACCGGTCCGTCGGCAGGGCCAGCTCCGCGGGCAGACCGGCCAACTCGCCGCGCCAGAACCGCAGTTGCCGGGCCAACGGGCTGGACGCGTCGCGTTCGTCCCCGAGGCGGTCGCGCTGCCAGAGGGCGTAGTCGGCGTACTGCACGGGAAGCGGCGTGAACCGCGGCTCGCTCGAAGCCGTCCGCGCCGGGTAGGCGGAAACCAGATCGCGCCAGAGCACCGCCGTGGAACCGCCGTCGGTGGCCGCATGATGCAGCACGAACAGCAGCAGGTGCTCATCGGTCCCGAGGCCGACCAGGACAACGCGGATCGGGATCTCCCGCGTCAGGTCGAACCCGGCCGCGGCGTGCGCGACCAACTCACGCTCCAGGGCGGTGTCATCGAACGCTGATCCGTCCACGAAGACGAACGGCACCACCGCGTCTGACGGATCGAGCACTTCCTGCCGGGGTTCGCCGTCCGTCTCGGGCAACACCGTGCGCAGGACCTCGTGCCGGTGGACCACGTCGTGCACCGCCTGCCGCAGCGCGTCCCGGTCCAGCGGGCCGGCGAGCCGGACGGCGACCGGGACGTTGTACGTGGCCGACGCGCCCTCCAACCGGTTCAGGAACCACAGCCGTTGCTGAGCGTGCGACAGCGGCACCGTCGCCGGCCGTGGCATCCGGGTCAGCGGTGCCCGCACCCCGCCCGCCACCTGGTCAGGCATCGCCACCGTCCCGACCGCCCCGATCATCCGGGCCAGCTCCTCGACCGTCGGCGCCTCGAACACCGCCCGCAGCGGAAGCTCGACGTCGTAGCGGGCCCGGATCCGGTTCGTGAGCTTGACCGCCATCAGCGAGTGCCCGCCGATGTCGAAGAAGCTCTCGTCGACACCGACCTCACCGGTGCCCGCCAACTCGGCGAACACGGCGCACAACTCCTCCTCCAGCGGCGTCCGCGGCGCGCGCCGGGGCCGGTGTTCCAAGGCGTGGTCCGGGACCGGCAGGGCTTTGCGATCGAGCTTCCCGCTCGGGGTCAGCGGCAGCGCCGCCAACGGGACGATGACCGCGGGCACCAGGTACTCGGGCAGTGCGGCGGCCAGTTCCCGGCGCAGGCCCGCGAGGTCTGTGAGGTTGACGTCCGTGAGGTTGACGTCCGTGAGGTTGAGGTCTGTGAGGTTGAGGTCCGTGAGGTCCGACCGCTCGGTCCCGGCGGCCACCACATACCCGACAAGCTGCTGGTCGCCCCCGCTGGTGCGGCGCACCGCGGCCGCCGCCTCGGCGACGCCGCCGGCCCGCCGCAGCGCGTCCTCGACCTCGCCCAGCTCCACCCGGAACCCGCGGATCTTCACCTGGTCGTCGACCCGCCCCAGGTAGTCGATCTGCCCGTCGGCGGTCCAGCGGACCAGGTCGCCGGTCCGGTACATCCGATCCCCGGGCCCGGCGAACGGGTCCGCGACGAAGCGCTCAGCGGACAGCGCGGGCTGGTTGAGGTAGCCCCGGGCGACTCCGGCGCCGCCGAGGTAGAGCTCCCCTGCGACCCCGGGCGGCACCGGCTGCAGACGTTCATCGAGGACGTAGGTACGGGCATGCGCGAGCGGCCGGCCGATCAGCGGCTTGCCGCCGGCCCCGTCGCCGTACCACGCGGTCGCGTAGACGGTGGCCTCGGTCGGACCGTAGATGTTGGCGACGGCACAGCCGGGAACCGCCTGGCGTATCTGGTCCACGACCTCGGCCGACAGCGCCTCGCCGGCGAGCACCATCCGGCCGGCCGTCAGCGCCGGGGCGGACCCGGCGTCGCGCAGCAGCACCGAGACCACCGAGGGCACGCCGCTGACCAGGCTCCCGGCGAACGGCCGCTCGGCGACCGCGAGCAGGTCCGGGACCACCTCGATGCTGCCGCCGGCGGCGAGCGGGGCGAACAGTTCGAACACCGACACGTCGAAGCTGAGCGAGGTGGCGGCCAGCACCCGCTCCAAGCCCTCGCGTCCGAACGTGTCCACGGCCCACCCGACGAGCGCGGCCATGTTGCGCCGCGAGACCACGACGCCCTTGGGGCGGCCGGTGGAACCCGAGGTGTGGATGGCGTATGCAGCCTGGTCGGGGTGCGCCGGAGCCAGCAGTTCGGCTGCGGTCAGCGGCTCGGCGGACAGCGCGGCGATGGTCTGTGCCTCAGCGGGATCGTCCAGGACGAGCAGCGGGACGGTGCCGCCTCGGGGTAGCTTGTCGGCCGCCGCGCGAGTGGTCACCACGAGCATCGGCGCGGCGTCGTCGAGCACGAAGGCGTTGCGCTCCGCGGGGTAGCCGGGGTCGATCGGCAGGTAGGCGGCTCCGGTCTGGTGCACCGCGAGCAGCACCGCGACCATCTCCGCCGAGCGCGGCACGGCGACCGCGACGAACCGCTCCGGTCCGGCACCGAGGCCGAGGAGGCGGTGGGCGAGGCGGTTGGCCCGCGCGCCGAGACGGTCGTAGGTCCATTCGGAGTCGTCGCAGTGCACTGCTACAGCCGTGGGCCGCTGAACGACGTTGGCCTGGAACCGGGCCAGCGGATCATCGGCAGCGGCAGCAGCAACCAGGCCGTGTTCCCCGACCGGCAGCGCGGCAGCCCCGCCGCCCCACTGCCGCAGGATGGTCTCGCGCTCGGCCGGCTCCAGCAGGTCGACCGCCCCGATCCGCACCCCGGGATCAGCGACGACGGCCTCCAGCAGGCGCACCAGCCGCCGGGTCAGAAGCTCGACACTGCCGGCGTCGAACAGGTCGGTACGGAACACCACCCGGCCTTGCACGCCGCCGCTCCCCCGGCGCTCGCGGACCTCGACGTCGAGGTCGAACTTGGCCCGGTCCGGCGCCGTCGGCAGCGGCTCGGCGACCAGACCCGGCAGCCCGAGCTCGGCCTCGGCGTTGTTCTGCAGCGTGAGCATCACCTGGAACAGCGGGTGCCGGCCGAGCGAGCGCGGCGGGTTCAGCGCCTCCACCAGCCGCTCGAAGGGCACGTCCTGGTGCGCGTAGGCGGCCAGGCTGTTCTGCGCGACCCGGGCCAGCAGTTCGGTGAACGCCGGATCGCCGCCGGTGTCGACCCGGTGCACCAGGGTGTTGACGAAGAACCCGACGAGGTCGTCGAGCGCCGTGTCCCCGCGCCCGGCGATCGGCCCGCCGAGCGGGATGTCCGTTCCGGCGCCGAGCCGCGTGAGGACCGCGGCGAGCGCGGCCTGGAAGACCATGTAGAGGCTGACACCGTGCCGACCGGCGAGTTCCTTCAG
Source organism: Catenulispora pinistramenti (assembly GCF_018274385.1). Classification (GTDB taxonomy): domain Bacteria; phylum Actinomycetota; class Actinomycetes; order Streptomycetales; family Catenulisporaceae; genus Catenulispora; species Catenulispora pinistramenti. The sequence goes on along the minus strand of NZ_JAAFYZ010000033.1, from coordinate 58,033 downwards.
CCCCGCGTGGAGTTCCGGGGTGAGCTCGAAGCCGTGCACCGCACCGGCGTTGTCGGCGGCCGACCGCGGTCGATCCGTCGGCAGGGCGATCTCGCCGGGCAGGCCGGCCAGCGCCTGCCGCCAGTAGTCGAGCTGGCGGGCGATCTCGCTGTGCGGATCGTCCTCGGAACCCAGCACGTCCCGCTGCCAGAGCGTGTAGTCCGCGTACTGCACCGGCAGTGGCGTGAACTCCGGCGCGCGACCGGCGCTACGCGCGGTGTACGCGGCCACCAGGTCGCGGGCCAGCGGCGCCATCGACCAGCCGTCGGCGGCGATGTGATGGACCACGATCAGCAGCACGTGCACGGCGGGATCCGTGGTGAACAGCACCGCGCGGATCGGCGCCCGCGCGTCGAGCTCGAAGCCCGCACCCGCCGATTCGGCCACGGCGGCGGCCAGGCCGGACTCCGGCACCGCCACGACCGGGAGTTCGACGGTCACCTCGGGGCGGACGTCCTGGACCGGTTCGCCGTCGTTGTCGGGGAACACAGTGCGCAGACTCTCGTGCCGGCCGACGACGTCGCGCAGCGCGGCGAGCAGCGCCGCCCGGTCCAGGGCGCCGGTCAGCCGCAACGCCATCGGGATGTTGTAGGCGCCGTTCGGGCCTTCGAGCCGGTCCAGGAACCACAGCCGTCGTTGCGCGAAGGACAGCGGGAGCAGCGCCGGACGCTCGACGGGGGCCAAGGCCGGACGCCTGGCCTGATCGGCGGAGGCGACGACGCGCGCCAGAGCGCTGACCCGCGGCGCCTCGAAGACCGCCCGGACCGTCAGCTCCACGCCGAAGGCCGAGCGGACGGCGTTGACCAGCCGGATCGCCAGCAGGGAGTGTCCGCCGAGGACGAAGAAGTCGTCGTCGGCGCCGACCCGCGGCAGCCCGAGGACCTGGGCGAACAGCGTGCACAGGAGGGCTTCCCGATCGTCTGCCGGGGCCCGGCCGGACGCCTCGCCGAGGAAGTCCGGGAACGGCAGTGCGGCGCGGTCCAGCTTGCCGTTCGCGGTCACCGGCAGCGCGTCCAGGACCACGAACATGGACGGCACCATGTAGTCCGGCAGCCGCCCGGCCAGATGATCGCGAAGCAGGGTACTGATCTCCGCGGACTCCCGGAACGTCACCGGGCTGTTGATGAGCTCGGTCGTCGGGACCGCCGCTGCCGGCGCGGACGGCCGCGTCGAGATCGGTGTCCCGGCCGGGAACCGGGCGGCGTTCACCAGCAGGTAGTCGAAGGTGCCGAGCTCGGCGTCCGCGGCGGACCAAGTGGCCAGGACCCGATATCCGTGCCGCGCGCCGAGCTCCTCGACGGCCGTGGGGTCGACTCCACCCGGAGTGTCCAGCGCCGCCCGGATCTGCTCGATCGGGCCTGCTTCCTGGAGGATCCGGGCAGCCGACGCCTCGGGGAGGACCCGTGCGTTCGGCACGCCGAGCAGCCGCAGCGCGTCCGGCAGCCGGGTGGCCAGGTGCCGGGCCACCGGCGCCAAACCCTCCGCGTGACTCCAGCGCAGCACGTCGGCATCGTCGAATGCGGCCACGGAAGCCGCGGACCTCTTGTGCAGGACTACGTCATAGCGGTAGCGGCTCAGCTCGTTGTGGAACACGGCGTGCTTGGCCCGGACGTCCACACCGCCGACGTCCGCGAGCCAGCCGCGAAGCCGGTGGAAGTACTCGGGCGCGATCAGCAGTTCCTTCTCGCGGACGACCCGCCGGTCCACGGCGCGCAGCACCGCGTCCGGATCGGCGTCCGGGTCGGCGGCCGGGCCCGAGGTCAGCTCGACGGCCGTGTGAAACGACCGCAGCAGCCCCAGATGCCGGATGTCGCCGAGGAAGACTGCCCCGCCCGGGGCGAGCAGGTCCACCACCCGGCGCAGCACGTTCTCCAGGTACTCGCTGTTCGGGAAGTACTGCACGACGGAGTTGACGACCACCGTGTCGAAGAAGCCTTCCGGCAGCCCGGACGCGTCGTCCGCACCCTGCTGCCGCAACACCACCCCGGCCAGCTCCGGCCGGTCCGCGATCCGTCGGCCCAGCGCCTCTATCGCCTCCGCGGAGAAGTCCGTCCCCCAGTACTCCTGGCAGTCGGCGGCCAGCTGGGACAGGATCAGTCCGCTGCCGACCCCGATCTCCAGGACGCGGCGCGGCGCCAGCTCGCGGATCCGGTCCACGATCGCCGCCCGCCACTCGCGCATCTGCTCCAGCGCGATCGGCTCGCCGTCGTAGCTGCTGGCCCACCCGGAGAAGTCCTCGCCGAACGGGACGTCCTGCTCGGCGGCGTACATCGCGTCGTAGATCTGCCGCCATTCGGCGACCTGCTCGAGCTTGCCCTCCTCCAGGCGGTCGTGCAGCGCCGACCACTCCGGCACGACGTAGCCGACGAGCCGGGTCTGCCCGGTGTGGTCCTCGCGCGCCAGCACCTCCACCTGCGCCACCGCGCCGTGCCCGGCCAGTTCGGCGGCCACCTCGCCGGGTTCGACCCGGAACCCGCGCACCTTCACCTGGTCGTCGGCCCGGCCGGCGAACTCCAGGTGCCGCGCCGCGTTCCAGCGGCCCAGATCGCCGGTGCGATACATGCGGCTCCCGGCCGCTCCGAAAGGCGAGGCGACGAACCGTTCAGCGGTCAGGTCGGGGCGGCCCACGTACCCGCGGGCCAGGCCGGGGCCCTCGATGTAGATCTCGCCGACCACCCCCGGCGGGACCGGCCGCAACCGGTCGTCCAGGACGTGCACCCGCGAGTCGGAGAGCGCGTGCCCCAGCGGCACCCGCGCTCCGGCCTCGTACGGCGCCCGCACCTCGAACTGCGCGGCGCACAAAGTGATCTCGGTGGGGCCGTACAGCTGCCGGAACACCACGTCCGGGCACTTGCCCAGCAGCGCCTCCACGGCGGCCGGCGGCACGACGTCGCCTCCGGCCAGCACCTCCCGCACGCCGGCCAGGCACTGCGGTGCCTCCTCGGCGACCACCCGGAACAGACCGGCGGTGAAGTGGACGGACGTGATCCGTTCCCGCTCGATCAGTCCGGCCAGGTCGTCCACGCCGAGCCGGCCCGGCGGGGCGAGCACCACGCGGCCGCCCTGGGTGAGCGGGACCCAGAGCTCGTAGTCGGAGATGTCGAACGCGTACGGCGCGTGCATCAGCACCCGCTCGTGCCGGCCGGTCTGCCAGCTCGGATCCTCGACCAGCGACAGCAGCCCGGCATGGGTCACCGCGACGCCCTTGGGCGCACCGGTCGAGCCCGACGTGTACATCACGTAGGCGAGCTGCCGGGGATCGATCACGCCGGACGGGACGGCCTCGGTATCGGTCTTGAAATCGGCATCGGCGCTGTCGACAACCAGCACCTCACGCTCTCCGGCGAGTTCTGCGACCGCGCCACCAGCATCAGTGAGCAGGAACGCCACGCCCGCGTCGTCCAGGATCCACCTCAGCCGGTCGGCCGGATACGCCTCGTGCAAGGGCACATAGGCACAGCCCGCCTTCAACGCGGCCAGGATCGCGACCACCAGTTCCGGCGAGCGCTTGAGGAACACGCCGACCGGCGTCCCGGGCCCGGCCCCCGCCGCGATCAGCCGTGCCGCGACAGCGTCAGCCCGCTGATCCAGCTCGCGGTAAGTCAGGGTGCGACTTCCCAGACTCACCGCACCGGCCTCAGGGGTGGCCCGCACCCAGTGGCTGAACGCGTCCAGGACCGTCAGCCCGGCCGACGCGGCAGGCGGCGTCTGCGGCGTCGGCGGCGCGCACAGCCAGGACCGCTCGTCCTCGGTCAGGATGTCGATGCCGTGCACCGGGGCGTCCGGAGCCTCAACGAACGCCGTCAGCAACGCGACCAGCCGGTCCACCAGCCCGGCCGCCGTCCGGGGCTCGAACAGATCCGCCGCGAACTCCACCGCGCCGCCGATGCCCGCGGGCGAGCCGTCCGCCCCGAAGCTCTCGCGGAAGTTGAAGGCGAGGTCGAACTTGGCCGCGACCGCCGCGTCCGGTTCAACGACGGCTTCCAGGCCGGGGAAGTCCACCACGGCCGAGGCGTTGTTCTGCAGAGCGAGGAAGACCTGGAACACCGGGTGCCGGGACAGCGAGCGCACCGGGTTCAACACCTCGACCAGCCGCTCGAACGGCACATCCTGGTGCGCGTAGGCGGCCAGGTTCATCTCCCGGACCCGGCCCAGCAGCTCGGCGACCGTCGGATCCCCGGAGGTGTCGGTGCGCAGCACCAGGGTGTTGACGAAGAAGCCGATGAGGTCGTCGAGCGCGACGTCGGTGCGCCCGGCGACCGGCGTGCCCAGCGGGATGTCGTCCCCGGCGCCGAGCCGGGTCAGCAGCGTGGCGACTGTCGCCTGGAGCACCATGAACAGGCTGACGCCGTGCGCGCGGGCCAGGTCGAGCAGGCGCGCGTGCAGCTCGGCCGGCACCGCCACCGGCGCGGCGCCGCCGCTGGACCCCAGGACCGCCGGCCGGGGCCGGTCGGTCGGCAGGTCCAGCTCGCGCGGCAGGTCGGCCAGCGCGGCCCGCCAGTGCGCCAGCTGCTGCGAGATGGCGCTGTCGGGGTCGTCCTCGGCGCCGAGAAGTTCGCGCTGCCACAAGGTGTAGTCCGCGTATTGGACCGGCAGCGGCCGCCAATCGGGCTCGCGGCCCGCACGGCGCGCGCCGTAGGCGAAGGCCAGATCGGCGGACAGCGGCAGCATGGACCAGCCGTCGCCGGCGATGTGGTGCATGACCAGCAGCAGTACCGACTCCTCGGCGGACAGCTCGAAGGCCCGCACTCGGATCGGCAGGTCCGCGGACAGGTCGAAGCCGCGGCGCGCGACGTCGGCCAGCGTGCTGCGCAGCGTCGATTCGTCGCCGTCGGCTGCCGAGAACTCGACCGTGGGCCGCGCGAGCGCCGCGTCGAGGATCCGCTGGACCGGGACGCCGTCGAGTTCGACGAACAGCGTCCGCAGGGACTCGTGACGGCGCACCAGATCGCCGACGGCGGCGGTCAGGGCATCGTGGTCGAGCGTCCCGCGGATCCGGATCACCCGCGAGACGTTGTAGGCGGTGGCCTCGGGATCCATCTTCTGGAGGAACCACATGCGCTGCTGGGCGTAGGACAGCGGGAGCTCAGCGGGTCGCCGGGACACCCGGTGCACCGCCGTGCGGGCCCGGCCCGCGTCCGAGAGCCGGGCCGCGAGCCCGGCCGGGGTCGCGGCCTCGAACACGGCCCGGATCGGCAGTTCCACCCCGAAGGCGGCGCGGACCCGGCTCACCAGCCGGGTGGCCAGCAGCGAGTGCCCGCCGAGTTGGAAGAAGTCGTCGTCGGCGCCGACCGTCGGCAGGTCGAGCAGTTCGGCGAAGACCGCGCACAGGACCTCCTCGGCCGGGGTGCGCGGCGCCCGGCCGCCGATCCCGCCGGCGAAGTCCGGTTTCGGCAGGGCCCTGCGATCCAGCTTCCCGCTGAAGGTGAGCGGGATGGCGTCCAGGACCACGATCGCCGAGGGGACCATGTACTCCGGAAGCACCCCGGCGGCCGTGCGCCTGACGTCCTCCGGATCCGGCAGCCCGCCTTCGGCGGCCACCACGTAGCCGACGATGCCCGGGCCGCCGGGCAGGTCGTCGCGCAGCACCGCGACCGCGGTGCCGACCGCCGGGTGCTCGGCCAGCACCGCCTGGACCTCGCCGAGCTCGATGCGGAATCCGCGCAGCTTCACCTGCTCGTCCGCCCGGCCGACGTAGACCAGCTGACCGTCGGGCCGCCAGAACGCCAGGTCGCCGGTGCGGTACATCCGGGTCCCCGGCGCCCCGAACGGGTTCGCGACGAACCGCTCGCCGGTCAGACCGGGCCGGCCCAGGTAGCCGCGGGCCAGTTGCGGCCCGGAGACGTACATCTCGCCGGGGACGCCCAGCGGCATCGGCCGCAGCAGTTCGTCGAGGATGTAGATCCCGGTGTTCCAGTACGGCCGGCCGAACGGGACCGGCCCGGCGGACAGCTCGGCGCCCGGCGGGATGCGGTTCTCCGCGCAGTTCACCGTGGTCTCGGTGGGCCCGTAGGCGTTGATCAGTTCCACCCCGGGGTGCGCGGCGCGCCAGCGCGCCACGGCCTCAGCGTGCAGCGCCTCGCCGCCGAGCAGAAGGGTGTCGCTCGGCGAGAACCTCTCCGGGAGCTCATCGAGGATGGCGACGTGGCTCGGCGTGGCCTTCAGGAAGCTCGGCGGCGCGGTCGGACCGGTGTCGGGGCCGCTGAGATCGAGCACCCCGACCCGGACGCTGCCGCCGCCGGCCAGCGGCGGATAGATCGAGGTGCCCGTGGCGTCGAAGGCGATCGAGGCGTGCAGCAGGGTACTGCCGGTGGTGCTCGGCCGGACCGCCGCCGGAAAGGCGTCCAGAGCCCGGGAGGTGTAGGCGGCCAGCGCGCTGTGCGGGACCCCGACGCCCTTGGGGCGCCCGGTGGAGCCCGAGGTGTAGATGACGTAGGCGAGCTGGTCGGGGTCCGGCAAGACCGCGGGAGCCGACGGCGCCTGCGGATCGGCGAGGCGCCGGGCCGTGGCCGGATCGTCCAGGAGCACGGCCGCCGGACCGTCGGCGGGCAGCAGGCCGGTCAGTTCCGCGACCGTGACCACCACGCCGGGCCGCGCGTCCCCGATCAGGTAGGCGACGCGCTCGACCGGATAGCCGGAGTCGACCGGGACGTACGCGGCCCCGGTCTTCAGCACCGCGAGCAGAGCCACGATCAGGTCGGCGGTCCGGGGCAGCAGCACCGCGACGAAGGTCTCCGGTCCGGCACCGTGCTCGGCCAGCAGCGCGGCCAGCCGGGCGGTGCGGGCGTCGGCCTGTGCGTAAGTCAGGGACGTGGCATCGTCGACGACCGCGACGGCATCGGGAGTGGCCGCGACGTTCGCGCCGAACCGGTCGAGCACGCTGACGTAGGGGACGTCGCGGACTTCGCCGTTCCATTCCCGCAGCACCAGATCCCGCTCGGCGGCGTCGGTGAGCTCGATCGCTGACACCGGCAGGGCGGGCTCGCGGACCAGGCCGGAGAGCAACCGGACGAACCGGGTCGCGATCGCCTCGGCGGTGCCGCGGTCGAACAGGTCCGACCGGTAGTCCAGCCGGCATTCCAGCCCCGCGGGGGCGCCGTCCGCGGCGAACCGCTCGACGGCGTGCACGGCCAGGTCGAAGCGGGCCGCGCCGATCTGCCGCTGCTCGGCGGCGACGGTCAGGCCCGGCAGCTCCAGGACCGGCGTCGTGTTGTTCTGCACGGCCAGCAGTACCTGGAACAGCGGGTGCCGGGACACCGACCGCTGGGGATTGATCGCCTCGACCAGGCGCTCGAAGGGGACGTCCTGGTTCGTCAGCGCGCTCAGGGCCGCGTCCCGGACCCGGTCGACCAACGCGCCGAAAGCCGGGTCGCCGGCGGTGTCGGCGCGGACCACCAGGGTGTTGACGAAGAACCCGACGAGTTCGGCCAGCCCCTCCTCGGTCCGGCCGGCGACCGGGACGCCGATCGGGATGTCGGTCCCGGCGCCGAGCCGGGTGAGCAGGGCCGAGAGCCCGGCGTGCAGCACCATGAACACGCTGACGCGGCGCTCGTGGGCCAGCCCGGCCAGCGCCCGATGGGTGTCGGCGTCGATCTGGAAGGACACGGAACCGCCCTCGCGGGCCGGCCGGGAGCCCCGCGGCCGGTCGAACGGCAGCGTCAGCTGGTCCGGCAGGTCGTCAAGGGCGCCGCCCCAGTAGGCGAGCTGGCGGGACAGCCTGCTGGCCGGGTCGTTGTCAGCGCCGAGCAGATCGCGCTGCCACAAGGCGTAGTCGGCGTACTGGACGGGCAGCGGCTCCCACTCCGGCGCCGGGCCCGAGCACCGGGCCTGGTAGGCGACGGTGAGATCGCGGGCCAGCGGCGCCATCGACCAGCCGTCCGCGGCGATGTGGTGGACCACCAGCAGGAGCACGTACTCGCGCGCGCCGAGCTCGAACAGCGTGGCCCGCAACGGGATCTCGCGGGCCAGGTCGAACGGCCGGGCCGCGGTCGCGTCCAGGCTCTGGGCCAGGTCATCGGCTCCGACCGGCAGCACCGGCAGCTCGATCCGCACCTGGTCCCCGGCAAGGATCACCTGCTCCGGTTCGCCGTCCCGGTCCTGGAAGACCGTGCGCAGCACCTCGTGCCGGCCGACGATGTCGGCCAGCGCCGCGCGCAGCGCCGCCCGGTCCAGGTCGCCGGTCAACCGGACTTCGAGCGGGATGTGGTAGGCGGCGCCGCCCTCTCCCATCTGTTCCAGGAACCACAGCCGGCGCTGGGCGAACGAGAGCGGGATCATGCTTGCTCCTTAAGGGATCCGGCGGGGGCGGGGCACCAGGGCGGGGCGCGCCGGGTCCGCGCTCGCCGCGGCCAGCGCGGCGGTGAGGTGGTCGTCGAAGAGCCGGGAGATGGTCTGCGCGTCGAACAGCGCGCGCAGGTCGAGCTCGACGTTCAGCGCCGAGCGCACCCGGGCGATCAGCTTGACCGCGGTGAGGGAGTTGGCGCCGAGGGCGAAGTAGTCGTCGTCGATGCCGATCCGCGGCACGCCCAGCAGCTCGGCGGCGATCTCGCACAGCGTGGCCTCGGCCGGGGTGCGCGCCGGGCGACCGCCGGTCTCGGCGGCGGCTTCCGGCTCCGGCAGCGCGGCGCGGTCCAGCTTGCCGTTCGGGTTCAGCGGCAGGGTGCCGAGGATGACGCCGGCCGAGGGGACCATGTAGGGCGGGAGGTCCGCGCCGAGCCGGACGGCCAGCTCCGGCCAGGTCAGGGTGCTGCCTTCGGCCGGGACGACGTAGGCGACCAGTCGCTTGGTGTCGGCGGTGGCGCCGCGGGTGGCCACGACCGCGTGCCGGACGCCGGGCAGCCGCCCGAGGACGGCCTGGACCTCCGCCGGCTCGACCCGGAACCCGCGCACCTTCACCTGGTCGTCGGCGCGGCCCAGGTGTTCCAGGACGCCGCCGGTCCGCCAGCGGCCCAGGTCACCGGTCCGGTACATCCGCGCGCCGGCGACGCCGAAGGGGCTGGCGACGAAGCGGTCGGCGGTGAGGTCGGGCCGGGCCAGGTAGCCGCGGGCCAGGCCGGCGCCCTCGACGTAGATCTCGCCGACCGCGCCGACCGGCACCGGCCGCAGCCGGTCGTCCAGGACGTACACGCGGGTGTTCGGCAGCGCCCGGCCGACCGGCGGGGCGGAGCTGTCTCCGGGCTCTGAGATCCAGGCCGTGGCGTAGACGGTGACCTCGGTCGGCCCGTACAGGTTCGCGATCCGGCAGCCCGGCACGGCCTCGCGCACCCGGTTCGCGACCGAACCGCTCAACGCCTCGCCGGTGAAGCCGATCGTCCCGGCCGTCATTTGCACGCCGGGCCCGCTCAGCAGCGTCGCCATCACCGAGGGCACCGAGCCGGCGTACCCGCCGGACAGCTCGCGGCCGCCCAGGGCGAGCGGGCCGGACAGCAGCTCGACCGTGCCGCCGCAGCGCAGCGGCGCGAAGATCTCCAGCACCGACGGGTCGAAGCTGAGCGAGGTCGCGGCCAGCGTGTGAGCCAGGGTATTGCGGCCCAGGGCCTCGACAGCCCAGGCGGTGAAGCCGGCCAGGGCCTGCCGGGTGATGACCACGCCCTTGGGCCTGCCGGTCGAGCCGGAGGTGAAGATCGCGTACGCCGGGTTCCCCGGCCGCGGCGGCACCGGCCGCTCGCCCTCGGCGAGCCGGTCCGGCGAGCGGTTCTCCAGGTCGCGCCGCACCTCGGGGTCGTCCAGCAACAGGCGCGGAACCGCGGGCGCCGAGGCCAGGACGGATTCCGTCCCGGCCGTGGCGAGCGCCAGCACCGGGTTGGAGAGTTCGAGCATGTACGCGATGCGGTCGGCGGGGTAGGTCACGTCCAGCGGCACATACGCCGCGCCGGTCTTGAGGACCGCGAGCAGGGCGACGAGCAGGTCCGGGGTGCGGGGCAGCGCGACGGCGAGGAACCGCTCGGGTCCGGCGCCCTCGGCGACCAGGCGGCGGGCCAGGCGGTTCGCCCGGGCGTCGAGCTCGGCGTAGGTGAGCTGTTCGCCGTCGCAGACCACTGCGACCCGGTCGGGGTGCTGCCGGACCTGCCCGGCCAGCTGATCGGCGATGTCGGTGGGATCCACCGGCGTCGTCGGCCCGTACCAGTCGCCGAGCAGGTCCGCGCGCTCGGCCGGGAGGAGGAATTCCAGGTCGCCGATCGGCACAGCGGGGTCGGCCGCGCCGATCGCCGTGAACAGGACGGCGAGCCGGTCCCGGTGCCCCGCGAGCACATCGGTGGGGTACAGCCTCGGGTTCGCGTCCAGGCACACCCGCAGCCCGGGGATGCTCGCGCCGCTGTAGACGGCGAGGTTGAAGTCCTCGACCGGGCCGTTGGACAGGATGTCGACGGTGGCCCTGGCGCCGTGGAAGCCCAGGTCCTCCTGGAACCGCAGCACGTCCACCGACGGCCCGTAGAGCCGCTGGCCGCCGGTCAGCTTCAGATCGCGACGCAGGTCCTCGAACCGGTAGCGCTGATGCGCCAGCGCCTTCTTGATCTCGTCGGCGGTCCGGCGGACGAACTCGGCCAGGCTCAGAGCCGGATCGACGTCCAGCCGCAGCGGCACCACGTTCGCCGCCATGCCCGCGGTGTTCTTCTGCACCGCCCCGAACCGGGCGGCCACCGGCAGGCCGATGACGACTTCCCGGACCCCGCGCATCCGGCTCAGGTACACCGCCATGGCCGCGCAGACCACGACCGAGTGGCTGGTGCGGACCCCGCGGGCCAGCGCCTGGAATCCGTCGCGGACGTCGGCGCCGACCTCCACGGTCTCGCGCAGGAAGGTGCGGGCCGGCAGCGCCGTGCCGTCAGAGAGCCCGTGTACTTCCCCGACCCCGGCAAGCCGGTCGGTCCAGTACTCGCGGTCGGCGTGGAACTGCTCGCCGGCCCGGTACTCCGCGTCCGCGTCCAGCAGGCTCGCGGCCGGCCCCAACCGTCCGTCCTCCGGCGATCCCCCGGTGGCCAGGGCCGAGTAGATCTGCGCCACGCGGCCCGCGACCAGCGAGGAGGTGTAGCCGTCGCAGACGATGTGGTGCGCGCGGTTGAACCAGAAATAGCGGTCGGGCGCTACCCGGAACAGGATGCAGGTGAACAGCGGGCCCTGCTCTAGGTCGATCGGCCGGGCCATCTCCTGCCACATCCGGGCCAGGGCGGCGGCCTTCGGGTCCGGTTCGCCGCTGAGGTCCTCCAGCGGAACCGGGACCTCGCCGGGCACGGGGATCTGCGCCGGGCCGGATTCGGTGGCGAGGAAGCGGACGTGCAGTGCCTCGGATTCGAGCAGGGCACGCACCACGGCCTGGCGGAGCAGCTCCGGATCCACGGCCCCCTCGATGTCGAGGTACTGGCCGCCGGCGAAGATGGGGTTCGCCCGGTCCAGCTGCTGGGCGAACCACATCCCGGCCTGGGCCGCAGCGAGGGGGACCGGGGTCGTCGTGATGGTCATCGCGGATCTCTCACCTTCGTGGGTCAGGACTTCCACAACGGGGCCGGCGCGGGGTCCTCAGCCGGCCAGGGCGGCCAGGCTTCCGGCGACGTCGGCGGGGCTGGGCATCGCGTGCATCTCGGCGCGCACCGCCTCGGCGGCTGAGCCGAACCCGGGCTCGTCGAGCACCCGCGCCAGGCCGTCGCGCACCGCCGCCGCGCTGATCGTCTCCGGCCGGATCAGGACCGCCAGCCCCCGCTCGGCCAGCACGGCGGCGTTGGCCGGCTGGTCGGCGCCCTGCGGCAGCACCACCTGGGGCACGCCGAGGGCCAGCGCGGTCAGCGAGGTGCCGGCGCCGCCGTGGTGGACGATCGCCGAGCAGGTGGGCAACAGCGCGCTCAGCGGCGTCCAGCCCGCGATCCGCACCGACTCGGGCAGCTCGCCGACGCCTTCGAGGTCGGATTCGCCCATGGCCACGACGGTCTCGACGCCCAGACCCGCGAGCTCCAGCAGGATCTCCCGGACCACGGCCACATAGAGCTGCTTCAGCTCCGAACCCGCCGGGAGGCTGCCCAGCACGCTGCCCATCGTCACGCACACCCGCGGCCGGTCCGGGCGGTCGAGTATCCAGTCGGGCAGCACCCGGCCCTCGTTGTAAGGGACGTACCGCAGCGGCCACTCGGTCTTGGAGTCGTGGCCGCCCAGGCTCGCCGGCCGGATGTCGAGGCAGGCGGCGGGCTCGGTGTAGGGCACTGAGATACCCAGCCGCTCCCGGGTCGGCAGCAGATACTCGGCGACGGCGGCGCGGTACTTCGCCGCCTGCTCGTCCGGTCCGGCCCAGGCCAGCCGCACGCTCTGCTCCACATACGGGATCGCGTACCTGGCCGCCACCAACTCCCCCGCGCCCTGTTCGAGGGTGGACACCACGAGGTCGGGACGGAAGTGTTCCGCGGCGCGAAGGAGTCCGTCGGCCATCGCCTCGCCGAACATCCCCATGCCCGAACGCTTGGGCCGGGTTCCGTCGGTGGCGGCCAGGACCGCTTGGCTGGCGGCCAGGAACTCGGCATGGACGTCGACGCCCGGAGCCGCGTCGACGGTCGAGAAACCGCTGGCCGCCACGGCGTTCGAGGTGGCGCCGGTGTTCACCATCAGCACCTCGTGCCCGGCCGCGCGCAGGGCCCAGGCCAGCGGGACCGTCGGCAGGAAGAGCCCCGAGCCCGGCGCGGCGGTGGCCAGGACCCGCATCAGCGTTCTGCCAGGGTCGCCGATACCGGCAGCCGGACCGGGCCGATGAGGCCGACCGAGGAATGCAGCGCGACGCCGTCCCGCGGCACGATGTCGGAGGTGCGGCGCAGCAGGCCCTCGACCGCGATCCGGGACTCCAGCCGGGCCAGCGGCGCGCCGAGGCAGAAGTGGATGCCCTTGCCGAACGCGCGGTGCGGGTTGGGGTCGCGGTGGATGTCGAAGCGCGCGCCGTCGGCGAACACCCGCTCGTCGCGGTTGGCCGAGGCCAGCCAGACACAGACGTTGCCGCCCTTGGGGATCGGGGTGCCGCCCAGAACCGTGTCGACCCGGGCCACCCGCTGGTCGCGGATCAGGGCCGGGCGCCAGCGCAGCACCTCCTCGATCGCCGACGGCAGCAGACCGGGGTCGGCGCGCACCTCGGCCAGCGCGTCGGGGTGCTCGGCCAGGCCCATCACGGTGTTGCCGATCAGCAGCGAGGTGGACATGTGGCCGGCGATCAGGAACATGGCGATGATGCCGAAGATCTCGTCGTCCTGGAGCTTCCTGCCGTCGATCTCGACACTGGCCAGCGTGCTGGTCAGGTCCTCGCGCGGATCGGCGCGGCGCTCGGCGACGTGTGCCAGCAGATAGAGGCTGGCCTCCTCCAGCAGCTTGCCGATCTTGCGCATCGCCTCCTCGTCGACCGTGCCCAGCTCGCCGAACGGCCGGGACCCGATCAGACCGTCCGACCAGGTCCAGAACACCTTGTGGTCGGCCTGCGGGATGCCGAACAGCTCGGCGATGACCGAGGCGCTCAGCTGGCTGGCGTAGTCCTGGGCCAGGTCGAAGGCGGCTTCGCCACCGGGCTCGGCCGCGCCGAAGACCTCGTCGAGCAGGTTCTCGGACAGGTCGTGGATGCGCGGTTCCAGCTTGGCGATCGTGCTGGGCGTGAACGCCTTGTTGACCAGGGCCCGCATCTGGGTGTGCAGCGGCGGGTCGATGCCGATGAAGTTGCCGCGGGCGGCTTGCGCCAGCCGCTTCTGGTCCTCGGGGATCAGCGCGGTCTTGTCGCTGGTGAAGGTCTCGTAGTCGGACAGGACCGCCATCGACTCCTCGTAGCGGAAGACCTCCCAGACGTTGGGCTGGCTGCTCGGCCCGGCCGCCTCGCGGGCGCGCCGGTCGGCGAAGTAGGCGAACAGCTCGGTGATCCGCTCGGCGGCGGGCAGCGTGGTGAGCGCTTCGAAATCCATGGCAGGTGTCTCCAAGAGCGGAACCGGGAAACCAGGACGCGCCGAGGGCGCGGAAAACGTGCGGAGGTGGATCAGACCTGTGCGGCGTCGCCCCGGAGCAGGCCGGAGCCGGCCGGCGCCGCCGCGGGGTCCGAACCCGCGGCCGCGATGCGGTTCTCGGCGTCGACGAAGACGATGCGCGGCTGGAAGGAGCGGGCGTGCTCCTCGGCCACCGCCGAGTAGGAGATGACGATCACCAGGTCGCCGGGGGCCACCAGGCGGGCCGCGGCGCCGTTGACCCCGATCACGCCGCTGTCGGCGGGACCTTCGATCACGTAGGTCGAGAACCGGTTGCCGTTGTCGATGTCGACGACGTCGACCTTCTCGCCGGGGAGCAGGTCGGCGGCGGCCATCAGGGTGGCGTCGACGGTGATGGAACCCACGTAGTGCAGGTCGGACTGGGTCACCGTGGCCCGGTGGATCTTCGACTTGAGCATGTCGCGAAAGGCGATGGTGGTCGCGGACATGTGGTGGACCTCCCCGTGGTCGTCCTCGATCACTTCGGATGCTAGGTGCGGCGGCGGCCGGGACGGAGCGCCGTTCGGGGTGCCCGTTCGGGTAGCCGAACGGGCACCCCGAACGGGCATCGCCGGTGCGGCGACCGTTGCGATAGTGAAAGGCGATCGTTCTGCGACGCGAAACGGGGAGCCATGCATACCCAAGCACCGGTCGGCACCGACCTCGACCTGGCCCATGTCGAACTCCACGTCGAGGATCTGGACACCTGGCGCGACGTCTTCACCGACCGGTACGGCCTACGGCCGGCCGGCGTCGCGGGCTCCCGCGAACAGGGCTTCCGCAGCGTGGCGCTGATCGGCGGGCGCGCGGTGGTGGTGCTCACCGAGGCCCTGACCGACGACCACCCCTGCACCGCGTACGTGCTCTCCCACGGCCCCGGCGTCGCCGACATAGCCATGCGGACCACCGACGTGGACGCGGTCTTCGCCTCGGCGGTGGCGGCCGGCGCCCCGGCGATGGCCGAGCCCCATGACGGTCCCGACGGGGTGCGCACGGCCTCGATCCGGGCGTTCGGCGACGTCACCCACACGTTCCTGCAGGGCGAACCCACAACGGACGCGGTCCTGCCGCCGGGCTTCAGCCCTCTTCCCGGAGCGCCGGGCGTGGCCGCCCCCGAACCGGACGACGCGCCGGGACTGCACACGATGGACCACTTCGCCGTCTGCGTCCCGAACCGGTCCCTGGACCAGACGATCGATTTCTACACCACCGCCCTGGGCTTCCGGCAGACGTTCGAGGAGCGGATCATCGTCGGTTCGCAGGCCATGGACTCCAAGGTGGTGCAGAGCCGGTCCGGCGGCGTGACCTTCACGATCCTGGAGCCCGACGTGAACTGCGCGCCCGGGCAGATCGACCAGTTCATCAAGGACCACGGCGGCGCGGGCGTGCAGCACATCGCGTTCGCCACCGACGACGTCGTCCACGCGGTCGAGTCGATGCGGCACCGCGGGGTGGAGTTCCTGAAGACCCCCGGGACCTACTACGACCTGCTGCCGAACCGGTTCGTGCCGGCCGGCCACCCGATCGCGGAACTGCGCGCGGCGGGCATCCTGGTCGACGAGGACCACGGCGGCGAGCTGTTCCAGCTGTTCACCCGCTCCACCCACCCGCGGCGCACGCTCTTCTTCGAGGTCATCGAACGGGCCGGGGCCCGGCTGTTCGGGTCGAACAACATCAAGGCCCTGTACGAGGCGGTCGAGCTGGAGCAGTCAGGGTCCTGATGCTGACGACACCTGGGCCCGGCGCCCAGTCGGTGGTCGAATTCGAGCAGATCGCCCGTGCGCGGTTGCCCGGTGAGGTGTGGGACTTCGTCGCCGGCGGCAGCGGCGCCGAGACCACCCTGGCCGCGAACCGCGCCGCCCTGGACCGCGTCGCCCTCGTGCCGCGGGCTATGGGTGACCTCAGCGGGCGGCACACCGGGACCGATCTGTTCGGGGTCCGGGCCGCGATGCCCGCGGCGATCGCGCCCATCGCCTACCAGCGACTGGTCCACCCCGACGGCGAGCTCGCCCTGGCCCGGGCCGCGAAGCGCGCCGGGATCCCGTTCACGGTCTCGACCATGAGCAGCACCCCGCTGGAGCAGGTCGCCGAGGTCGGCGGCACCACGTGGTTCCAGCTGTATCCGTTGCGCGACCGGGAGCAGTCGCGGGACCTGGTCCGCCGGGCCGAGGCCGCCGGATGCGCGGCGCTGATGGTGACGGTCGACGTGCCGTGGATGGCGCGGCGGCTGCGGGACGTGCGCAACGAGTTCACGGTCCCGGCCCACGTCAGTGCCGCCAACTTCACGGATTCGAGCGCAGCCGCCGGCGCGCGGCAGGCGGTCGTCGGCGACTCCGCGGTGGCCGCGCACACCGCCGCCACCTTCGCGGCCTTCACCTGGCCGGACCTGACCGAGCTGCGGCGGGCCGCGTCGATTCCATTGATTGTCAAGGGGATCCTGGATCCGCGGGACGCAGCGAAGGCGATCAGCCTCGGAGCCGACGCGGTCGTGGTCTCCAACCACGGCGGGCGTCAGCTGGACGGCGCGATCGCCTCGGCCGACGCGGTCACGGCGGTCCGGGAGGCGGTCGGCGACCGCGGCACCGTACTGTTCGACAGCGGGATACGCAGCGGCCTGGACATCATGCGGGCCCTGACTCTCGGCGCCGACGCGGTGCTGATCGGCCGGCCGGCGCTGTGGGGCCTGGCCGCCGACGGCGAGGCCGGGGCGGACCGCGTCCTCGGCCTGTTCCACCAGGAATTCGCCGAGGCGCTCGGCCTGGCCGGCTGTCCGGATCCGGCGGCGGCACGGACGCTGACCATCTGGAGGGGATCGGTATGACCACCGCGGCCATCAAGGTGACGGATCTGCATGCCTCACTGTCCGATCCGGCGCTGGACTCGATGAACTTCCTCAACGAGATAGCGAACCGCTATCCCGACGCCGTCTCCTTCGCGCCCGGACGGCCTTACGAAGAGTTCTTCGACACCCGGCTCATCCACGAATACCTGGAGCGGTTCGAGAGCTACCTCCGGCAGGAGAAGGGCCTCACCGACGAACAGGTCTGCCGGATCCTGTTCCAGTACGGCCGCACCAAGGGCGTCATCGACGACCTGGTCGCCGAACATCTGGCGATCGACGAGGGGATCCACGCCGCGCCGGAGTCGATCGTCGTCACCGTGGGATGCCAGGAAGCGATGTTCCTCGTCCTGCGCGCCCTGCGCGCCGACGAACGGGACGTCCTGCTCACGGTGGCACCGGCCTACGTCGGCATCGTCGGCGCGGCGCGGCTGGCCGACCTGCCGACCGTGGCCGTGCCCGGCGGCCCGGCCGGCGTGGACCTGCCCGCCCTGGCCGAGGCGATCCGCCGGCTCAAGGCCGAGGGCCGACGCCCGCGCGCCTGCTACATCGTGGCCGACCATTCGAACCCCTCGGGTATCAGCCTGTCGACCGCCGACCGGCACGCGCTGCTGAAGCTGGCCGAGACCGAGGACTTCCTGATCCTGGAAGACAACCCCTACGGGCTGTTCTCCGCCGGGGACGAGCGGCCGCCGACGCTGAAGTCGATCGACACCGGACGGCGGGTCGTCTACCTCGGCTCCTTCGCCAAGACCGGGATGCCGGGCGCACGGGTCGGGTACCTGGTCGCGGACCAGGAGACGGTCGGCGGCGGACTCCTGGCCGACGAGCTGGCGAAGATCAAGAGCATGCTCACCGTGAACACCTCGCCGATCGCCCAGGCGGTGGTCGCGGGCAAACTGCTGACCCACGGGTGCAGCCTGGTCCAGGCCAACGAGCGGGAGATCGCGGTCTACCGGCGCAACATGGCCGCCCTGCTGGAAGCCCTGGCCAAGCGGTTCCCGGCCGGCTCCGGCATCTCCTGGAACCGGCCGCACGGCGGCTTCTTCCTGGTGTTGTCCGTGCCCTTCGACGCCGACGACGCGCTGTTGGAACGCTCCGCACGGGAGTTCGGCGTGCTGTGGACACCGATGCGGCACTTCGCCTCCGGGCCCGGCGCGGCGCGGGCGATCCGGCTGTCCTGCAGCGTGCTCACCCCGGAACGCATCGAGGACGGACTCGACCGACTGGCCGCCTTGTTCGCGACGACCACCGAAAAGGCTGAATCCAAGCGTATTGATACCGATAGCAGGCATCTGGAACAGACAATAACGGGGCTCGACTCTTATACCTCGATACAGAAGGAACCTCCCCGGTGCTGACTCTCCAGTCTGTGAGCAAACGCTATCGGCCGGGCCGTCCGGTCCTGGTCGACGTCGACTTCACCACCGCGCCGGGGACGGTGCAGGCCGTCACCGGCGGCAACGGCTCAGGCAAGTCGACGCTTCTGCGGGTTCTGGCCGGGGTGAGCCGACCCAGCTCCGGCACCCGCACCGGCGACCCGGGCGTCATCGGCTACGTCCCGGACCGGTTCCCCACGAGCACCCGGCTGTCCGCCGAGGCGTACCTGGCGCACATGGGCCGTATCAAGGGTCTCAGTACGGCCCGCTCGGCCGAGCGGGCGACCGAACTGCTGACCCGGCTGGACCTGGTCGGCGGTCCCAAGACCCCGATCCGCGAGCTGTCCAAGGGCAACGCCCAGAAGGTCGCCCTGGCGCAGGCCCTGCTGATGCCGCCACGCCTGCTCATCCTGGACGAACCGTGGTCGGGGCTGGACGCCTCCGCGCACGGGGTACTGGCCCAGATCATCGTGGACACGGCACGCTCCGGCGGCGCCGTGGTGTTCACCGACCACCGCGAGGCGATCACCGGCGGGCTCGCGACCGAGGTCTACCGGATCGAGGCCGGACGGCTGTCCCGGCAGGCCCTCCCGACGCGGGTGCACGACACGGCGTCGGAAGTCCTGCTGCGGGCGACGCGACCGCAGGCCGTTGATTTGCGCGGGCTGGCCGGGACGCGCTCGCTGGAGGCCACCGGCGATGTGGTCCGGGTACGCGTGGACCGGGACCGGTGCGATGCCTTGCTGCTGGTCGCGTTGCAGGGCGGGTGGACTGTCGACGGAGTGCGGCACAACGATGCCGCCGAGCCGCCGAATCTGCTCGGCGGTGTCACGGCCGGGGCGAACGGCGTCGGCGGCTCGGGCGGTGTCCGTGGCGTCGGCGGCGTCGGCGGCGTCAGCGGTGTCGGCAGCGGCCCGGCGAACCCGGCGAACCAGATCGGCGGCCAGCGATGAAAGCGCTGTACCGCTACACCCTCTCGACCGCCTTGCACTCCCAGCGCTACGTGGCCCCGATGGTCTTCTTCCTGGCCCTGCTCGCCGTCCTCACCAGCAGCGACAGCGGTCCGTTGCTCGGTGTCTACGCCGCGGCCGCCGTATCGGTACTGGCCTGTGCGACCTGGCTGACCGCGGCCGTGGTCAACATCGAGGAACCGGTCGGCCGGACGATCGTCGTGGTGAACGCCGGCAACGCGCGCGGTCCGCTCGCCGCCGCCGTCGCCGTCTCGGCGACGTTCTGCGTCGGGATGGTCGTGATCGGGCTGGGCTACCCGGTCATCTCGGGCTCGCACACGGTGCTGGTGCGCTCGGTGCTGCTCGGTGCCGCCGCGGAGCTCACCTGCGCGGCGGTCGGCATCGGCCTGGGACTGCTGTGCTCGCGGCTGGTGATCGGCCGGCCGGGGGCCTCGGTGCTGGTCGGGCTGGCGCTGGTGCTGGGAGTGATCCTGGCCAAGCCGCTGCCTCCGGTGTACCCGATGCTGCACGCCATGACCGGCGGCCATCCGAGCGCCGGCGTCGGCTTCGTCGGCTACGCGGCCGCCGGACTCCTGTTCCTCGCCGCGGCGGGTGCCGCGACGCAGTACATCGCTGTTCGCCTGGACTGACCGGGAACTTGTCGACGTCGCCGCGAAGACCGCCGCCGACCTCGCCTCCGCCTGACTCCCGCACGAACGCCGAAGGAGAATCCCATGAAAATAGCCGTCGCCGGCGCCTCGGGTGCGCTGGGCTCCGCGATCGTCCGTGAGTTGGGCGACAGCGGACACACGGTGTTCCGCCTGGTCCGCGGCGAGTCGCGGGGGCTGGACGAGATCGGCTGGGACCCGTCCTACGGCCGGATCCCGGCCGGCGCCCTGAGCGGGCTCGACGCGGTGGTGAACCTCTACAGCACCGGTCTGGCGGGAAAGCGCTGGAACGCCGCGCAGAAGCAGAAGATCCGGGACAGCCGCGTCATCGCCGCGGACACACTGGCCGCCGCGGTCCGCGACTGCGGGGTGCCGTTGCTGCTGAACGGTTCGGAGACCGCCTACTACGGCGACACGCAGGATCGCCAAGTCGGCGAAGGCGATCCGGTCGGCACCGGCTTCCACGCCGAGCTGTGCCGGGACTGGGAGGCTGCCGCCGAGGCGGCGGGTCCGGACACGCGGCTGCTGCTCCTGCGCTTCGGCACCGTGCTGGGCCGGAACAGCGGTGTGGTCAAAGCACAGGCCCCGGCCTTCCGCGCCTTCCTCGGCGGCCGACTCGGGCGGGGCGACCAGTACCTGCCGTGGATCACCATGGCGGACGCGGCCGCGGCCGTACGGTTCCTGATGACGGCCGACGGGGTCGCCGGCCCGGTCAACGTGACCGCACCCGATCCGCGTCCGCAACGCGAATTCGCCGCGGCGCTCGGCCGCGCCCTCGGCCGCCCCGCGCTCTGGACCCTGCCGCGCCCGGTATTGCGGGCCGCGCTCGGGGAGTACGCCGACGGTTTCTACACCGGACAGCGCGCCGTCCCCGAGGTACTGACCGCGGCCGGATTCGAGTTCCGGCACGCCGAACTCGGCGCCGCGCTGCAGGCGGTCCTCAAGGCAGGGTCCTGACCTCCCGGCTCAGCAGACCCACGGTCCCGGCGGCCGAGCAGATCCCCGCGGCCATCATGGTCAGCGCCAGCCCGGTCCGGGTCCCGAACGCGGCCGACCCGGCCTGGGCTCCGAACCCCGCGGCCAGCGCGCCCACCGGCACGGCCGAGAAGTTCAACGTCCCGGCCGTGGCGTTGACCCGGCCCAGCAGGTTCGCCGGGACCGCGCCCTGCCGCAGGGTCACCACGATCGAGTTCCACAACGGCAGCGAGAACGAGGACACCACCCGCAGCAGGATCAACAGCGGCAGCGCCGGGACCGCCAACGCCAACGGGGCCAGCACCCACACCGCGCCGGCGCCGTTGGCCGCCAGCAGCGTCGCCCCGGTGCCCAGCCGGCGCCGCAGCCGGGACACCGTCCAGGCGCCGAGCACCGCCGCGACCGTCCCCGAGGCGAACAGCAGCCCCGCGACGCCGCTGGAGAGCTTCAACGCCCGGTAGGCGAACAGCAGCAGCACGGTGTTGACGGCGGTGTTGCCGAAGTTGCGAGCGGCCGAGGCGATCGTCGTGCGGCGCAGCACCGGATG
The DNA here is from genome assembly GCF_018274385.1 of Catenulispora pinistramenti. Lineage (GTDB taxonomy): Bacteria > Actinomycetota > Actinomycetes > Streptomycetales > Catenulisporaceae > Catenulispora > Catenulispora pinistramenti. The sequence continues at coordinate 36,666 of NZ_JAAFYZ010000033.1, read as the reverse complement.
CTGCCAGAGTACTGATACGCCCTCGCGCAGATCGTGCCAGACCGGGCTCGCCGCCCTGGCCTCCATCGGCGGCTCCGGCGTCCGCAGCAGCACGACGCCGGCCACGGAGAACAGGAACGACACCGCGTTCACGGACATCGCCGTCGGCCCGCCCCACCACTGGATCAGCAGGCCGCCGAGCGTCGGCCCGACGACCAGGCTCAGCGTGTTGGAGATCTCCATGCGCGCGTTCGCGGTGCCCAGGAAGTCCGAGCCGACCAGCGCCGGCAGGTGCGACTGGCTCGCGACGTTGAAGAACACCGCGAAGACCCCGGCTATCGCGGCGACCACGTAGAGCACGCCCATGCCCAGGTGCCCGGCCGCGGACAGCAGCGGGACGGCACCGAAGGCCGCGGCCCGGACCAGATCGGAGACGATCATCACCGGTCGGCGCCGGGTCCGGTCCATGAACACCCCGACGAACAGGCCCAGCAGCGTGTAGGCGCCGGTGTTGACGGTGTTCAGGATGCCGACCTGCAAGGCCGAGGCACCGAACCCGGTGATCGCGATGGTCGGCAGCACGAACGCCGCCACCTGGTCCCCCACCACGCTCACGCTCTGGCCGAGCCAGTACGTGCGGAAGTCGCGCCGGCGGTCGGGACCGACCCCGGTCGGCGCCGCCGGATCCCCGACGGCCGTTCCCACCACCGGTCAGCCCGCCGCGGGCGCGGCGGTGAGCAGGTTCTGCCGGAGGGCGTAGGACACGGCCTCGGTCCGGTTGGAGCAGTTGAGTTTGGCCAGGATGTTGCCCACGTGCCGCTTCACCCCGTGCTCGGAGATGCCGATCCGCGGGGCTATCTGCTTGTTGCTGTAGCCCTGCGAGAGCAGCTGGAGGATGTCCGTCTCCCGTTGGGTCAACAGATTGCGATGCCAGAAGTCGGCGCGCCGTTGCGACTGGGTACCGAAGATCAGCTGCCGCGCCAGCCGGGCCGGAACCGCCACCTGCCCACCGCGCCCCAACGTGGCCAGCGCACCACCGAGGTGTTCGACGGTCAGGCCCTCCAACAGCACGAGCCCGTCGGCGGCCCGCCGCGCGAACTCCGGCAACCGCGGATCGTCCGCGCTGCTGATGACCAGCAGGACCTTGGCGCCGCGCTCATCGGCCCACCGCTGGATGTCGTCCAGGACCTCCGACTCCAGAGAACAAGAAGCCAGCACCACATCAGCATTCGTGGAGCGCAACTCCTCGGCCCCGTCGCCGGCCGAAGCCAACGCCACCACCTCGGTCACCGACTCCAACGCCCAGAGCATCGCCGCCAACCCCAGCCGGACCACGTCGTTGGGCTCCGCCACCGCGACGGTGCAGGACCGAGGGCGGTTCACAGTATCGGGCTTGAACACAGCAAACCTCATTCACTCGGACAAACGCCGAAGCAGGGTGTGCCATGACACGCAGGGTCCGCCCACCGACCCCAGGTCTCCTGGCCAGACCCCGTTTCTGGCAGTCAACACTGTGTTTTGGGGATCAGTCGACATCGATCGAACCCTTGACCGATCAAAACAGAGCACTGCAACCCTGGTCAAACGATCCGCGCTTGAGCCCTCCGCCGACCACCCCCGAACCCCAGCCCAGGCTCCTGCCATAGCAGTCGGCGACCCGGAATATTCATCCAGTAGTCAAGCCACGGACGAACAGTCCAGAAATCCCGCCCGGAGCCTCCGACAAACCCCGCGACCCCACTGACCAACCCACGACGGGACGCGACGAGGACCCCCGTGCCATCATGAGCCGGCACCCGCGACCGCGTTCACGGACAGGCGCGCCACCCTGCTGCGCCAGTCAGCCTCCGGCGGCCGACGTCGTATCGCTGACCTGCGCGGAACCGCCGCGGCAGGAGGATCGTGGGGTAGGGCGCGTGGGACTCGAACCCGGATTCGAATACACCGGTCCTGTCATGCTGCGGAGCAGTCGCGTCGGGCGCGCCGTCGCCGATTTGGGCGCGTATTAGCCGTGATCACCGAGACGGTCCGCACCGCGTTGGATTGCTCCGCGATGCTCCTTCGACCCGTCGTACCCGCGAGCCGACGAAATTGGGCGCTCCTGACTGATCTCGGCTTTCACCGCTTTCGCAAAACTGATGTGGCCGAGAACTCTCGCGCTGCGGATCGCACGGCTTGCCGCTGACCGAGTGAACGTTTGACGGCGGTGCTGCCGAGCTCTTCGCGAAGCAGCTGCCGAGCCCAGGAGGTATTGCCGTCCAAAGCCGGCTCGACCTAAGCTGCCGCACGCCGCACAGCACGACAGGCCGTGCCTCACTCGTCGCGCACTACCCAAGTCGCCTCAATCAACCACGAGGAGCCAACGGTCTTGAGCAGCTATGCAGACTTCCTCATCCAGGGAGAGGCCGAGAACGTTCGCTCCATGGCCGACCAGGTCCTTCGCACCGCCGGATTCACGACTGTGTGGAACGACTACACGACAGGCCATGCGAAGCGTGGCAGCCTCCCGCTGACGATTCTGCTCGGGGCGTTCGCCGGGAAGCGGCAGTCCGTGAAGGTCGGCCTCACGATCTTCGCCGGTCCACAACCCGGAACGACAGTGGTGCGGCTGACCAGTGCTTCCTCGGGCTGGGCCGCGGGTGTCATCGGTGCCTCCAGAAACAAGAAGATGTTCGTCGAACTCATCCAGAACCTCGCCACGCCGTTCGGTCAAGCGGGCACGCTCCTCGGCGTCGATCAGGGCTGACCGCTGGCGGGAAAAGCCGCGCAAATCGAGGACTGATGTGTGGGTCATGGATGGCGAGAGAACGGGGGCGCCGTCTCTGGCCTAGTGTTTCGGAGTATCTGACCTTGACTCCCTTGGGATTCCTCGGACATCCGACATGATCGAGTGCTTCGGTGGGGCAGTTGCACATACGCCTCGCCGACGGTTGCCGAGGGTCCGTTCGTCCGAGTTCGAGTCGTCAGGTCCCGGATCTCAAGGCCCGTATCGCGCGTGCGAGCAACCCGAAGAGGACTCCGGCGACCGACCGGGCGTCCGCCGAGGCGGTGCGCCGCCCGACCGGCTTCAGTACTCCCTGGGCCTGGAGTCGGACGACCCAGGCTTTCATCACAACGTGCTGGCCAACGCGTCTTGGCCGACCAGCTGACCCGCCGCCCGCCCTCCCGATAGCTCGCTGCTATGCCGTGGTGATCGTGCCGCGCGCTACCGCGCGATGCGGGGCGTCGTACTGGGCGTCTATCGGATCCGCGACACACTGGTTGGCCGGGGAGTATTAGCCGGTGATAGATGGCCCCGCACCTTGCCCTATTCGGTAGGCTCCGAGGCGAGACAGGCCCTCGTGACCCGGGCGGTCCGGACCTACTCATGACCAAACACGAGACGCCGTGGGGCGCTACACGACAGTGAGTAGTTGCCTCAACCTCGGGGGTTACCGCGCACGCGGTCGACTTTGTAAACTCGCTGCCTGTCGCAAGGCGTCGGCGATCTGGGCAGCATCCTGGTCCCACCGACTGCTTGCGTGAGCAAGCAGAAGTTCAGACTCGGGGGAGGGCTGGCCGTTGACGCGTCCGTCTGGTTGGGACATTTTGGGTTTGGACGGGGACCCGACACCTGGTGTCGTGGAGTCGGTTCAGGCGCTTGCCAAGGAGTTCGGTGACTTCGCGCACGATGTGGAGTCGGCATACCAAGGCTTGAATTCCTTTGGTAGGGACACTGCGACACTGCAGTGGGTAGGTCAGACCGCCGATGCTTTCAAGGCGAACTTCGGTTCGTTGCCAGGTCGGTTGCAGAAGCTGTACACGTCCTACAGCGAAGCCTCCGACGCGCTGTCGGCGTACGCGCCGAAGTTGCAGGCGGCGCAGGCCAAGGCCGATGCGGCGTTGCGTCAGGCACAGGACGCGCAGATCGATCTACAGCGCGCCACGACCAACGCCGACACGGCCGCGGACGATTTGAAAGGTGCGCAGCAGACCCACGCCGTCAACCCCAACCCGCACGCTGTCGCCGACGCCCAAACCGACCACGACATCGCGCAGAAGAACCTCAGCGACGCCAAGAACCGTATGGCCGCGCTGACCGCGCAGGCGCACCAGGCCTACAACGACCGCATCACCGCAGCGAAGGACTGCGCCAAAGCGATGCATCACGCCCAATCGGACGGCATCCACAACAAGCACTGGTGGCAACACCTCGGCGCGGATCTGTCCGAGTGGGGCGGGAAGATCGCCGAGGTCGCCAACGAGATCGCCCCGGTCCTGGACGTCCTGGCCCTGGCCACCTCCTGGATCCCCGGTGTCGACGTCGTCACCGCCGGCCTGGCCGAGGCCGACAACCTGGTCGCGCTGGCCAGCACCGGCCTGCAGATCAGTGGCGATGCCATGCAAGGCCACTTCGGCGACGCGCTGATGGGCGCCGGAATGCTAGGTGCCACCTCTCTCGGCGGTAAAGCCTTGGGCGCGGTGGGCGGCAAAGTTCTGGGCAAGCTCGGTGGCGAGGCCGAAGGCGAGGAACGCAACGTTGTCGGCAGCGAGGCAGAGGGCATTGAGAACACTGCCGGGACGGAAACTGCTGTCACGACGGAAGGCGAAGGCAACGCAGTCGGAGAGCAAGCGCGCACCGCGGATGGCAATCAGGACGCGCAAACCGAGCTCGACCCCGTAGACGTGGTGTCCGGGTGGATGCTTACCGATGCGACTGACGTGGAGTTGCCCGGGGTACTGCCGTTAGTGCTACGCCGTGCCTACACCTCTGGATACGCCACAGGCCGTCTGTTCGGCCCCGGCTGGTCCTCGACGCTGGACCAACGGCTGTCGATCAACGAAGCCGGTATCCACTTCGCCGGGGACGATGCACAACGTCTGGACTACCCGGTGCCCGCCGACGAATTCGAAGTGCTGCCTCAACGGGGCCGTCGTTGGCCGCTGGTGTGGAACCGGCAGACCGATGAGATTCGGATCAGCGACTCCTGGTCGGGCAAGACCTATCACTTCTCGACGGTGCACTACCAGGATGCGGCCGGACAGATCCGGGACCTGACGGCGATATCGGACCGCAACGGCAACCAGATCCGCATCGTGCGCGACGCCTCCGGCACTCCGCAGATGGTCGAGCATCCCGGCTACAGGATCGCTGTGGATAGCAGCCTTACCGCAGCCGGGCCACGGATCACGGCCCTGCGATTGCTGGTCGATCCCGCCGTATCGGATTCCGGGTCTGACGTAACGCTGCGACGGTTCGACTATGACGAGCACGGCCGTCTGGTGGGCGTGGTGGACTCCTCCGGCCTGCCGCTGCGGTACGAGTGGGACGAGCAGAGCCGAATCGTCGCGTGGGAGGACCGCTCCGGCTACCGCTACGCCTACCACTACGACCACCTTGGCCGGGTGGTTCGAGGCGAGGGCCAATTCTTGTCAGGGACGTTCTCCTACGACCCGAGCAACCGAACCACCGTGGCCACCGACTCCCTCGGACACGAGACCACGTACCAGTACGACGAGCACGGTCACGTCCGTACCGAGATCGACCCACTCGGCAATACCAAGCTCACCGAAACGGATCGCGACGGCCGGATCCTGTCCCATACCGATGCCCTCGGAAACCAGACCACGTTCGAGTACGGCGATGCCGGTAACGTGCGACGCGTCATCGCAGCCGACGGCGCGGTCACGTCACTCGGGTACAGCGCACCGCACCAACTGGTCGAGACCACCGGCCCGGACGGCACGACCTGGCAGCAAGAACACGACGAACGCGGCAACCTGATATGCCTCATCGGCCCCACCGGCGCTGTGACCAGGTTCGAATACACGCCGACAGGTTCATTGCTGACCCGCACGGATGCCCTCGGTGCGACAACTCGGTTCACCACCGATGCGGCCGGCCTGGTCATAGCGGAGACCGATCCGCTCGGCCACACGACACGCGCCGTCCGGGACCAGGTCGGCCGTGTGGTCCAAGTAACCGACCCACTGGGGGCGGTCACGAGATTCGAATGGAGCGCCGAAGGTCTGCCGCTTTCCCGTACGGATCCGAGCGGAGCCACCGTGCGATGGCGACACGACGCCAACGGACGACTGCTTGAGTCCGTGGACCCGATCGGCGCGATCACCGCCTTCGAGCCGGGACCGATGGGCACGCTGACCGCAAGGACCGGCCCAGACGGTGTTCGACACACATTCCGGTACGACAGCGAGCTCAACCTGCTGGCCGTCGCGAACCCGGACAGTGGCACCTGGAGCTACGCCTATGACGCATCCGGCCGTTTGACGGAGGAGACCGATTTCGTCGGGCGCCGCCTTGGCTATTCATATGACGCGGCTGGGCGCATAGTCGAACGAACCACGGGGGCCGGGCAGGTGATCACTCTCGTCCGCGATGCCGTCGGTCGCGTAGTGGCACGGCAGACCCCCGAAGGTGAGTATTGCTATTCCTACGACTCTGCTGGGCGCATGGCCGATGCGAGTGGTCCGGGCGGCAGCGTTCTAGCATACGAGCACGATCCGCTGGGACGAGTTCTCGCCGAGACTGTGGGCGAGCACACGACACGCTACGTGTACGACGCGGTCGGGCGCCGAATCCGCAGAGTCGCCTCCTCGGGAGCCGAGTCGGAATGGACCTACGACGCGGCTGGTCGTGCAATCGGGCTGAACGCTGGTACCGGCCGCCTGGATTTCGTCGTCGATGCGGCAGGAAGACAGACCCATCGCGGCTTCGGCACCGACAGCTGGCTGGTCCGGCAATACGACGCCGCCGGCCGGCCCACTGGCGAACGCCTACAGCGCGGTAATCCGTATGCAGAGAACGGATTGGGCGCTTCCGGTCTCACAGAGCCCGACCTGATTCTGAGCCGCTCCTGGACTTGGCGTCCCGACGGAGTCCCTGTCGAGCTCCAAGACAGCGTCAGGGGAACTCGTCTCATCGCGTCCGATACTTCCGGTCGCGTAACTGCGATCAGCGCGCAAGACTGGCACGAGTCCTACGCGTATGACGCATATGGAAACCTGGCGACGCCTGTAGCAAGTGGCGACCCAAGTGCCGCGGGCGGACCGGCCAACGCCAAGCGCACACTGATTCACCAGTTCGGCCGCTCGCACCACGAGTACGACGAGACCGGGCGTCTGGTGCGCACCGTCCGCCGAACGTTGGACGGCCGACGCAAGACCTGGGCTTACACATGGGACTCCCAGGACCAACTAGTAGAAGCGACCACTCCCGACTACGGCACCTGGCGCTACAGCTACGACCCGATCGGCCGCCGCACCGGCAAGTACCGGCTGGGAGACGACGGCACTGTCGCCGAGCAGATCCGCTTCACGTGGGACGGCATGCGCGTGGCCGAACGGCTCACACGCGGTGATGACGGGGTGTTTGTCGCCCTGACATGGGACTACGACCCGGGCACCTTCCAACCTGCAGCGCAGCGGCAACGCAGTTGGGCAGCCGACGCAGACCAGAGTCGTATCGACGAGACCTTCCATGCGATCGTCACCGACCTGATCGGCACACCCACCGAACTCGTCACGCCCGATGGCCAGATCGCCTGGCGCACCACGACGACCCTATGGGGTCGCACCATCTCCACCAGAGCTGACGCCGACGTGGACTGTCCCCTGCGCTTTCCGGGGCAGTACTACGACGACGAAACCGGTCTGCATTACAACCTGAACCGCTATTACGACCCTGATACCGCCAACTACCTCACACCGGACCCGCTCGGCCTGGGTCCGTCACCGAACGACCACTCCTATGTTCTCAACCCGCTAACGTTCTTCGACCCGCTCGGACTCTGCGAGACTGCGGAAGCTCCCACACCAGGCCTTGCAACACTGCACTACTATCCAAGGATCGGCGAATACGGACACTTCAGCATTGAGGTGGCCGAAGGCGCCGGAACCAGGCATCAGGATCTATGGCCACATCCAGGGGGGCCAACTGAAATTCGCCTCCTGGGCAACGAAGGCGGGCTAAACCTGCGAGAGCCTCCGGATTTCTCGATCCCTTTCGAACTCCCCAACTCTGAAGCAGCCATCAAGTACATGAAGGATAATCTCGGGGTAACCAAGGACTATAGTTTGCGGGACAACAACTGTCTGACATTCTGCACGAAGACCTTGTCAGCCGGCGGGTTGGACGTTCCCACCGATTTCGCCGCGCAGCGCTGGGCCAGAGGACTACTTGGAGGAGGCTCGTGACCGACAAGCCAACAATCCACAGCTCGAGGATCCTCGCCCTCCTGGACGAAATACTGCACGACAACGACACGACCTTCCAGACGATCGAGCTGGTCGGACGTGGCATCAGCGCCGAGATGCGATGCACGATCGCAGTGATAAACAACAAAAACCGCGACCCGGGCTCCCCCGCCCCACTGGCCGACGACTGGGTCGCAGCCAAGTTGGCCGCAGCCGACAAGCTGATGGAACTGGGTGATCTCGACGATGAGCTCGACGACCTCTGGCATCGCAGGCGTACTACCGAGCTGACCGTTGACGAGTTCGAGGAACGACTGGGTGGCATCGTTCAGCGGCTGGAAGCGTGGCCGGCACACCTGGCGTAGCGACCTTGAGGAGCGACTTGCCTGCCGTCAGGGGCAAACCGCTGAAATCGTCTTCCCGTACAGACAGTCGCCGTCTCGCGCGACACCGAAGGTGTCGTCGACGATAGTCATGACACCGACCGAAGGCCGGGCGTAGTCTTGCGGCCGAGGCCGTTGAGCTGCTGCATCACCGCAACTGTATCCGGCATGGGTTCTATCCCATGCTCATCGCAGATGTTGCTAAAGGTGGCGAACAAGGTCGCCAGTTCCTCATCGCGGTCGGGACGCGCCTCATCACCGACCACCAGCATCAGGTCGCGGTACAGCAGCTCGGCGTAGGGGACGGCGAGCAGGCCTCGGCTGACGGCATACCTGGCGGACTCGAAGTCGCGATCTTCACGGCAGGTCTGCGCGAGGGTGTGAGCGACATCGATGATGGTCGATATCATCACCTGCCGATACGGCTCGGCCCAGGCATAGCGGCCGGGCCAGGCGTCAGCGAACGGTTCGCCGCGGACGAAGGCCAGAGCCTGCATGAAGCGGCCGTTCCGGCGATGTTCCTCGAAGGCAGTCCAGTCGCAACCAACCCGCTCGGTGAAGCCGAATCGGCCATCGGGGGCGGCCAGTAGCAGTTCGCTTCCCTCGTGATCGAGGCCGAAGGCGTCGCGGATCTGGGCCAGCCGGGTTCCGGCGGCCTGGGTGGCGATGCCGAGTTCGGTGCTGAGTCCTGTGATGCCGGTTCCTGGATGGAGTGCGAGGTACGCGGCTGTTTCGACCAGTTTCGGATCAGTGACCGATGCGGTGCCCCATACATCGATCGTTCCCAGAGTTCTGACCCACACCTCCTGATGCTCCGTGTCTTGCGCGACTGGTTCACCGGAGCTCGGCTGTTTCGCAACCGCTCGGTTGAACGCATCAAGGCCGACCTGCCACCCGGGCTCGATGATGCTTGGGAGCTGAGTAGGCGACACGACGCTCATCAGTCGGCCATGCTGCTCCTCGTCGACGCGCTGCATAGTCACGGAGAGGTTCAGGTCATGGAATAGAGCCTCGCCGGCCCCGTCGACGGTTATGCGGTGGCCCACTGGTACGACGCTGTCGCCGACGGCGATGACCGCGGCCGTACTGGCCCGCGGTTGCCTTTGCGCAAGCGAGCTCAGCTGCTCGGCCCGCTGTGGGGTAACCCATTCCCCGGCGCCCAGCAGTACCCGGGGTTCAGTCACGCCGGGGTTGGTCTGCCCGATCCTGGCCATCCGAAGTGCCTCTGTCCCGCTCCCCGCACCTTCCGGAAGCGCGTCACCCACCGCCTGTGCCCACTGTTCAAGAGCGGGCAGCACCTGCTCGGGCGGGTCGCGACGAACCTGATTGCGGGCGAGCGCCGGATCCAGCGATATACCCGCAGGCGCCACAGAAACATAGTCCGACCAAGGGAGCTCCACGCCCAAGGAGCGGACGACCCCGGCGGCTTGCCGCTGATCGCCGCCGATCTCGACGACCCCGTAGTGCTCCAGGTCGAGCAGCACAGGTTCGCCACCACCGGTCTGCCCCATCATGACCAACGCCGGATACGGGATCGGCTGCTCGGCAGCCGCTTTGCGGGCAAGCAGCTTCGCCTGGTCCTTGGCGCACCACCACGCGGCATCGTTGAGTGCTGCGAAAGGTGCGATCGGCGGGCACGGGTGGCTGAGTCGAAGCTCGACGCCGCCCTCACGCACGATGGCGGCCGCGACCTCCGGTATGAGGCGGCCGGTGTCGGCCGAGTGCTTGGCCAAGGTACGCAGCGCGCGGTCGAGGAAATCCCGGTTGGCCGGATCGGCGCCGGCGCGTAGCTGTCGTTCCAGGCCTGCGGCCTGAGAGCCGGGCATGGCGATCCGGTGACCGACCACTCGGCGGTTCTGTTGGATCTTCCTGCGCTGTGCGAGCAGCGCGAGCAACGTCGACGCGGAGATGCCCGATATACCGAAGACTACGAGCAAGATGTTCTGTTCGTGCTCAGACGCGGTGACGGCCGACGCCGAGCTGCCAGAAGGCGGGAAGGAATCCGCAGACCCCTGCGGTGATGTCACAAAATACTGAGACGGAGCCATCGAAGTAGCTGGTCGTTCCGTATCGCCCAGCGCGTCTGCAATGCTCTCTACGGCCTTGGCAGCATCGTCATGCTGTGTTTGGCTCGGGGCGGAGGGAGTCATAGGCGCGTGGTGGACCAGATTGGCAGGATCTGGATTCGCAACGATGGACGGCCCTGGGGCCGCAGATGGCGCCGGGAGATACGGAATCGTCAGTCTCTCACCTGGGAAGATGAGATTCGGGTCGGTGAAGTGTCCACCGTTCTGCTCCGCCCCCTCGTTCGCGGCGAAGATCCTTGGCCACTGCGCCGAATCGCCGTAGTCGTGTCCGGCGATCTCCGACAAGGACTCGCCCTGTTGCACAACGTGCTGGCTCTCCGCGGTGTCATGCATTCCCGTGTGCGCTGGCACCGGTTCTGCCACAGCGCGAACGGGGACCTGCAGCGTCCAGCCCGGCTGCAGGAATACCTCAGCGTGAAAGACCGTGCCGTCACGCATCACGTGCCCGTCGTTCAACGCGGCAATCGCTGGATACTGATCGCCACTGCCCAGATGGTCCTCTGCGATCTTCCACAGGCTGTCGCCAGGCTGAACGACGTAGGTGGTCGTATGGGCTTCGCCGTGGCTGTCGACGTTGATCTGCTGCGACATTGTCGTCATCTGAGCTGGCTGGGAATAGGCCGTCGTCGCCACAACAGTTGGAAGGTGTGGAACCGCGGTGTGCACCGTGGCCAGGCCGGGGGCAGCTGTCAGCAGCAGCGCTATCCCGGACAGCAGCCCGGCGGCAGTCTTCTGCGACCAGCCAAGTCCCGGTACGCGGATCGCGGCACGACCGGACAAGCGGGCGGGGATCTCGATGAGCACGCTGACCGCGAACGCCGCCCAGCCCAGCCAGGCCACGATCGCGACAGCCGCGAGCAACGTCGAGCCGTTGTCCTTCTTGGTGAACAGATCCCGGACGCCGCTGGTGGTCGGGGTGTGGTGCGGCAGGAGTCCCTTGGTGACCACGTACAGCAGCACCGGCAGCCCCAAAGTAGCCGCGAGCAGCACAAGCAGGCTGAGCAAGCCGACGGCGATCTCACGCAGCCGGCGCAGCGGGGAGGTCTGACGTGCTGGTCTCATTGCTTGTCCACCCGGTAGACGAGGTCGGCGTGTCCGTGGCCGGTGATGCCGAGGTCGAGGTTCGCGATGGAGCCGGCGAACAGCGGCGTGTAGCTGCTGTCGATCTGGACGTCGATCTCGGTTCCGGCCGGGTTGACGGTGACCTGACCCTTCAGCTTGTACTGGTTCAGGTAGTCGCCGGCCAAGGTGATCGCGCGACCGGGATCGACCTTGATCGTGGTGCCGGGGATCGCGAGTGTGGGGTCGACACCTTGGGCACCGGCCCGGGCCGCTTCAGAAGCGATGTCATCCAGCCGCTCTTGAGCGTTGATCTTGCCGACGCCATCGAATACCAGGGCGATCAGGCCCATCAAGCCGATAAGGCAGATGGCCACGAAGATGGAGACGCTGCCGCGATCGCCGACGGCTGCGGTGCGTAGGAGCCGTTTCACCTGGGCCTCCACCAGTCGATCACGGACCAGAACTCGGATGTGATCTTCTTGCTACCGGGAAGCCACGGATACCCGAGGTCCGCGTATGAGACGACACAGGTCACCGTCACGTGAACCTGTGCCAGGGTCCCGATGGGCTTGGCGAACTGAGCGTCCAGATCGGGTCCGCCGGTATCCACACTGAATTCGCTGCAGTGCAGATCGTTGTTGATCAACGTGGTTGTACCAGTGTTCAGCGCCTGTGAGCGCGCAGCGGCGGCGGTCCGGGAGATCGAAGCCTGCCGGGCGGCATCGCGGGCGGCCTCATCGACAGCAGCGCGGGCCAAGACGATTCGGCCGACCAAGAACACCAGGGACAGAAAAGCGATCAGAGCTGGGGCGATGATTCCAGCTTCGATCGCCGCGTTGCCGCGGTCGCCACGGAGCCATTTCACGGGGCGCCCCCGGCGACGTATCGCTCCACCGGGACGGTGATCGTGACGTGGAACTTCGGTCCCGGCCCGAACGGCCACAGACTGGCCGCATTGCCGCTGATGTTGATCTGTACCTGCGTGTCGGTACTGCCCTGCGGATCGACAGCCAGATGCGTGGCGCCGTTTCCAGCGAGCTGGTGCAGCTTGCCCCACGCGGCGGCAACGCCGTCGTCGGGAGTCTTGCCATAGGCGGCTCCCGCGTGGGCGCCTTCGCGGGCAGCGGAGATCGCCACGGCGTGAACCCAGTAGTCCATCGCCAGCTGCACGCCGACGAACACCAAGCCAAGCATTACTGGGAAGACGATCGCCGTCGAGATCGGCCCGTTGCCCTCGTCCTGGCACGCCACAGCGCGCCACCGCGAGAGTCTGGTGCTCCACCGGGTGGACACGGCGGGCCGACGTAGGGTCGTCACGGGTTGGTGCTGTTGACCTTCGACACGGTCTTGTCTTTCAGGCCGTTGAGCGCGAACACGATCGCGCCGGCGATAGCGACGATCGCCACGATGACGATCGCGGCGCTGACAGCGCCCTCGCCACGGTCCTCGCCGACGGTCTTGCGGATCCGGAGTTCCAAAACCTCCAGGTATATGGCGAAGGGCACCAGCGTCGATGGCACCGGCACGCCCTTGAATCGGTACTGCATCAGGATTTCCTTTCGAATCGGGCAAGTTCGGGTCGCGTAGTGAGGCCCGTGTCAGGAGGACAGGATCCGGGCGAACAACGGATACCCGACCAAGATCAACATGATGACGAGTAGCAACGCCGCTGGCGCATCCAATTGGCTGGTGGCGGCCTTGGCCCGCTCCGCCTGCGAGTTCAGTAGCCGGGTACGCACAGCCAAAGCGCGGGCCCGCAATGTCTCATAGATCCGGGCGCCGTCCTCACCGGAAAGCCGGCCGATGTCGGCGATACTCTCGGCATCGGGTAGGTCCAGTTCCTCCGCCAGGCGTCGCAGCCCGTCCCATGGCGGCTCGTGGTTCAGCCGTGCTTCCAACAGCGCGTCCTGCAGCAGGACGAACGCCCATCCGGAGCCGACGCGAGCAGCCTGCTCAAGCGACTCAGCAGTACCGGAATCACCGATCCTCTTGAGCGCCACCAAGTCCAGGTACGCCTCAGCGGCATAGGCGAACTCCAGCCGGGCCCGAGCTGCCTTGCTTTTGACGTCCATGTCCGGCAGGAACCACATGATGACGGCGATTGCGATACCGCCTACGGCAGGGATGACGACTGGCAGAGTCGATCCCAACACTGTTGCGACGACGGCCAGATAGGGCGGCACCGCCAGGCCCAGCAGGACCAGACCGACCTTTGTGATCAAGAAGCGCTCGACGCTTTCACCGATGAGTCTCAGATCTTTGCGCGGGAGGCCGACCCCGGGAAGAGTCGCGACGTGCCGGACCAGCCATGATCCCAGCGATTCCTCCATAACCCGTCGGTTCGTCCAGGCACGACCGCGGATCTCGGCAGCCGGCTGCTCCGTCGTACGCAGCCGCTCCAGTGCCGCGCCCAACTGCGGCGGGGCCGGCAGCAGCTCCCGCACCAGCAGCGCGATCCCGCCGCCGACCGCTGCACCGGCCACAAGCCAGGAAGCGGGGGGCATCATGATGCTCACTTCGGACCCTCCTTCGGCCGTGCAGGCTTCACGGGGCTACGCGAGTCGATGACCAGAAACCGAGGTGCCGGCTTGTCAGAGACCAGAGCCCGTAGCCACACGAAGATCCCGATAAGCATCGCCAACAGCCCCAGCAGTACCAACTGCCCGGTGAGCGTGGTGTACGGCTTCATGTACGAGCGATCCAACAGCCCCACCACGGCCGCACCGACGATGAAGTACAACATCCACTTCACCGTGGTACGCGCCTTGGCCCGCTCCGCTTCGATCTCCCGCCGCATACTGACGTTCTGCAGCAGAGAGTCCGCCAAGTCAGACAGGTCCCTGGACAACCCTCGGCCCCGATCGCGCAGCGACAGCAGCAGCGCCGCAGCAACCGTGTCGCCGGTGGCGTCACCGATATCGCCGGCGAACGCCCGGACCGCGTCGTCCGAGTCCCAGCCGGCATTCAACCGAGCCACCAACGTCCCGACCTCCCGCTGCAGAGCCACTGGGCAGGTCCGCATGCTGGCCTTGATGGCCTGCTCGATGCCCAGGTTCTGCAGCTGGGTGGACAAGTGCCGGGTCCACTCGGCCAGCGCCTCAAGCCGGTCAATCGCTCCCTTATGGCTACGGGTGGGGGCCAGCAGCCACGGAATCCCGAATACCGCAGCAACAAGCAACACTGCTGAAGCGAACCAGCCAGTGACCAACCACAACACCGGCGCTCCCACAGCACACGCAAGCAGCTGCATTTGGCGGCGGCGTGCGGTCTGCTCGACCGTCTCCCCCAGGCGTGGCCAGTGCGCGATCATCCCGGCGAAAGGGTTCTCAGCCTTTGGCGCATCGGTGCCATAGACCCCGGCGACAAGCAGCACTATCCCGGTCACCAGCGCGCCGCCGGCCATCAGAGCCAGCAGTTCTCCGGCCGTCATCGTTGCGACCCCACTACCAGCTTCAACGGCTGCATCCACGCGCCATGGCCGCCGTCCAGATGACTCAGATTGAAGTTCACGCGCCTAAGATCATCCGCACACGCCGGCCGCATCAGCGGCACTCCACGAGGGTCGCCGTTGCGCGGGCCGAAGATGGTGTTGGTGGCGGGAGCTGAGCCCTCACCGCGGCCGGCGACTTCGACGACGTGTGAGACGAACCGGTGCCGGCGGCCTCCGATCAGAGTCTCGTCCAGCAACGTCACGAAGACGACGAAGTCGATGGCGTTGGTAGCCAGCCGATAGGCCAGGTCTGCCGGCACACCAGACTCGGCACACAGCTCGGCGATGCGGTCCCAGATCATTTCTGGTCTCCGCACGTGCATGGTGCTCATCGAGCCACCCGAGCCGGAGGTCATGACGCGCAGCATGTAGACGATCTCGTCGCTGCGGACCTCACCGACGATCATCCTGGACAGCGTCATGCGAAGCGCCGCCGGAATCAGGTCTCCGACGGAGATGGAACCGTCGGACTTCTCCCCCACCCGCTCGGCGTTCGCCTGCCGAGTCTCCATCGGCACCACCTGCGGAAGGAACTCGTGCAGGTAGAGCTCGTACTCGGTCTCGATGGTGGCGACCCGTTCGCCGTCGTTGATCTCGCGGGCCATCGCCCGCAACAGCGACGTCTTACCGGCGCCCTGGTCACCACAGATCAGGATGTTCTTACGTGCCTTCACCAGCGACGCCAGGAACGTCGCCAGGATCGGGTCGAGCGTGCCGAGCCTGATCATGTCGTTCAGCCCGAGGTCCTTGACCAGGTGACGGCGGATGGTGGCGTACGGCGCGGGAGTGATCGGCGGTACCACCGCCTGCATACGGGAGCCGTCGCCCAAACGCAGCGCCAGCATCGGGTTGGCGTTGGACAACTCGCGCTCGGCGTTGTTCCCGCCGTACCGCTGACCGAGGTTCTGGAAGAACCTCATCAGCTCCTCGTCGCTATCCGCGATCGGAGGCACCTGCTGGCGTGGACGATCGGCGAAGTCGACCCAGACATCCTTGTATCCGTTGATCAGGATGTTCTCAACGTTCGGGTCATTCAGATACGGCTGGAGGCGGCCGTGCCGGAACTGAGCGTCGTAAAGGGCCTCGACGTAGGCCGAATAGACGGCTTCATTTTGCGCCACCCCACGGGCCGCACCTTCCGTCGACCACCGGCCGACCGCGTCGTTGATCAGCTTTCGGCCGTACTGTCTCTGGTCGGCTTCGCTGATCTTCGGGTTGGCCTTGATGATCTCCTGCAGCTGCGTTGCGATCCTCGCCTTCAGCTTCGCCACGACTGCGTAATCGACTGGTGGCCGCGGCGGCGGTGATGCCGGAGACGGGGTGGGTTCAGGCACCATGACCGGCTGGGACCCCTCTGGCGGCCATACCGGCGGGCGTGGCGCGCTGGGCCCGGAGAACCTGATCACGTTGTTCGAGGTCAACGATAGCTCCCCGTGCCTGCGCTCGGACCGGGGTACAGGAGCCGGGCCCGGCGTTCAGCAATGACCTCCACAGCGCGATGTGCGGCCGACCGGTAAGCCCGCATCAGAGGACTGTTTATGTCTACGCCCTTTGCGGGGCCGTCTGAAAGCGGCACCGCGTGCTTGGGCGAATAAGGCAGCTCATCGGCCAGCAGCGGCACACCCATCTGCCGCGCGATGTCATTCTTGTCGTAGGGGCCGTCGCCGACGATCAACAGGCGCAGTGCGTCGGCGTTGCCCGCCTCGACCAGCATCGGCCGCAGCGCCTCGATGCGAGCGGCTGCGTCGTCCAACGACGCCAGCCGCCGCCGCACCACAAATGCCACGACATCCGCGCTGAGCGCCAGCGCGGCCGAAGAACCGAAGGCGCCCCGACGACCCAGATCAATCACCACGTCAGTGCCGGACAAGTCCAGCGAGCTGCACAAGGTCGCCAACGGATCCCACACGGGCTCCATAGCCAAAGCCTGCGCCGGACCACGCAGCCCGGGAAGGGCAAGCCGTTGACCTCGTTCCTTGAGGCCAATGTCGATCAACTGCTGGGCGAACGTCTCCCTGATGGTGTCCTGCCAAATCGAAGCTGCCAGGTTGTGCAGGGACCAGCGCCCGCCAAGCTGGCCCTCCAGAAAGCCGGCGGCAATCCGACCACCGTCCGGGCTGGCCTCCAAAAGGATGACTCTGCGGTCAACCGAGGCCAGCGGCCAAGTGAGCAACAGGCCCAGCGCCGTGGTGGTCACACCTGGAGCGCCGGTGGAGCCGGTCAAAGCTATGACAGCCACTAGCTCCCCGACCCATCCAGCACGATCCCCACCTTGCCCTGACCCGCGACCGGCTCAACCTGCGGAGCAAGATCCGCTGAAATCGCGACGTCGACCACCACCGTCTGCTGCGAGTCCGCCGGGCCGACCAGCACCACCGTGCCGGAAACCGGTGCCGAGAGCGTCGGGCCACCGCCCGAGGAGTCGGGGATACCGATGAGCGTCACCTTCTGCCCGGGGTTCAACGGCGTGGCAGGACGCTGATTGACGGTGGTCGCAATACCGACCTGCACCTGACCCGCCCCGATAAGCTGGGCGTCGGTGACCTCACCCCTGGTGATCAGCGTGCCGGGCACCAGCCCGACCGCTGCCCGCTTGCCCACAACCAGGCCCGCATCCGAAACCGGCTTGATCCCGGGATCCAGCGAGATACGCACGGTAGTCAGGTCGTCAGCCGAGATCATCCCCCCGACCGGCACCGCCTTAGCCACCGCCAATACCTCATAGGTGTGCCCGACACTGTTGTAAAGCTGCACGCCACCCAGCGCGCCGGCCAGGATCAGGGCCACGGACAACGCGATGATCCCCGGGCGCCGGCGCCGCGGTGGAACCGCCCGCGGCGCCGCGGCCGGAATGACGGGGCCAGTGGCGGCATTCGGATAAAACGTGGTGTCGGCCACGACGGCTGCACCCTTTCCCTAGCTTGGTATCTCGTAGCGGCTAGTGATTGACGACCTGCAACTCACCGATCTTGACGGTGGTAGTCGACGGCGGCGTAGTCACCGGCGGCAGCGTGCCGGTCTGGCCAGTGGAAGCCACCCACGAGACCTGCCAGATTGTCGTTGCAGTGATCTTGTAGTCGCCGCCCGGATTGCCGCCTGACGGTTGGGTGTAGGTGTAGCCGCAGTTCGGCGATGCGGCGCTACCGTACGACGGCGCGTATGCAGTCCCGGGGTTCGCACAGGAGAACTGATGTCCGTCTCCCATATCCCAGGTGATCGATTTCGCGGTCGCAGTTGCGGTTACGCTCAATCCCGGAACTGTCGCCGTCTTGGACTGCGGCCCCCACGTCTGCGGCGTCTGCGCTGTCCAAAGCCACACAGGCATTCCGACGAGCCCGGATCCACCTGTCGTCGGTGCAGTACTGATCGTCGGACCGTTCAGCGTCATCTCGGCTTGCGCCTGCTTGGCCAGATCGGTCGGTGTAGGTCCGTTACCCGTCGGCGGCGGGTTCTGCAGCCAAATCTTCATAGGCAGCAGCAACGTCCCCGGCCAGGACGGGCCGAACCGGGTCTCCCCGAAACACCTCGCGTCATATGCCGCTCCGCCAGGCGGCTCCCCAGCCCAGACGGTATCGCTCGGCGGCGGCTGGGGGTTTGACAAACGGTAATAACAGTTGTTCTCGTACCAGCCGAATCCGTCGAGGTGGCAGTCGACGATCTTCTGTCCGAGAATCGGGTCGTTGAGGATGCACTGTGAGGCACCTCCGCCAGATCCGCCCTTCGAAGAAGACGATGTCGATGACGGTTGGCCGCCAGGGGGCGACGTGACCTTAATGTGGCACGCGCGGGTTCGAGGATCGATGTCCTGCGGCGGGCAGCTCACGGTGCCGGTGCCTGACGCGCTCGGCGTTGAGGTCGGTGAGGCAGCCGCTGATCCCATCAACCCCAAGCTCGCGATCAGGACAAGCACTCCAGCTACCAGCACCGACGCGACAGCAGACACCGCCACCCTCGACCTGCTCAGCATGTCGTGCTCTGATCAGCGGGGATGTAGTTGACCACAAGCCAGTGCCCGCCCGACTCCCCCAGGACCACCGTTACCGGATGTGCCTTGACCGAAGTCCCTGGAACGACGGCCGAGTCTCCTTGCTTATGACCGTCCTTGGTCTTCCAGAACACGGGGATATAGCTCGGACCGCCGAAGCAGTCGGTGATTGTTGCGCTGGGGGTGGCGCCACTAGGGGTGATATTGGTGACTGACGGTGTTGACTGCGGCGTCCCCGGATAGACGATGTTATTGGTGATCTGGTACGTCAGCGCGTTGCTGAAGAAGACGTAGGCGTTGCCGCTCACATACGTCATCAGGTCGGGATCCGGAAGGTTCGTGGCGAACTCGTGGTCCGTGACGCTGACCATGCCCCTGTACGCATCAAGTACGGCGCTCGTCTCCTGCGCTGTCATGTCGGCCGAGGTGGTTACTGACGATGCGGAGGGTGACGTGCTTGGGGGGGCCTGGTTCAAGCCAGGGTTCGACTTCGAGCTCGATCCGCCGCACCCTGCCAGCACTGCGCAGCTCACGGCCGCACCGAGGACCGCAACGATATGGCGATGGTTTGTCACGTTCTTCCCCCAAAACGAACGAACTCGGCCCAGCTCAGAAATCAGCAATCTGACATGCGCAGACACCATACCCGACAGTAATCGATCCGCACCTGTGCGCGCCTGAGCATTTCAGGCCTCGAAGTTCCGGCAGCCATCGACAAGGGGCGACAGCCCGTCTCCAAGCTCACCTGCGCTTGGCCGCCAGCAGGAGCCAAGTCGGTGGTGGCAGGTAGCTGAGATGTACCAGGCAGGTAATGGCACTCGAGCACCTTGCACTCGGCCAGCTTCCACCGAAGCGGATCTTGAGGCTGTGGCAGCTGCGGGCAAGAGCCCGAAGCAGCCGTCAACCGGCGGCTATGCCGACACTGACGTGAACCTTGCGATCTTGGTCAGCATGAGGCCGTCTCGTTGGTGGCCTGGTGACGTACCAACGACCGTCCTGTTGCTTGGTCAGCGTAGCGGTCAGTGGATGTGCGGCGACTGTGCTTCCCTGTGCGAGCGCGCTCTTGCCCTTGCAGGACCCGCCGAAGTAGACCGGTATCCACGTTGTCGAGCCAAAGCAGTCGTGCACCTGGGCAGTGGTGCCAGTCACCGAAACGACAGTGGGGCTGGGGTTCGGGGTGCCGGTGTAGTTGACACCGGTCTGGCGCAGAGCCGAGATCGTTGTGTTGACGCTTTTGGACTTCCTGGCCGGAGGCGTACTTCATCAGGTTGCCGTCGAACGTCGCCTCGTCGTACATCTGGATCTTTGCTTGGCTATAGGCCTTCTAGGCGTTGAGCACTGCCGCTGAGATCGGGTCTACGGATGTGGTCGTCGTAGACGGAGCTGGCGTAGATGACGTCGAGGCCGTGATAGAGGGCAACGTCTGATTCAAGCTGGCGTTCGGCTTCGAGCTCGAGCCGCCGCAGCCGGCCAGCCCTGCACAACTCACAGCAGCTCCGAGAAGCGCGGCGATCAGACGGTGGCTTGTCATGCCCTTCTCCCCGTGAGTGAACGAACTCGAGCAAGATCAGCAATCTGACGTGCGCAGACACCGTATCCGAAAGGAATCGATCGACGCCTGGGCGCGCCTGAGCACCTCAGGCCTCGCACAACTGGGAGTCGTCCGCAGTCACCGAACTCACCAGCCTTTGGCCGTGAGCAAAAGGTAGAGGTACGCACCCACCATCAGCGGTGGCCCGAACGCGATCTGGTCGCCGCGCTTGGCGCGGCCCGTAGCCAGCAGCGCCACAGACTCCACGGCCACCGGCACGAAGAACACCAGCAGCGCCGGCAGCACGAGTGACCAGCCGAACCAGGCCGGCATCATGACCAACAACCCAAGCAGTTTGGCGTCGCCGTGGCCGATGATGCGGTTCGGGATCAGGTGCATGGCTACGCCGACCACGACCGCGGCCGCTGTAGCCCGGCCCCACGCCGACAACTCATGATGTGCCAGCGCCGGAACCAGCAACAACCCGGCCAGCACCGGGTAGGACCCGAGCACTACGCCGACGGGCAAGCGGCGATGGCGCAGGTCCACCGCACCTAGCAGCACGCACACGGCCGCAAGGAAGATCAAGGCGGGCCACGCTACGACCTCGCGATGCCGCAGCAGCAGCGGGGCAGAGAGCGCGACCGTTAGAGGGGCCAGAACCGTCCAGCGCCGCGCGAGCGTGTCTGCGACTAGGTCCTGCCACCGCGCCGCGACCGTGGCGGAGCAGACATCAGCCACAGGAGGATTCTCAGTCGGCGGCAGGGGATCCGCTGGATCGACAGAGGTTTGAGACTTTGATGTGGCCACGTGAACCCCCGACGCCAGAGTTTCTGGCTGTTGCGGACCCCAAGACGGAGATCGATCTGACGGCTGCCGTCATCATAGCGAGGAACGAAATGGCGTCGACTACATAGCGTGATCCGTAGCATCACGCGTTGACACCGACCGTCGGCGCTTCATATCGTCAAACGGCGTCGTCTCGGACGCAAGGTGTCATAGCTCAGGGGGGATCCATGACATCGCCAGGTGACCTGCAACTCGATCTTGATGGACTCTCGACGTTCGCCGACCAAGTCGACCGCATCCGAGGGCAGTGGGACGGGTCCGCGCTGACGCTCGATCCACCTATTGGTCTCGGTGGCGAGAGCCAGCTGACGGATCTGACGACCGAGTTCAGTGAGGCCTGGACGAAAGCCGCAACCTCAATAGACTCCTTCATCTCCGTGCTGTCGTCCATGTGCCGCGATTCAGTTACGCGCTTCCGGCAAACTGATGGAGCTTTGGCAGGTCAAGCCACAGATCCCGATGGAAGACATATCGTCGGCCACCACGTGTACGGACTCTGAGGGCCGCCACATGAGCAGAGTAGCTCCAGGCGGCGGGAGTTCCGGCCGTCCGACCGAGTGGTGGCCGCTTGGGCTGGGCTCCGATCCTGTCCCCCAGGACAGCTCGGGTCTGCAAACTATGGCGTATCGCTACCACTCCTTCGCCAATGACGTCGATCAGTCATGGCGCGGAGCGGTGAGCCTGATCAATGACCCGGCGATCACCACGTGGATGGGTAGATCCGGAGAGGCCTTCCGCGAAGCGGCCGGGCCCTTCCCCGGCATGCTCGACGGTGCCGCGAAGGCATATCGGGAGGTCGGGGACGCATTCGCGACCTTCAGCGGCAAGATTGCCGATATCCAGAGTCAGATCGATCTGCTCGCCACAGCCTCGCTCTACGATGCCGAGGAGATGGAGGTGAACAGCGGGTTGTCCCAAGACGCAGTCCAGACCCTGGTGGCGATTCCCTACAGGCCCGAGCTTGAGACGCGTCTTGACGACTACGCCGGCAGCAGCACCTTGGACCATGACGCCTACAAGGCGAGCTACGACAAGATCGCGCAGAGCTGGCTGGCGATCGGAAACCGACGCGGAGACTTGGTAAGCCTGCTCAGCGATCTTCGCGACGCAAAACGCATCTGGATGGACACCATCAGGAGCGCAACCGACAGCGCACACGACATCACCGCACAACTGGGCGCCAGCGGCAAAAGCTCTGGCGACTTCAACGAACGGTTCGCGGCCTTCGGCGGCAGCGTCACCGACCTCGTCCTCGCTCCGCAAGCCGCAGTGGACCTCGATGTCGCTGAGCTCCCGCTACCGGGAGCCGACCCGAGCGAGATCGCCGCGTGGTGGACGTCGCTATCGCAGGCTGAACGTGACAAGTTGCTGAATGAGCATCCAGACGTCATCGGATCCTTGGACGGCATCCCCTGCGTGGATCGGGACAAGGCCAACCGAATCTTGCTGGCCTTCCAACTCCAGGACGCCAAGACACGGCTGGACGCGCTCAGGGCCACCGAGCCATCGAAGGACACGCAGGGCGCGCAGTGGGACACGTGGAACGACAAAGTCAAGGCGCTGCAAGACCAGTACAACGGCCTCCAGGCGATCAGCGACCGGCTGTACAACCATCCCGACATGCCGCCGGCGTTCTTGCTCGGGTCGGACGAACAAGGTCTGGGCCACGCGATCGTCGCGATCAATAACCCGGATACCGCGAACAACGTCATCACCTATGTGCCAGGTACCACCGCGCGGCTGGGCACCATCGGCAACGACATCGCGCGGTCAGACAAAATGGTCGACTCCGCGAACGACGCCAGCAACGGGACCCAGGCCACGGCATCGATCACCTGGGTGGGATACGACGCGCCGCAGAACATCGTCACCGATTCCCCGCTCGAGGGCTACGCGAAAGACGCCGAAGGCAAGCTACTCAGTTTCGAAGTCGGTCTACGCACGACGCATCTGGGCTCTCCGTCATTGAACACGATCATCGGACACAGCTACGGCACCACAGCAGTCGGGTTCACTATGCGTGACCACGGCCTACCTGTAGACCGCGTCATCTTCGTCGGCAGTCCCGGTGTCGGCGTCGACCACGCCTCCGATCTCCATATCGACCCGGCCCACGTCTGGGCCGGTGCCGCGGCCAACGACCCGGTACCGCAGCTCAATACCTACGGCGACGCAGTTCTGCTCGGGATTCCCATCGCCGGAGCCTATATTTCGTGGCTGAACGACGAGGGCAGCCACGGTGGTTGGTTCGGCCAGAACCCAGCCGCCGCCGAATTCGGCGGGAATATCTTGCCGACTGTCTCCGGAAAACCGGTCCTTGATGGCGGTTCGCACTCGCAATACTGGGACACAAACTCACCATCGCTCAAAGCGATCGGCCAGATCGCGGTCGGAGGCAATCCGCATGGCTGACCGGAAGCGCTTGGCGGTTCCCATCTCCGCCGCTGTGCTACTGCTTATGACGGGTTGCTCATCGTCTAGCACCCCTGGTCCCGCTGCGACTCAGACCATCACCCTCGACCAGGCGAAGCAGCGCGTGCAGAGCTACGTGGATCAGATTGCCGCGATCTTTCCGGTCAAGCCTCGACTCGTCGCCAACGGGGGGCTCATCAGTTCGGAGTGCGAGGACCCGAACGACGGCGGGCCGAAGGGTAGGTACGACGCCAGTCTTGATAATTTCCTACGAGACGTTCCCCCAACGGATAACCCTTCCATGTTCGCCGCTCTCCGTGCCTACGCGAACCAGAACGGCTACAAGAGCGTCGAAGACACCTCGACGATCCTCACCTACCAGAACCCTAAGGACGGGTTTCGGATAGGCCTCGAGGAGAGCGTTACCGGCGGTCAGGGATTGAGTATGGCTATCAGCGCGCCGTGCGTCTGGCCAAACGGCGCACCACCATCCAAATCGTGATCCTTCGATCACCTTCAGGTAGCTCCCGGCGGCCTCTGACGCCGGGAGCCACACCTTCCCGGAACAAAGACTCCAGCCTTTCGACCGCATCGACCGTATTGCGTCGGGAAGCGACCCCAAGTAACGAAGCGAACCAAAGTGGCTCTGCTCGGTGTCGTGGTGGTCATCGCCACGGGGCCGCCTGCGTACTTCGCCGACGTCGACAACTCCGCCAGCTCAAGTACGGACCCGACGACGCCGTCCCACACCATGCGACGCCGACGCTGGCGCCGACCGCGTCACCGGCACGACTGACCTGGGCAGCCTGCCATGACCGCCGCGTTCGTCCGCGCCGACTACCGCAATGTCGACACGCGCCTCATTGCGGCGGACCTCTCACATCCCTGCTCGGGCGAACACGTGCCGCGGTGTTGCGCGCGCTACGCCGCCCCCACCCGACCAGCACCCTCGCACAGGATGTAGCGATCAGCCCCGCGGCCGCCTCCACCCACGCCGCAACGCTGCGCGCCTGGCCTGATCAGCAGCGAACGCCAACGCCGAGCCGTCGTTCACCAGCTCACCGAACTGGGTTTGGTACTGCGCTGGCAGCACCCTTAGGCCTCCCCGACCCGCCCGATCGGCCGCGAAGGATCAAAGACCTCGGGGAACGTGTGGCGGATCTCGTCGGCAAGTTCTCCGGTCCGTCCCTGTCCGAATGTGGCTGCCGCCGCCCAGAACGCTTCCAACACCGCGCGCAGCGGATCTTCGAGGTCGAGCGCGAAGATCGTGGGCAGCGCGGCGGCCTGCTGCCGGAAGTTGTCGATCCGGCCGTCGACGGTCGTCACCTCTGTGTCCGGGACCTCGGGGTCGGACCAGAGCTGGTCCCAGGCTGCACGTTCGTCACTGAACAGCGGCGGAAGAGTTTCGCCGGCGTCAGCGGCCCTCAGTGCGTCGGCGATCCATGCGATGCCGCCGAGCCCGGCTTCGGCGATGGCCCGGCGCGCGATCCAGCGCGCGACTCGGGTTTGGTCCTCGCCGCCGACCTCGACCAGGCGTTCGGCGAGAGCGCAGTCGAGCAGGGCGGCGGCTCGGGCCGAACCTTGCAGCGATCGCACGCTCTCACTCGGCAGACGGCCGCCCCAGAAGTCCGTCTCCGCCGCCAGCCAGGAGCGCTCCTCGGCCTCGCCGGCCTTGGCTGCGGCAAGACGTTGCGCCTCGGCTTTCTCTTCGGGAGTGAGCGGTGGCGGCTGACTCGTTGCGTTCTCGTGCCAGTAGGCCGCCGCATGGCTGGTCTGTCTGACGACCCGGTCTGGGGACGGCGGGGCCGGCCAGAACTGGAGGAGATACCGGTCAACGCAGGGTTCGTCGTCCAGCTCGGCGTCCGCCTCACGCGCGGCGTCCATGCCGGTCGCGTTGTAGCGGACGCGGTAGCCGGTGTCGGGTAGATCCAGTAACCATGAGGGTTCACCGCCCCAACTGCTGAGGTAAGTGGCACCGAGCGGCCGGAACGACGCCTCGACGATCTCCTCCCACTCCCCGCCCGGCGCCGGCTCGGCGTCGTGGAGTTCGACCGTGAAAGCGACCCTGCCTGTGTGCAGGCCCGTGATCAGGAATATCGTGCCTGGCAGGGCGGCACCGCACAGCCCGTTCCGCTGGCCACCCATCGACTCCCACGCTTGTGGGTCTTCACCGCCTGCGCTCAGCACATAGATCTGGCCGTAGGCGACTGGGGCTTCGCCCTGCATGAGCGTTCGCATTGTCACATGTTCGCAGCCTGCGCCGACATCATGCGGTGACTTCGTAGAACGCTGCACGCCCCGACCAGCACGGTAGGTCGGCCTCCTGAGGCATGCAGTGAATCAGAACTCTCATTCATGCGCTGTTCGTCCCCAACTTGGGGCTGCACCGGCGGATTAGGCCATCGTCAGGACATCGGTACCTGGACCGTGCGCAAAGCCCCGTCGCCCAACTGAAGCAGAGCCCGGCCTGGCTGGATCTGAGCGCCGATGGCACCTCGCGGTACTCGAGCTCCTATCAGGTTTCCGTCGGTGGGTCCTTGTGGCGATAGCAGTGCGCCTCGCCGTGCCTTGCGCAGTTCGGTGTGCCAACCGCTGAATCCGACACCGAGCTCCTCGGCGTCGCCGGCGACGACCAGCGCACAGCTGGCCTCCGAAGCATTGGCGATGATGTCGCTGAACACACGTCCCGCGGAAGCGTCCTTCAGCACTTCACCGTCATCGACGAGCACCACGACGGGTCCGGGCGCTTCCTCCATCACCTTTTCCAGATCCTCGGCGCTCAGGTCGGATTCCTCGAGCACCGCCAGGACGCCTGGCTGGCCACGCATGTCCCTCAGCGGGGATTTCCGCGGCGCGACGAGCACGGTTGACGCGCCCTGGGCGATGAGCGAGTGCGCCATGGAGACCAGCGTGGTGCTGCGGCCGGACTTGGGCGGTCCGGCGATGGTGAAAGACGGGACACCGTCGAAGAGATCAGGGCCGGCGGCCACCAGTTCGTCCCCACCGACGCCGACCAGGGCGAAGCCTGGGCGGGCAGTCGAGCTCTCGTCCCGCAGCTCCCAGGCCTCGGCCAGGGAGATCCGGTTGGGCAGCACGTCCACCCGGAACGGGCGGCGCGAGTGCGGGATCTGCGCGTCGCGGGCCTTGGCCTGCTCGGCGATCGCAGCCAGTTCAGCGGCCTGCGCCTGACCGGACGGATCCTGCGTGAGCAAGGCGACCTGCGTCTCCAGACCCGATTCGGCCCGGAACGCACGACCGGGCGCGATCTCGTCGGGGAGCTTGCGTGGCCGCAAATTGATCAGGCTGAAGTCCTGCTTGTCCGGCAGCCGGAAGGACAATTTGTCCTCGGTCAGTGACGAGATACGTCCGCTGAGTACCTGGCGGTCACCGGTGATGACCATGTGCACGCCGACCCCCTGGCCCTCGCGCATGATCCGCTGGATCTCATCGGTCAGCGTGCCGCCGTCGATCTCGCCCAGCGAGCCCAAGAAGCCATCCCAGCGATCCAGCAACACGATGATGTGCGGCATCCGCTCCTCTGGCGACACTGACAAACGCTGCTCCACGATGCCGGAGAAGCCCTGCGCTGCAAATCGCTCCTGGCGGTTGGCGATCTCCTGGTTCAACCGGGAGATCAACCGCGTCGCCCGCTCGGACTGCTGACGCTGCACCACCGCACCGCAATGCGGCAGCGCCGTCAACGGCAGCAGCGCACCGGAACCACAGTCGATCCCGTAGATGTGCACATCAGCGGTCGATTGCGTCAACGCGATCGCACCGGCCATCGTGCGCAGCATCTGGGAGCGCCCCGACTGCGGCGCACCGGCGATGAGCATGTGCCCCAGCGAACCGAAGTCCAGCACCGCCGCCCGCCGGGCCTGCAACGACGGCAGATCGTCGATGCCCCACGGCACCGGCGCCAGGTCGTGACCACCGTGCCGACGCACCGGCGGCACGTCGGAGAGCAACACCACGTCCTGCAACGCCGGCAGCCACGGCGAGTGCTGCGGCGGGATCTGCATCGCCGTGTTCGCCTCGCGGATCGCGTCGACCAGCACCTTCAAGTCCGTGATCTCCGCGTCGTCCTCGGCCTTGGGAGGCTCCGGCTCGCGCGGAGGCTGGACAGCAAGTGCAGACCACGACAGATGGGTTCCCCAAGGAGCAGGCACGTTTGTGACGGCCGCGCCGGGGCGGCGACCGCCGACGCGGCCGGCCTGGAACGGCACCAGCGAGTTGGCACCCAGCCGCACATAGGCACGACCGGGCGTCGACTTCGAAATGAACCCGGCCGACGGGTCATCGATGACGTCCGTCGACTCGTTCCCGTCGGTCACCCGCAGCGCGATCCGAAGGTTGGTGTTGGCCCGGATCTCCGGCGACACCACACCCGAGGGCCGCTGCGTGGCCAGCAGCAAGTGAATACCCAGAGACCGACCACGCTGAGCGATGTTCACCAGACCCGTGACGAAGTCCGGCAACTCCCGCACCATCGACGCGAACTCGTCGATCACGATCAGCAGCCGCGGCATCGGGTCCAGCTGCTGACGCCCCTCGGTCGACGCAGCCTTCTTCCGGATGTCGCCGTAAGCCTCAATATCCTTAGCATCAGCCTCGGCCAGGATGTGCTCCCGGCGCTTCAGCTCCGCGCCCAACGACTCCAGCGCCCGCTCCACCAGGTGGTTGTCCAGGTCGGTGACCATACCCACGGTGTGCGGCAACTGCACACAGTCCTTGAACGCCGAACCGCCCTTGTAGTCCACCAACACGAACGTCATCGCCGTCGGCTTGTTCGCCACCGCCAACGCCGCCACGATCGACTGCAACAACTCAGACTTACCGGCACCAGTGGTACCGGCGATCAGACCGTGCGGACCATCGCGACGAATGTCGATCCCGAACGGGCCGTCGAACGACTCACCCAACATCGCCATCGTCGTCTCGCCGCCCATGCTCCAGCGCGCAGCAATCGCTTGGCTGGTCGGCGGCTCCAGACCCAACACATCGAGCAGGCGGCTCGATGTCGGAATCCCGGTCTCGTCCTTGGATTCGGCTACCACCCGAACAGCTGACAGACCACGCGCCAAACGCTGACACCACACCGGCGAGACTGCATCCGGCCGGACTCCTCGCAGAACTTCCTCGCCGACCTGCTGGACCCGCAGACCATCCGGGCCCGCGACGGCAACTGCCTGGCACTCGCCAGGCAAGAACCGTTGCTCGGCATCAAGACAGATAGCGTAAACGCCGACCGCAGGCCCTTGCGCCAGAATCTGGACCATGCCCGGCATGGCACGCAGCCGCCGCGCGCCGTCGAGGACCACGATGATGTCAGGTTCCTCGAACCGTGCCTCCCGATGCTGGTCCGTGGCTACCGCCTTCGTCCGGGCGGTGACTACGGCGTTGAGCTCCGCGATGCGCTGCGCAACGGTCGTGGCGTCGAGACCGATCAAAGCGCTGGCTTGTGTACCTTCTCCGGCACTAACGTGCGGCAGCCAGCGCAGCCAATCCCAAACCGGCTGGGCTTCACGATCGGTCAGCAGATATATCTGGACGTCCGTAGGGCTGGTCAAGGTCGCGGTCTGGGCGAGCTGCCACCGCGCGATCGCCCGAGGGGTGTCCCCAGTCCCGGCAAGCCCGATCACACCGCGCTCACGCAGCGAGATTGTCACGGGCGCGTCGGGCAGGGTCCACGCCACCTGGCGCCGGTGCTCGTCCTGCTCGGGGTCATCGAGAACGACTTCGCTGGGCTGATCCAGGGTGCCGACCCGCAGCAGTAGGTGGTCCTCGTCCTCGCGGCGCCGCTCCCACAGCCGCATCCGCGGGCCGGTGGCGATGTCCAGAATCATCGCCGCGTCGGGGCAGGCATGCAGCCGGGCCCGCCGCTCGGCGGTCAGAGCGGTTCGGGCTTCCTGCTCGATCCGGGCCTTCTTCTCCTCATACTCGGCGGCTTGCTGGGCGAATGTCTTCTTGCCGGACTTCTTGTCCTGCCAGAAGTTGCCGAGCATCATCACCGGCGACATCGCGGCCATCATCAGGTACTCGGGCCGCTTCATCATGACCGCCATCGCCACCGACATCAGCAGCGGCGCGACCAGCATCACGATCGGGAACGGGCGCTTGTGCTCCTCGCTGACCGGCGCCGGCAGCCGGAACCGGGTCTGCCGCTCCGGCGGCAGGATCCGCGGCGGCCGGTTGAACTCAAGTGCGGTGCCGTCCTCCGCCACGATCAACGCCGCGTCCGGCGGCATGTACGGCCCCAGTTCGAGCAGCGTCGACCCGATAGCGATCTGCGACTCCACAGGCCACACGGCCTGTGTCTCCAGCGGCATCTGGTCCAACGTGGCGGCGGTCCCCTCGAACGGGGCGACGCGTACCACGCCGCTTACGTCGAGGCTGATCCGAAGCGCGGAGTCCGGCACCGCAGGGTCGTCCAGGCGAATCTGCATCCCGGGTGCCCGGCCCACGTCGACGCTGCCAGGAGCTAGGCGGTGAACCGGACCAGCCGCCGGCCCGCCGACAATTCGTACCTCGAACGCCCCGCTCGGCTCGGACGGCAGGCCCCCGGACGGATCGTGCAACGAGACCACCGCCCCTTCCAGGAGCGGTGAAGAAGCGAGGGTGTGGTGCGGACCGACCAACTCCCCGCCGACGAACAAGGCCGGCGCATTCGGTCCGGGACTACCGACCAGTCTCGCCAGCAGCGCAGCGATCTTCGCTATAGGAGTCTGGTCGTCGGCAGACAGTACGATATCCGCCTTCGCTGCCTGGAGCGGATCGACGATCGTCAAGGTCATGCGCATATGGCGCCACCAGGTAGTTCACTCACTGCGCCGAAACCCCACAGTGTCATCCACCATGCTTGCGTACGCTTGTGACTTCGGCACCGTATGCACATGCCGCATAGGCCGCGTCGGATCGGTATCCGACGAAATCACGGAGCTGCGCGCACACGCAATTGAACCTGGCTCCACCGACTCTTCCCCCTCGTCGGATGCGGCGAGCTCAGACCGCAGATCACGGCCCATCGTGCGTCGATTATCGACTTCGCCAGCTGCGTGAGTCAAAGCTCTGATCAACAGTGGAACTTCCCTGATTACATCAGCTTCAACTCTAGCGGGCCTGATTTGTCAAGCTCCTGTTACCCGTGCGCGTCGATGTCGACTCGGTAGTGGCCTTTCATGCAGGACCAGAGCACTTCGATACCGTCGATCGGTGTCACGCTCGCGAAGCCGTCGCGTTCGTCCAAGCCGGTCATCAGCTGCGTGGAGATCAGTGTCCTGGTGGCCGCGCCTCAACCGACCGCCATCGCCTGGCCACGGCGGCGCGCCACCGGCGTTCTGAACCACCGTGGACGGTCTGAGCTCAAGTCGGCGATCTGATCTGCCGAATGTCTCAGAACCCGGTTGCCGACGCAGCGACGGCTGCGGCTGTGCCTCCTAAATAAGATGAAGGGCCTGTCCGCCGCCATCAAGTACGCCATCGAACTCGGTCGCCTGGGGGTCAACCCCTTGGACTGGATCGCCAAGTCCGCGCCGCGCAAAAGCCACCACGACCGACCGCCGCGTCGTCGTCAGCCCGGTCCAGGCCCGCGAGCTCATCGCCGCAGTAAAAAACCAAGGCCGCGGCCGCACTGGAGCACATCTGTCCGCGTTCTTCGCAATCCTCTACTACGCGGGGCTCCGCCCAAGTGAGGCCCTCGCAGCCTGCCCGGGCCTTGTAAAGATCCTACGGGCCCACCTGGCCGAGTATGGAACCCCCGAAGACGGACGGCTGTTCACCCGCGAAGATGGCGAGAAAATCCGACCGGCCACCTACGCCAAAATCTGGGCCGGCGCCCGCCTCGACGTGCCGACCAAGGTCCAGTACGACTCCCCGCTCGGCAAACGCCCCTATGACCTGCGGCACACATGCGTGTCCACCCGGCTCAACGCCGGTGTCCCGGCACCGCAGGTCGCCGAATGGGCCGGGCACAGCGTCGAGATGCTGCTGTCCACCTACGCCAAATGCGTCGACGGCCAGGAGGACGTCGCCCGCAAGCGCATCGAGCGTGCTCTCGACTGGAACGACGACGAGGACGCGTAGAGCCCAAACCCTATCCGCGTATTTGCCGCGATCTTCGATCAACCATGATCAAAGTCGCGTCCGCGCGCGACAGAGTACTCAAACAAGGGCAACGCTAGAAATGGCGCCGACCTGCCAGACGACGCCCTGACCAGCAAAAAGGCGCCCCAAAGTGGGGATACAGAACACTCGTTCGTAGGGCGCGTGGGACTCGAACCCACAACCCACGGGTTAAAAGCCCGCTACTCTGCCAATTGAGCTAGCGCCCCACACACGCCCCTGGCGTGTGTCGCGTACCAGGGTAGCGGGTCGGTCGTCGTTAACAGAACCGGTTACTGCTTCGCCCGCGACTCGCATGCCGACCGAATGGGCGGGTGGGGCCGCTAATCATTTTGGCCCCGGGGCTGATCGTGCTCTATGCTTCAACTCGTCCCCGACGGACGGATGGACGTTGAGGGCAGACCAGCCCCCATCGTCTAGAGGCCTAGGACGCCGCCCTTTCAAGGCGGTAACACGGGTTCGAATCCCGTTGGGGGTACGCGGTACCAGTTGGGCCGAAAGTGGTTAGGAACTGCGGCGGTAATCCGATATGCTCTACCGAGCGGTCGGGGAACCGGCCGAGCTGGGAACGTAAGGCAGTACAAGTACATACAAGGTCCCGTGGAGCAGCTAGGAGTGCTCGTCACCCTGTCAAGGTGAAGGTCGCGGGTTCAAATCCCGTCGGGACCGCATACGAAGAGCCGCCGCGAGGCGGCTCTTCTGCTTTTCCGCCCCGGACTCCTGGTCTGCTCGGTCTGCTCGGCCCGGTTGCCGCCCGAGCAGCCGCTCAGGGCTGGCCGTGGGCGCGATGGAACGCGATGATCGGCTCAGGCGTTCTCCGTTCGAACAGCCGGCGCGAGGATATGCGGGGAGACATGCGCTTCATTCTGAACATCATCTGGCTGGTGCTGTGCGGCTTCTGGATGGCCATCGGCTACGTGCTGGCCGGGATCATCTGCTGCGTCCTGATCATCACCATCCCCTGGGGCCTGGCCTCGTTCCGGATCGCCAACTACGCGCTGTGGCCGTTCGGGCGGACCATCGTCGACAAGCCCGGGGCCGGGGCCATGTCGTTCCTCGGGAACGTCGTCTGGTTCGTGGTCGCCGGGATCTGGCTGGCCATCGGGCACGCGATCACCGGCGTCCTGCTGTGCCTGACGGTCATCGGCATCCCGCTGGGCGTCGCCAACTTCAAGCTGATCCCGGTCTCGCTGGCCCCGCTGGGCAAGGAGATCGTCACCACCCGCCAGGCGGACCACCGGTACGGATACCGCTGAGCGGCCCTCCGGCACTGCCCGGTACCGCGGAAGCGGGCTTCGCAAACCCGGTGGGAGGTATACCCCGCCATCCGGTATGCTGTTCCAGGTGTCCGGGCGACCGGACGCTTTCGCGGTGGGGCCAGGTAGCTCAGTTGGTACGAGCGTCCGCCTGAAAAGCGGAAGGTCGCCGGTTCGACCCCGGCCCTGGCCACCTCGAAGAACGCGTGCAGAACCCCGTCGGGTGACCGGCGGGGTTCTTTCGTTTCCAGTCTCACCCGGAGAGGAAAGTGAGTAGCGTTGGCGGGCGACACTCAGCCTGACAGGGGGAGCGCGATGCGGCGTGCGATGGTCGTCACGGTGTCCAACCGCGCGGCTCAGGGGGTGTACGCCGACACCACGGGCCCGATCATCGTGGAGCGGCTGGCCGAGCACGGCTTCGCGGCCGCGGGGCCTGAGGTGGTGCCCGACGGGGCGCCGGTGGAGGTCGTGCTGCGGCGGATGCTCTCGCTGGGCTACGACGTGATCGTCACCACCGGGGGCACCGGGATCTCGCCGACGGATCAGACCCCGGACATGACGCGGCGGGTGCTCGACTACGAGGTGCCCGGGATCTCGGAGGCGATCCGCGCCGAGGGGCTGGCGAAGGTGCCGACCGCGGCGCTGTCCCGGGCCACGGCCGGCGTCGCCGGGAACACCCTCATCGTCAACCTGCCGGGCTCCCCGGGCGGGGTGAAGGACGGCATGGCGGTCCTGGGGCGGGTGCTCGCGCACGCGCTCGACCAGTTGCACGGGGGCGACCACTGAACCGGCCCGCCGGGTGGGGCGCCGCGTGGCCGGCGGTCCTGGGCGACGGAGCAGTACGGCTGCGCCCGCTGGCGTTGTCCGACGCCCCGGCCTGGCGGGAGCTGAAGGAGCGCAACCGGTCCTGGCTGTCGCGTTGGGAGGCCACCGTGCCGCCCGGTGACACCAGCGGGCGGATCACCTTCCGGCAGATGGTGCGGCGGCTGCGCACCGAGGCGCTGGCCGGCCGGATGCTGCCGTTCGCCATCGACTACGCCGAGCCCTCCGACCCCGCCGACGTGCTCGACGGCCTGCCGGACACCGAACACGAGCACGGCGGCCGCCGGGGTCGCCGGCCGGCCAAGCCGGTCGCCCACCGGCTCGTCGGCCAGCTCACGGTCACCAGCATCACCTGGGGCTCGTTGCGCTCGGCGAACATCGGCTACTGGGTCGACGAGACCGTCGCCGGCCGCGGCATCACCCCGACCGCCGTCGCCCTGGCCGTCGACCACTGCTTCCGCGCCGCCGGACTGCACCGCATCGAGGTGTGCATCCGGCCGGAGAACGCGGCCAGTCTGCGTGTGGTCCACAAGCTCGGCTTCCGCCCCGAGGGGCTGCGCCGGGCGTATCTGCACATCGACGGCGACTGGCGGGACCACGAGGCGTTCGCGCTGACCTCCCAGGAGGTGCCGGACGGACTGCTGGCCCGCTGGCGCGTCACTCTTTCGAGCAGCGGCACTACTCCAGCCGGGTGACAAATGGTGTGGACCGTGCTTGATGGGGGAACAGCGGACACCCTAGACTGATCAACTGGCCCCATCTGTCACAACAGTCTCGTCACAACCTCAACGACACGCCGACAGAATGCGCCTTGATGATCGTCGGCCCCTCTACTGTGCTGTGTTGTGAGCAGCAGCGGCCTCATCTACGCGGGAATCGTCGGCGCCTGGGCCGTGTACCTCGTCCCAGTGTGGCTGCGCAGGGAAGAGCAACTGAACGAGGCGCGCGAGAAGGCGCGCTACGCGGCCGCCATCCGCACCCTCGGGCGCAGCGAACGCTTCGAGAAGAAGGTGCTCGCCGACGAGGCCTTGGCGGCCACCGGCACCGACGGCGCCCTCTCCCCGCGCCCCGGGGACAGGCGTCCCGCGGAGAAGAAGCAGCCACTGCGCAAGACGGCCGTCCTCCCGACACCGGTGGAGAACCTCAAGCCGAAGCCGGCCGCGGCCCCGATGCCCAAGCCGCCGGCGAAGCCGACCCCGGCCGCCGCCCAGTCCCGCAAGGCCGTCACCGCACAACTGCCGCCCCACCAGCAGTCGATCACCAAGCCCACGCGCGCCACGACGGCAGCCCGCCGCCGCGGAGTGCTGCTGATGCGCCGCCGCCGCGTGGTCGCCGCCCTGTTCGCCCTGGCGACCCTGGGCGCCATCGTGAGCACTGTCCTTGGCCTGGCCTACATCGGGGCGATGCTCGCCCCCGCGGCCCTGTTCTCGGGCTACGTCGTCTACATCCGCCGCGACGAGAAGCAGCGCGCCCGCGAACGCTACCGCCGCCGCCAAGCCGCCCTGGCCGCCGACCGCCGCCGCGACCGCCAGCAGCGCCAGGCCGACCAGCGCACCTCAGCACCGGCCCCAGGCTCCGCCGATCCTCTGGTCCGCGATCCGGAGTCCACGGTGTGGCGCCCCGCCCAGTCCCCGCACGAGTACCGCAGGGCCGCCAACGGCTAACGCCGGAAAACGAGTTTCGGAACGGGTCGGGCCATGTGATAGATTTCTGACTCGTTGGAGGGCCTGTGGCGCAGTCTGGTAGCGCACCTCGTTCGCATCGAGGGGGTCAGGAGTTCAAATCTCCTCAGGTCCACAGAAAGAAGTCCCGGTCGATTGTCGACCGGGACTTTTTTGTTGGTGCGTGGCGCCAGCTGGGGCACCACAGAAGGCTGCGAAGCGAGGCAGTGAGGCCGCCAGAGCTAACCGGGAGTCGCGGCCCCGCTGGCGACCCGTGAGAGACCTCCAGCGGCGGAACTGAGCGCTAGCGCGCCGGGCATGACGGCCGAGCGGGGTCCTGCAGGGGTCGCCGGCGATCGCAGTGAAGGGCCGGGCCCAGCATCGCTACTGAGTGGGGCCTCGAGCCCAGGCGCCTGATGCTCGAACCCGCCCGCGGCCGAAACCAGGGCGCATGGCGCTGAATGAATGTGGCCGACATAGTTCCGGGAAACGCAGTAGGCCCCCGACAGAAACCTGTCGGGGGCCTACTGGCAAATTTAGTCCGGCCGCGTCCTACTCTCCCACCAGGTCCCCCTGGCAGTACCATCGGCGCTGGCGGGCTTAGCTTCCGGGTTCGGAATGGGACCGGGCGTTTCCCCACCGCTATGGCGGCCGTAACACTACGAGACAACCAGCCAGAAACCGCGTGACGGTCCCTGAAGCCAGTAGGGGTCTCAGATCTAAACAGTGGATGCGAGCAGCAAGAATCTTGCTTAAAAGAATCAGCTTTGTGGTCAAGCCCTCGGCCTATTAGTACCGGTCCGCTACACCCCTCACGGAGCTTCCACGCCCGGCC
>NZ_JAAFYZ010000329.1 GCF_018274385.1 Catenulispora pinistramenti | reverse complement strand
CCGGTGGCCGGGGGTCAAGTTCGCGCCGTGCGAAACCGCCGCCTACCTGCATGTCCGCCGCGCGCGGACTTTACCCCCGGACACCGGTGCTGTACCCCCCGGGCTGACGACGCGACCGAGGGGAACGAACCGCACCACCTCTGGGACCGCCGCCGCTGAGACTAGATCGGCCACCCTAGGGAACCGCGCTAGTTTCCCTGAGGTTGCCGAGGCCCGCCGGAGGCCCGGCCCTTCATCACAGCTCTTGACCTTGCACTGGCTAACTGGAGTTGAAGAGGCCTGAGGTGCGGCGGGGTTGTGAACGCGGGAACCGGCAGCCGACAGGCACACCCGCCGACTCGAACCCCGAACCGGCACAACTATGACCGAAGGCCGTAAAAAGCATTTGAAACCCACAGACCAACCGCAACCCGGCCCGCAAACGTCAGCTCCCAAACTCCAGCCCCCCGAAAAGCATCCGCACCGGAACAACCCACACCGCTCAGACCGGATCGTCCAGCACCAGCACCGACGGCAGTTCGCTGCCCTCGCCCATCCGCAGCA
Organism: Catenulispora pinistramenti; assembly: GCF_018274385.1. Classification (GTDB taxonomy): domain Bacteria; phylum Actinomycetota; class Actinomycetes; order Streptomycetales; family Catenulisporaceae; genus Catenulispora; species Catenulispora pinistramenti. The sequence goes on along the minus strand of NZ_JAAFYZ010000329.1, from coordinate 7,694 downwards.
GCTGATAGGCCACGCCGCCCAGTCCGGACATCATCGCCGGGGAGAATGCGTCGCGGGCCATGCCGCTGATCGCGCCGTTCTCTTCGAGGCTGGTCACGATGTGCGCCTGGAAGCCGTCGCGGTCCACGCCCGGCGGGGCACTGTCGGCCCGTAGCGCGGCGTCCATCAGCTCCCAGACGCCGAGATCGCCGTGGCACAGCGTGTGGTTCCAGCCCATCCCGTTGGTGTGGGCGGCTTGGGCGGCGCGGCGGAGCAGGTCGTCGGGGATCGGCCAGCCTCGCCGGGCCAAGTCCAGCTGGGTCAGGGCGATGCCTACCGAGCCGTGGCACCAGGCGTTGGCGGTCAGGCCGGGTTCGATCTCGCGCAGGTCCAGCCAGCCGCCGGCCTTTGGGTCGTAGCAGGACTCTTCGAAGGCGAAGGCGGCGCGGGCCATGTCGGCAGTGCGGGTGTCGCCGGTGGCCAGGGTGTCGTCGGCGGTCCGGGTATCGCTGCTAGCCCGGGTGTCGCCGGTGGCCAGGGCCAGGCGGGCCAGGGCCCAGCCGATGCCGGACGCGCCGTGGGCGCAGCCGCCGAGGCCGCCGGGCCAGCGGGTCGTGGGCCAGGTGACGCCGACCTTTTTGGCCAGCGCGGCGTCGCACAGCAGCGAGCCGATCCGGTCGGCGGTCTTGGTCCACTGTCGTTCGCCGGTTACGTGCGCCAGTTGCAGCAGCGGCACCACGGCGCCCGCGGGGCCCGAGACGAGTTCGTACTCCTCGGCGTCGGCGATCGCGTCCGGGATCAGGGCGGCCAGCGTCCGGGCCTGGTCGAGAGCTTCGTCGCCGACCGCGCTGAGTCGTCGCAATGTGAGCCACGTCCACAGCTCCGATCCGAGCCCGACCCAGCCGCCGGGTTCGCGCGGACGCAGCGCCACGCCGTCCGAGCGCAGCTTCGCGGCGTGCGCGGCGGCGAGGCGCATGGTGCGCAGCGTCGCGTGCAGCAAGTCGGGGATGCCGTCGAGGGGATCGGCCCGGCCGCCCTCGGCCTCGTGCTGATAGCCGGCTAGCAGCAGCGCGACGCCGGGCAGCCCGCTGTACAGATCGGGGCTGAGCGGCTGCACCACCCAGCCGGTGAGGCTGAGCACCGGCGCGATCCAGGTCGCCGTGCCATCCGCTCCGCGCTCCGCGCTGTCCCGGACCTGCCGCACCAGCCCGGCTGCCAGGGCCCTGCGACGCGCGTCGACGGCCGAGAGGCGAGCGGCGCGGACGGGACGCAGCCCCTTGCTCGGCGTCCAATCAGCATTCAGATACGCGCTTACCAGCGTCGCCCGAATGATGCCGCGATCGAACTCCAGGTCAGCGCTACGCCACCGAGTCAGTGCATCGGCGACCAGGTCCTGGGGCGGCAGCCAGTGCGTGTCGCCGGGGCCGGTGAGTCGGCCGGTCCGTGGCGTGGTGCCGAAGTACGGGATGTCGCCGTGCAGCAGATCGTCGATCTCGGCGGCGATGACGTCCGGATCGCCAGGCGCGGCCGGGGATTGCCGCGCCATCTGGACGAACAGTTCGGTGGCGCGTTCCACGGCAGCGGTCTCATCGTGCAGTGAGACCGGGTGCCAGAGCATCCGCGCGACTTCCTCATAGACGTCGGTCGCGCGCAGCACCATGCGGATCCGGCAGTAGCCGAATGCCGCCATCGCGGGCTCCAGTACGTCGGCGGCGTCGGCAGCGGCCAGGGCGGCCGAGCCTTCTTCGAACCCTGCGGCGACCGTCTCCCAGTGGTCGGCCAAAACCGGCTTCGGGCTCGGCAGGCTCGCGGCGGGCCCGGGGGTCGCGTCGGCGAATCCCAGGCGCGCACGATCGGTGCCGGCGTCGAGAATCACCGGGACCTGCCCGGCGGGCTGCTCGTCCGGCAGCGCGCCGACCGAGGAGGAGTCCACGCCCCGCCAGCCCAGCGCCGCACCGCGACTGGGCAGCATGCCGACGCGCAGCACGGTCTCGTCCACCAGCTTGGCCGCCATGTCCACGGCCTGCCCGAGGCCGGACGGCGGTCCGTCGGGGATGGTGCTGAACAGCGTTTCGCAGTCCACGACGACCGGCACCGGTCCGTGCGCGATGACGTTCTCGGTGTGCAGGTCACTGCCGCCGAGCAGCCGCATCACGGCCAGCCAGTGCCCGACGCCGCGGTAGAACGCGGTCAGCTCGGCATCGGAGGCGCAATAGCGGTGCGGGATGTATTCGCTCCAGCCGTAGCCGTCGCGCGCGATGACGGCTGGCACCCGAATGCGCTCGGCCGCAGGAACATCTGGAAACACGGCGCCGAGCAGACGTGCCAGAGCTTTGTCGACCTCAACCGGCCGGGGTTTGTACACGATCTTGGCATCGCGCAGATCCAGGATGGCGACCGACTGCCCGCCTCGATGGCTGTCGCCCGCGCCGAACTCGACGTGCCGCAGATCACCGAGATCACCGGGATCGCCGAGGCTGCCGAGGCCGCCGGGCCCCGTAGCAGCAAGGGATGCCAGAGAACTGCGATCAGTGGCGAACCGCTGGGCCAAGGCCAAGGCCGCGTCGGCGCGACGCTGCATGACGGCGCCCAGCCGACCTTCCAAGGTCGGATAGCGCGTGCCGAGGCCGTGCCAGAACTCTGCGTCATCGGCGATCGTCAGGAACTCCGACCAGCGCTCGCCGGGATCGTCGGAGGTGAGCAGACCGGACAACCGCGCCGCGTTGAGTTCGAGCAGCAGAACCCTGCTGACCTTCCGATGAACCGTTTCGACGATGGCCCGCTCGGCCGCCTCGGCCACCGCGGCGCGTTCGCCGACACTCAGATCCCCGACGGCATCGAGCCGGGCCGCCAGGCCGGCCGAGATCGGCGCGGCCAGGCAGCCCAGGGCTCCGGCGAACTCGCCGGAGAAGCGGGAGGTCACCTGCGGGTCAGCAGCACTGGCCGCCGCGGGAGGCGGTGCAGGAGCTGCACGTGCCGCGGGTCAGCACGACGACGGCGCCGATGATGTCGGCCTCGGCGTACTTGCCGCCGGTGAACAGCGGACCGGCCGGGCTGTCGAGGTCGTCGGCGGTCAGCCACTCGCGGACGATCCGGTCGGTGCGGTCGAGGACTTCGGTCTTGGGCATGTGGGACCTCCGGGGTGTGGGGGGAAAGGCGAGGAGCGCGAACCGGGGATCGGCTTCTGGTTCGTGCCTCGATGTGTTTCTGTATATATCTGACGGTGCGGGCTGACAAGGATAAACATCCGGAAATACCAGCCCGGTTCACCCTTGACAGGGTTCTGACAGCTAGCGAGGGAGACCATGGCCGATACTGCGGTTCCGGACCGCGACGCGATGCGCTCGCTGGCGGCGGCGCTGGGCGATCAGGCCAACGCGCTGGCCGCCGATGGCCGGGTGGCCGAGGTTCGGGCGTTGTGGGAGGACGCGATCGCCCGGCTGCCCGACGAGGCTTCGCGGGCCCGGCTCACCCTCGCGTACGCCTGGTACCAGGCACTGCACGGGGAGGTCGAGCACGGGATCGGGCTGGCGGCCGGGCTGCGGGAGTGTCCCGTGTCGCCGGTGCTGGGCCAGATCAGGGTCCTGGTCCGGGGCCGGGCGCGGGACGAGCCGGAGGCGGTCGAGCGGGCCTGGCGTGCGGTGACGGGCAGCGGGTTGCCGGACTGGGCCGATCTCACCGACGAGGCGATCGAGCTGACCGCCGAATGGGTCGTCGCGGCGTCGTGGGCGCAGTCCAAAGAGCTCTTCGACTCGCGCGTCGAACAGATGGGGTCGCGGGTTATCGATATGGCGCTTCAAGAGATCGAGTTGGGTGCGCCCGGGCTGTCCTCGCTGACCGCCATCCATCGGGCGGTTCTGGCGCTTGGCGGCACGGCCGGCTACCGCGCCTTGAGCGATCCTCGCCAGGCGGCGCGGGTAGCCGCAGAAGCGATCGCGGCGGGCGATTGGGAGGCGCTGCGGGCGTGCGGGACGATCGAGCGGAAGGCGCACGGCCGGGCCTTCCTCGGCGGCACACACGGGGTGGCGGCGGATCTGATGACTGGTGGTGACCTGGAGATCGGTCCGGCGATGGCCGAGCGGGTCGCCGGGCTGGCGGCCGACGCCGAGCCGTGGGAACGGCGGCGGGCCGTGGAGGATCTGGCCGCCATCGGCGACGGTCCGGCCGCCCCGTTGCTGGCCCTGGTGGCCGCAATCCCGTAGCCGGTAACGTTCCGAGGCTCAATCGCAGATCATTGACATCGTCTTCGACTCCTTCGACACCGCCGGATGTGAACGTTCCCTCCGCGCGGGCCCGGCTCCGACGGCCCGCAGTGCTCTTGTTCGCCCTGTGCCTGAGCTCCGCAGGCCTCATGCACGGCACCGCGCGTGCCGCGACCGCGATCTCGGCCCGCACGCCGACGCCGACCTCCAGCGGACTGCCGGCCACCTTCGACAACGCCGGGATCAGCGACGACTCGGCGCCGTCGGCCGCGAACCTGGACGGGGGCGGCTACAGCTTCTCCGCGCAGGCGCTGGCCGACGACGGATGGTCGCCGGGGGCGGTGTTCAGCCTCGCCGACGGCGCGACGGTGCCCGTGCCGCAGATCGCGCCCGGGCAGAGCGACAACACGGTCGCCGCCGGGCAGACGTTCGCCGAGCCCGGCTCCGGCGGCGCGCTGGACCTGGTCGCGACCAGCACGGACGGCACCACCGGCGGCACCGGGGCCGTGACCTACGCCGACGGCACGACACAGAGCTTTGCGATGTCCGTGCCGGACTGGTGGAGCGGGACCGTGGGGATCGCCGCGGTGGCGCCGTACCGGAACGGCGGCGGCGGCCAGCAGGTGCACCAAGTGAGCCTGTATCTGACGACGGTCCCGCTGGTCCCGGGCAAGGCCGTGGCGTCGGTGACGTTGCCGAACGCGACCGGCGGCAGCGGCTCGGCCATGCACGTCTTCGCGGCGGCGTTCGCCCCGAGCGCACCGGTCGCCGATCTGGCGTCCGCGTTCGACAACGTCGGGATCAGCGACGACGGCGACGTCACCGGTGCGAATCTGGACGGCCAGGGCAACAGCTTCTCGCAGCAGGACCTGATCGCCGCCGGCTGGACGCCGGGCGCGCAGGTGACAGCCGGTGCCACGAAGTTGACGCTGCCGCAGGTCGCGGCCGGGCAGCCGGACAACGTGGTGGCCGCCGGACAGCGGATCTCTTACTCGGCATCCGGCAGTGCCCTGAGTTTCCTGGCCACGAGCACCGAGGGTGCCGCCTCCGGATCCGGGACGCTGACCTACACCGACGGCAGCACGCAGAACTACACGATCGGCACGCCCGACTGGATCACCGGGGCGACCGACACGATGGCCGTGTCGTTGCCGCACTGGAACCAGGCGAGCGGTCAGGCGGCGACGTCGGCGAAGCTCTACGTGGAGTCGGTGCCGCTCGCGGCGGGCAAGACACTGGCCTCGCTCACGCTTCCGACTCTGGCCTCCCCGCCTGCCGGGAACGAGCTGCACGTCTTCGCGCTCGGCGTGCGGGCCGCGTCCGGACCGTGGAGCGGGAGCTGGGCCGCGGCGGCCGACGACGGGCTGGTGCCGGGGCCGTGGACGGACCGCACGCTGCGGATGGTCGAGCACTCCAGCGTCGGCGGCTCGCAGGTGCGGGTGCGGCTGGACAACGCGTTCGTCGGGACGCCGGTCTCGGTCGGGCACGTGACGGTCGCGGTGCAGAGCAGCACGTCGGTGGCGACCGGCGCGCCGGTCACGGTGACCTTCCATGGGAATCAGGCCACGACGATCCCCGGCGGCGGGCAGGCGGAGAGCGATCCGGTGCCGTTCACCGTGCCCGCGGACGCGAACCTGCTGGTCAGCGTCTACTTCCCGGGGACGGTGCAGCTGGAGTCGGTGCACAGCCTCGGCACCCAGGACATGTATTCGACCGCTGACGAGGCCGGGGATCAGACCGCTGACATCAGCGACTACCCGGTGAACAACACGTTCGGCTTCTGGACGCTGCTCTCCGGCGTGGACGTGGTGCCGAGCGGGCCGGCCGTGGGCACCGTCGTGGCGCTCGGCGACTCGATCACCGACGGCGTCGGCTCGACCTACAACGGCAACGACCGCTGGCCCAACGACCTGTGGCGGCGCCTCGCGGCGAGCTCCTACCCGCACCGTGGCGTCATCGACGAGGGGATCAGCGCCAACCGGGTGGTCAGCGACGACTTCACCGGCGTGAACGGCAGCGGCAACGGCGGAATCAGTGCCGTGAGCCGGCTGGACCGCGACGTCCTGAGCCAGAGCGGAGTCAAGACCCTGATCATCCTGGAGGGTGTCAACGACATCAAGTCGGGCACCTCGGCGGACTCGGTGATCGCCGGTCTGAAGCAGATCGCCGCCGAGGCGCACGCCGAAGGGATCACGGTGATCGGCGGCACGGTGACCCCGTTCGAGGGCTACAGCGCCTGGACCAGCGCGTACGAGGCGCAACGGCAACTGGTGAACGACTTTGTGCGGGACAGCGGCGGCGTGTTCGACGGATACGTCGACTTCGACGCCGCGGTCCGGGACCCCGCCAATCCCGCGCAACTGCTGGCGGCCTACGACAGCGGCGACCACCTGCACCCGAGCGCGGCCGGGTATCAGGTGATGGCCGGCGCGGTGGATCTGTCGAAGTTGTGAGGACTGTCAAAGCTGTGAGTTGTGTCCCGCTGAAGCCGTGGATCAGGACCAGATGGCGCGCAGCAGCCCGTTGACCACGTCGGCGCGATCGCGATGCGGGAAGTGGTCGGTGCCGGGAACGGGGTGATGCCGCGCGCCGATGCCGTCGGCGATGAAGACGCTGGTCGCCAGCAGCGCATCGCCGACGGCGGCCCGGTAGGCCGGGTTCGCGGACTGCCAGTCGCCGGTGACGACGGTCTTCGGATACGTCGCGTCGGCGAGCGGCCGCAACGGGATCTCGGCTTCCCAGCAGGGGCGTTCGGCCATCGCGGTGCGGGTGGCGCGCAGTCGGCGCTCGGTGAACTCCGGGACCGGCAGGCCGAACGCCTCGCCGGAGCGCAGGTAGTCCTCCGGCTTGGTCTGGCGCATCGTCGGCGAGTCGGTGCTGAACGCGGCGCGGTTGGCGGCCAGCGAGGCGGCGACTACGGGCACTGATTCGGCCACCCGCAGTGCCGAGGGCTCGATGAGCGTCAGCGACCGCACGGCCGCCGGCCGCCGCGTCGCCGCGGCCATCGCGACGACGCCGCCGTACGAATGCCCGACCAGGTGCGCCGGACCTCCGTCGAGGAGCGCGGCGATGTCCTCGGCGTCCGCCTCCCAGTCGCTCTGCCCGGTGTCCGGGCTGTCGCCGAACCCGCGCCGGTCCGGCACCTGCAGCCGGAACCACTGAGCCAGTGGCCGCTGCTCGGCGAAGCACTCGGTGCCCCAGGTCATGGTGCCGTGGACGAGGATCGCGCGCGCGGCCGGGGTCGCGGCGTCGCTCCAGGTGGTGACGTGGATCGGCGGCATGTGCGGCCCCCTGTTCGGCGTCGGCGAAGTCGGAGGTGGCGGCGAGGTGGCGGCGGCTCCTGGAGCCGCCGCCATGCGAACCCGGCTCCTACGGCAGCCGGGTCTCGATGGCCGCGATGATCTTCGGTCGTAGTTCGGCGGCTTTGATGACTTCGTCTACTGAGCCGACCTCAACTGCGCGTTGGATGCTGTGGACGCGGTCGAATTCGGCGGCGACTTCGCCGAGTTTTTC
>NZ_JAAFYZ010000328.1 GCF_018274385.1 Catenulispora pinistramenti | reverse complement strand
CAGTTCCAGAATCCCGCAGCACCAGCCGGGAACCGATCCCATTCGGCGACCGGCACGTCGCGAACTACCGGGCAAACGTTGCCCGACACAGCGCTAGCTAGATGGTTGAGCCCAAGGGGTCCCTGCGGGCATGAGCTGAGCCTTCGACCACTGAACGCCGGGCCGGTCTCTTTCTGTCAGCGTTCGTAGAGGCCGTCGAGGCGCGCTCGGGCCAGGACTTCGCCGGTCGCCGAGGCGATCACGGCGCGGGGCTTGGCTTTGTCGAGCGCGCCGCCGTCCGCGGTTTCGGTGATGGCTTTCCCGAGGGCGAAGAGCTGGAAGACGTAACGGTGCGGGCCGTGACCCTTGATCGGGCCGGGGCCGTGGTAGCCGCGGCCGATTTGCGATCGGAGGGGTCGGGTCCCCGCGGCGGGGCTCTTCGCGGTGAGGGCGCCCTCGGGCAGTCCTTCCAGGGCCGGGTCGATCAGCGCCACGCAGTGGACGGCCGGTGCGCTGGTCGGGGCGTCGACGTCCTCGACGACGAGCAGGAGCTGGGCCGTGCCTTCGGGGACGCCGGTCCAGGCCAGCGCGGGGGAGCGGTCCTTGCCGCCGACCAGCTTTCCGGCGTGGAGCTTGGGAATGTCGCCGTTGTGGGCGAAGGCCGTGCTCTTCAGTTCCAGCGTGTCGGGCCCGGCCAGGGCGGGGAGGTTCCAGGCCAGCTTCGCATCGCCGGCGCGCTTGTTCTTGAGCAGGGTTCCCAGTATCGCCATGGTCGCTTCCTTGTCGGGTCCGCCACAACTGCGATCGTCGTTCGCAGTAGCCGCGGGCTACCATACCTACTGCAAACAGCGTTCGCAAAGGAGACTCGCAAAGGAGACTCGCTTGGCCGTCAGCATCTGGCTCCGCCCGGAGCGCACCGGCCGGGGCCCGTCCCCGGCCTTCGACCGGGGACGCATCGCCGCGGCGGGGGTGGCACTGGCCGACGCCGACGGTCTGGCCGCGGTGACGATGCGGGCCGTGGCCGACTCCCTGGGCGCGGCGCCGGCGTCGCTGTACCGCTATGTGGCGACGCGGGACGAGCTGCTGGAGTTGATGGTCGACCAGGTCAACGGGGAGGTCTCGTACGACGGACTCGGCGCCGGCGACTGGCTCGAAGACCTGCTGGCGCTGGCTCGTGAGGCCCGCGAGAGGTACCGCGCCCATCCGTGGCTTCTCGACGGGATCGAGGCGAAGATTCCCCTCGGGCCACGGGCCACGGACTTCCTGGAGCACGCGCTGGCGGCGTGCGCAGCGGCGTCGGTGGAGCCGGAGACGGCGATCGAGGCCGTCGCCGTCATGCTGGCCCTCGTCGGGGCTTTGACGCGAGCCGAGCTCGGACGGCGGGCCATCGGGCTGACGGATTCGGAGCGGCGGCAGGCCAAATCAGAGTATGCCGCGCAGATAGTGAAGGCCGGCGATCATCCGCATGTGGCGGCGGCGTTGGCTTCGCGGGCTACCGGGAAGGCGACGGATCCCGACGCGCAGTTCGATCGCGTCGTGACGCGGGTACTGATCGGCCTGCTCGGCGGACGGTAGATCGAGGCGACAGACCGGTGGGTGACCTGTGGGTGACCTGTGGGTGGCATGGCGCACGCCGATGATCATGGCGACACTCACGGCGCCGTCGCCGTCGCGACCACGGTTCGCCGCGGGCGCAGCGTGAAGCTGATGCCCAGCGCGAGCGCGGTGACGACGGCGCCGATCCAGGCCGCGGCGGTGAAGCCCTCGTCGGCGGGGAACAGGGCACCGGGGTTCGTGTGCGCCGCGAGCAGCAGGGCGCTGAGGGTGCTGCCGAGCGAGAACCCGATGCTGCGCACGACCTGGTTGACGCCCATGGCGCTCGCCGTCTCCCGCGCCGGCGTCACCTCGAGGATCACGGCGGGCATGGCCGCGGAGAACGCCCCGACGCCGAGCCCGAGCAGCGTCATCGACACCAGCGGCCCGGCGATCGTGCCGCGCGCCACGGCGAACAGCGCGAACGCCGCGATCACGACAGCCGTCGCCGCGGTGACCAGCGCCGCCGCCGACAGCCGGGCCCGCAGCCAAGGACTGAGCCGCCCCGCGACGAACCCGACCACCGAGAACGGGACCAGGAACAGCCCCGCGGTGAAGGTGCTCAGGCCGAATCCGTACCCGGCGACCCGCGGCGTCTGCACATACCGCGTGATGCACGACAGCAGCAGATACATCCCGACCCCGGCTACCAGCATCGCCGCGTTCGCCCCGGCGACCGCCCGGTGCCGCAGGAGCCGGAGATCGACCAGCGGCGTGGGGAGCGCGCGCTCGCGCAGCGTCCAGGCGCCCAGCAACACCAGTCCGGCTGCGATGCCGCCGACCGCCAGCGCCAGGTGATGCTGCCAAAGACTCGCCTCACCGAGGACCAGCAGCAGCACCGACACGCTGGCGGTGAGCAGCAAGCTGGCCGCCGCGTCGGGTGCCGGGGCGACCGGCTGATTCGAAGCCGGGAAGAAGCGGAGGGCGGCGAGGAAGGCGAGAGCCGCCAGGCCGAGCGCGGCCGCGTAGGCGAGCCGGATCCCGCCGACGTCGGTCAGATAGCCGGCCAGCGGATAGCCGAAGCCGACACCGGCCGTCGATGCCACGGAGATCATCGCAATAGTCGACGCGGCCCGTGCCTTGGGCAGGTGCTCGCGGGCCGAAGCCATCATCAGCGGACCCAGCGCCAGGCCACAGCCCTGGGCCGCGCGTCCCACCAGCAGCACGCCGAACGGCAGCGGCAGGACTGTCAGAACACTGCCGGCGACGATGACGCCGAGCGTGCCCAGCACCACGGGGCGGCGGCGCGCGCCGGAGCCGAGGCGGCCGAGTACGGGGGTTGACACGGCGCCGGTGAGGAGGGACACGGTCAGCGTCCACTGCGCGGCGGCGAGCGAGACGTGCAGCGTGGTCGCCACGCTGGTGATCAGCGGGCCGCCGACGCTGCCGACGACCGCCATGACCACGCCGATCAGGAGGAGGGCGCGGGGGAGGGAGTTCTCGCGAGAGTCCCCCTGGGAGTTCCCTGGGGTGTCCCCTTGGGCGTTGCCCTCGGAGGAGGTCATCGGTTGGTCTCGTCGGTGATGTGGGTGAACAGGCCCGGCTGGATCCGGGTGCGGACGCCCAGCGCCCACGGTTCGTCGTCCACCTCGCGCACGGCCAGCGCGGCGCCGTTGTTGAGCAGCATCCCGAAGGCCAGGAACGTCTTCACCGTCACCGGATCCAGCCCGGTCGTGCCCGAGACTAGCTCCCACATGCCCGCGAAGCTCTCGCGCACCGCGTCCCGCACCTCCGGATCGCTCGCCGCGGCGAAGCCCTGGAGCTGGAGCAGGAGCGCGGTCCGGTCGGTGAGGAGCGCGTCGTAGGTCTGGCCCATCGCCGACAGCGCGGCCAGGCCGCCGCTGTCGCCGGCGGCGGTGCGCATAGCTTCGGTGAGCTGGCCGAACGCCGCGCGCACGACCTGGATGAAGAGGTTCTTCTTCGACCCGAACAGCCGGAACACGTAGGCCTGCGTGATCCCGGCGCGGCGCGCGATGGCCTCGGTCGACGTGCCGTGCAGCCCGCCGAGCGCGAACTCCTCCGCGGCGATCGCCAGGATCTGGGCCCGGCGCTCGTCGGCGGTCATCTTGCGCGGTGATGGGGGTGCCATGCTGGCATGTTACTACTCACTAACAAGTAACTAACCGAGGGGCGAGGAGGTGCGATACGGCGTGAGGAGGGGGAGGATGGACAGTGATCCGTCGGCGGGCACCTGAAGAAGGTGACGCTATGCGCGCCCGGTTCATCGCGGTGGTTGTGGTGCTGGGGTTCAGCGCGGGCGCTTGCGCGTCCGCCACGACCGGTTCGGCGGGCCAGCCGAGTGCCTCGCCGTCGCCGACCTCGACCTCCTCGACCTCCTCGACACCCTCGACATCCCCGCACTCGACCACACCGGCCCCGGCCCCCGCGCCGACCGTGACGCAGACGGTGCGGGTCCCGGTCGTCGTGCCGACCCCCACCGCGCAGGATCCGGCAGCCGTGGTCTCGGCGTTCTACGCGGCGATCAACGCCCAGGACTACGCCACGGCCTGGAAGCTGGGCGGCGACAACCTCGGCTTCACCTACAGCGACTTCGCCGCAGGCTTCGCGGGCACCGCCCACGACACCCTGACCATCACCGGCGAGCAGGGGAACACGGTCGACATCCACCTCGCCGCGTTGCAGGACGACGGGTCGACGAAGGTCTATGACGGGTACTACGTGGTCGGGAACGGTCAGGTGGTGGAGGGGCGCCTGACTCAGACCGGCACCATCTCGCCGATATCTCCGTGACCTGTGTCCTCGAATCGGGCGCCGATAGCTCCGATAACAGCACTAACGCAGTGCTTTGTGCATGTGGTGGCGATCCCGTCCCGCAGATCGGCTTCGACCCCCGCCGCGGCGATGTGGTCGGGGCCGTAGTCGCCGGCCGTGAACGCGAACTCGGTCAGGGTCGGCTGCGGCATGCCCGTCAGGGCAGCGGAGGGTGATCCATTGTGCTGCGCAGCGTGTGCGCGGTGACGAGCCGGGGAGCAGGCGGCGCGGTCCACTCGATCAGGTACCGCAGCTGTAGCGTCCGGCGCCAGCGCGCTCCGGGCAGCGCCTCCAGCGCCGTGGTGCGGGCTTGGGTCCACGAGGGGATGGCGTCGAAGCTGACCGGCATGCCGTCCGGGCCCGAGGCGCCGCCGTGGGCGAGTCGGATGGTCTGGACCAGCGGCATCTGGGCGGCGGCGATCAGCCAGTCCAGGGCCGAGCGGCTCATCGCCAGGCCGGCCACCGCCAGCCGGCCGCCCGGCTCCAGCAGGGACGCCATGGTCTGCAGTGCCGCTTCCGGGTCCATGTGGTGCAGCGCGGCGACCGAGGTGACGAAGCTGAACGAGCGGCGGGGGAGGACGCCGTCGCGGACCGCCGCCAGGAAGTCCGCCTCGACCACCTCGACGTCCAGGCCCGCGGTGCGCCGCCGGGCCTGCTCGGCCATCTCCGGCGAGGTGTCCAGGGCCACGACCCACTTCGCCCGTGCCGCCAGCTTCTGGGCCAGCAGGCCGTCGCCGCAGCCGATGTCCAGCGCCGAGCGGCAGTTCGGCGGCATCGCGCGCAGGATGCGGGCGTGGTGCGCGACGTTGAGGTTCCAGTAGTCCGTCACATCAGGTCAGACGCGGTTTGTCCAACAATCGGTTCAGCATGCCGTGTAACAACCGCGGTTACCGGAAGCGCACCAGGATCCGTCCGGCGTTGTTCGGGTCCTCCTCGATCCGGGCGTACAGCCGGCGCAGTTGCTGTTGGTTGAGGAACGCCAGGACCCGGCGCTTCAGGGTGCCCGAGCCGCGGCCCGGGATGATCTCCAGGACGTCCACGCCGGTCGCCGAGCAGCGGAAGAGGGCTTGCTGGACGGTGCGGTAGATGGCGCGGTCGTCGCGGAAGACGCCGTGCAGGTCGAGGGTCTCCATCGCGGCGGCCTTCCGGGTGGTCGGTGGCGGGGTGGCCAGGCGGACGTTGCTCCGGTGGCGTCCATCGTCCCGCATCGGGTCCCCGGGACCAACCGCCGCCGACTCCGGCGAGGGGCGGCTGGGCGGGAACAGGTTGGACCTGAAGCTGAACGTGAATCCGCAACCCTCAACCTCGACGTGAGGCTGATCACCGGCGCAACCTTCAACCCGATCTTGAACCAGGGCCTTGACCTGGGTCGGGAACCAGGGTCTTGACCCGGACGGCGCCGTGGGGTTGCCCGCGGCGCCCCGGCTGCGAGCCTGGGCATATGTCTGAACAATCTGCCGCTGCCGGCCGCCCCCGGATCCTGTTCATCGTCAGCAGCGCGCACCAGCTGACGATGAAGGACGGCACGCTCCTCACCACCGGCTTCTGGGCCGAGGAACTGCTGGTGCCCTACCACGCCTTCACGCAGGCCGGGTTCGACGTCAAGTTCGCCACCCCGGACGGCCTCGTCCCGCAGCCGGACCCCCGCAGCCTCACCGCCCAGGACGGCGCCGACCTGGACCACATCCCCGACCTGCGCACGCCGCTGGTCCTGGACGACGTCGAGGCGGGCGGCTACGAGGCGGTCTTCGTCCCCGGCGGCCACGCCCCGATGGAGGACCTGGCCACCGACCGCGTGGCCGGCCAGCTGATCACCCAGGCACTCGCCGCCGGCCAGCCGGTCGGCGCCGTCTGCCACGGCGTCGCCGCGCTGCTGGCCGCGCGGCGCGATGACGGGACGCCGACGGTGTCCGGGTATCGGGTCACGGGATACACCGATGAGGAGGAGCGGCAGGGCGGGCTTGCCGACAACATGCGGTACTTGTTGGAGGACAGCCTGGTGGAGCTGGGGGCCGACTTCATGGAGGGGCCGGCGTTCCAGCCGCATACGGAGACCGACCGGAACTTGCACACCGGGCAGAATCCGCAGTCTTCGGGGCGGATTGCCGCCGATATGTTGGAGGCGCTGGGGCGGTAGAAGTGCTTCGGCAGCACTTCAATACCGCGGCACCTCAACCGCGGCACCTCAATACCGCAGTACCCCCGCCACCCCGGCGGCATCGCTCAGCGTCCCGTCCGGCACGAACAGGACGAGCGCCCCGCTCTCCGCGGCGTCCTCCACCAGCTGTTCGACGATGTCCGTCGCCACGCCCGGCTCCGGCGGCTCGAAGTCCTCCTTCGGCTGGGGCAGGGTGACCGGCTCGGGGTAGGGCACCGTCGTCAGCTCGCGGCCGTCGGCGTCGGTCTTGCCGGCGATCAGGAGTCCTTCCTCGACCAGCAGGCGGTGTACGCGCTTGTCGGCGACCGCCGTCCAGACCTCTGCCGGGCCGCCGACGTACTTGTTCTGGGAGCGGGCGTCGGCCAGCTCGTTCACCGCCTCGGCGACCTGCTCGGCACGGTAGGCCTCGACGGTCGGGGCGATGCGGCGGGCCAGGTCGGCGGGGGTGTCCGTGTCCATGCCGGTGAGGGGGAGGGTGCCGGCGAGGTGGTCGCCGTGGGTGGTGAGGCCCAGGAAGGCCGCGAGGATCTTGTCCCCGCCGATGACGAACACCGGCAGGCCGTCGTGGGCCTTGAGGGCGCGGCCGAGGTTCTTGTCGACGATGCGCAGGTACTGCTTCACGTACTCCTCGTGTCCCTCATAGGGCTGGGCCCGCGGGATCGGGCCGGGGACGGCGTCCTCGGGGGACGGGATGGCCGGCGCGTCGGGGAAGCCGTAGGCCTTCACCTCATGGAGGCGGGTGGCGGTGCCGCGGAACAGGCGGCACATCTCCTGGTCCAGGACCAGTACCAGGTAGGGCCACGAGCGCTGCTCTGCGGCAGCCAGGTAGCGGGTGAGGTAGCGGTCGGCGAACTCGGCGCGGGGCAGGACCTCGGCGTCGGTGGGGACCTGCCAGACCTGCGTCGGTTCCGCGGCGCTGAGGTAGACGACCAGCTCCCCGGCAGGAATACCGGGGTCGACCAGGTCGGCGATGGCCTCCGGGGAGAGCTTGTGGTCGCGCAGCGCCAGCCGCACCTCGCGCTCGACGTCCGGATCCTCGGCCAGCTGCCGCTGCGCCTCGGTGCACAGCCCGCGCAGCAGGATGCGGTCCTTCTCGCTGAAGGGCGCCTTCGGGTCGGCCGGCATGACCAAGGTGATCGCCGGATACGGACGCGGGGCGCGCAGCGTGGCCAGGGTCTCGGGCGTCAGTTCGGAGATGTCCACCTGGCCACTGTCGCCCCGGTGGCCGGTGGCTACCTGCCGCTGAATCCATTCGTGTGGTTGTTCGGCCGGGCGCTCAGCCGAAGTCGGGGGTGGCGAAGGCCCGCGCTACTGCGCCGCGACCGTCGTCGCCTCCGGCGCCTGCGCCGTCACCACGTTCGACTCCGGCCCGGCCTCCTGCCTCGACCGCTCGATCGTCACCTTCAAGTTCTTCATCAGCGGCTGGTCGCTCTGCGCGCTGAAGTCCTTGATCCCGACCAGCACGTTCATCTCGGGCATGTACCCGGCGGCGCAGCCGCGGGGGATGTCGTACTGGACGGCGAGGAAGCGGTTCAGCGTGCGCTGGGAGCCGTCCTTGGACGTGGCTGTGATGTCCACCGGATCGAACTGCGCGAGGCCCCGCTCGCGCATGTCCTTCTGGTTCATGAACACCAGTGTCCGCAGGTTCTTGATGCCGCGGTAGCGGTCGTCGTCGCTGTAGATGGTGGTGTTCCACTGGTCGTGCGAGCGCATCGTGCCCAGCAGGAGGGTGCCGGGGGCGGGGAT
>NZ_JAAFYZ010000327.1 GCF_018274385.1 Catenulispora pinistramenti | reverse complement strand
GCTGGGGGCTGTCCGGCGCGCAAGGCCAGGACCCGCCCCCGGCGGCCGGCCACCCGCAGTTCTACGTCCACGAAGGCGACAAGGCGATAGCCCTGACCATCGACGACGGCCCCAGCTCCAAGTACACCCCGCAGGTACTGGCGCTGCTGGCCCAGTACAAGATCGCCGCGACGTTCTGCATGATCGGCCAGAGCGCCGCCGAGCACGCCTCCCTGGTCGCCGAAGTCTCCGCCGCCGGACACCTGGTCGCCAACCACAGCTGGGCCCACCCCGACATGGGCAAGATGAACGCCGCCGACGTGGCCGCGCAGATCGACCGCACCACCGACGCCATCACCAAAGGCGGCGCCAAGCAGCCGGTCCTGTTCCGTGCCCCCGGCGGCAACTGGTCCCCGACCGTCTTCGCCGCCTGCGCCCAGCGCGGACTGCGGCCGCTGGACTGGTCCGTGGACCCGCGCGACTGGTCCCGCCCAGGCACCGACCACATCGTGCAGACCGTCATGGGCCACACCCACACCGGCTCGATCATCCTCGAACACGACGGCGGCGGCGACCGCTCCCAGACCGTCGCCGCGCTGCAGCGGTTCATACCGCAGCTGCTGGAGGCCGGCTACCGCTTCGTGCAGCCCTGAGACCCGGCAGCGTTTCAGCCGGCAGGCAGGAACGTGGCAACTAGGGTTAGGCGTCGCGCCGCCCCGGCAGCGCCACCGGTGATGCCGAGGGCGCCCAGGGCTGGGACTGCCGAAGTGAGTTCGTGCACACCGATGCTGTGTGCGGCGGTCGGGATCGCGCGCGCCGCCGGTACTGGTGGCATTGCTGGAGGCAATACCGGAGGCGGTACCGGAGGCGGTGCGGTCGGCGTGTTTCGTCAGGTTACAGAGTTCGGTGTTCATGCCTTCAAGACTGCCGATCGGCACCGGCCCCGGTCATCAGGCCACAGACAGACATCGGCGCGGCCCCGGCCGGCCGGCTATGACCGTGGTCATAGACCCGCAGGCCGATGACCGTTGATCGGCGGCTGGCTAGCCTGGAGCCATGCGAGCACAACCGCCGGTACCGGGACAGCGGGCGTGGGTGGCCTTCGACGTCGCCTTCGCCACCGCGGTCACCGCGCTGAGCACCTGGGAACTGGTGCGCGGCTGGTCCCGGCCGCAGGCCTACCGGGGCCAGGACTACCGGATGGCCTCCTGGCAGCTGGCCGCCATGGTCGCCGGAGTCGTGCTCTCCGGCGCCGCGCTGGCCGCGCGCCGGTGGCGGCCGCTGCCGGCGCTGGCCGTGGTGCTGGCGGCCTGGCTGGCGATGCTGGTGGTGGCCTGGCCGATGGCCGCGCGCAGCCTCAGCAGCTTCGAGATGATCAGCGCCCTGCTGCTGTACTCGGTGGCCGTGACCGAGACCCTGCCGGTCGCCGTCGCCGCCCTGGCCGTGGTGGTCGTCGGCGACACCGCGACAGTGGTCGGCTCCCACCGCCCCCAGGTCAATCTGGTGGCCACCATGGGCCTGGCGATGCTGTTCGCCTGGGCCCTGGGCCTGGCGGTGGCCCGCTACCGCGACATCGGCGTCCGGCTGCGCGAACAACAGGACGCGGCGGCGCGCGCCGAGCTGGACCGGGAACGGGTCCGGCTGGCCCGGGAACTGCACGACGTGCTGGCGCACAGCATGAGCGTGGTGAACGTGCAGGCCGGCTACGGCCGGTTCGCGATCGGCCGGGACCCGGCCGCCGTCGAGGCCGCCCTGGCCGCGATCCAGACGGTCAGCGCCGAGGCCATGACCGAGATGCGCGGCATGTTGGCGGTGCTGCGCGACGGCCGGGAAGCCGCCGCCCTGACCCCGGCGCCGCGGCTGCGCGACCTGTCACGGCTCGTCACCACGTGCGCGGAGGCCGGGGTGAGCGTACGGGTCGGCACCGCCGGGACGGTTCGGGAGTTGCCCGACGGCCTGGAGCTGGCGGCGTTCCGCATCGTGCAGGAGGCGCTGACGAACGTGGTGAAGCACGCACACACCCGCGCCGCGCAGGTGCTGCTGGAGTACCAGGCGGCGGCGCTGGAGGTGACGGTCACCGACGCCGGACGCGGCGGCAGCCTCAGCGGCGGCGGCGGCGACGGCGACGGGCCGGGACACCGACACGGAAGCGGACACGGGCTGGCCGGGATCACCGAGCGGGTCGGGCTGTATGAGGGGACTGTCGAGGTCGGGCCGCTGCCCGGCGGCGGCTGGCGGGTGCGTGCGATGCTGCCGTGCCCAGCCGCCCCCGCCGACCCGGGCCTGTCAGGACTCGAAGCCGGCGACGGGACGACCCCCGACGCGGGGCCGCCGGCGCCTTCGCTGGCACTGGCGCGCGCCGGCGAGCGGGGTGCCGTATGACCGCCCCGATCGCCGCCCCGATCACCGTTCTGGTCGCCGACGACCAGGCACTGGTCCGGGCCGGCTTCGCCGGGATCGTCGCCATGGCCGACGGCTTCGACGTGGTCGCGCAGGCCTGTGACGGCGCCGAGGCGGTGGCGGCGGCGCGTGCCGTGGGTCCGGATGTGGTGTTGATGGATGTGCGGATGCCGGGCATGGACGGGCTGGAGGCGACCCGGCTGATCACGGCCTCGGGGCCGTCGCGGGTGCTGATCCTGACCACGTTCGATCTCGACGACTACGTGTTCGGGGCGTTGCGGGCCGGGGCGAGCGGGTTCCTGCTGAAGGACACCCCGCCGGAGGGGCTGCTGGCCGCGATCGAGGTGGTCGCCGGCGGCGAGGCGCTGCTGGCGCCGACGGCGACCCGGCGGCTGATCCAGGCGTTCACGCGGCAGTCGGCGGCCGTGGCGGCTCCAGCGGGCGCGGCCGCGGTGGCCGCTTCGGCAGGCGCGCCGGAGCCGGTGGCGGTGGCGCGTGAGCGGCTACAGGCGTTGCTGACGGCCCGGGAGCTGGAAGTACTCAGCCTGATAGCCGCCGGGCTGACCAACGCTGAGATAGCCGGGCATCTCTTCGTCTCCACCGGAACCGTCAAGACCCACATCGGTCATCTGCTGGCCAAGCTCGAAGCGCGCGACCGGGTTCAGCTGGTGATTCAGGCGTTCCGTGCGGGCCTGGCATGAGGCGGGTACTCGCGCTGGCGGCTGCGGCCGTGACGATCGCGGTGACCGCGGCCTGCGGCGGTTCCGGTTCAGCGGCGAAGCCCGCCGTTGCCGACCCGTGGTCGGCGGGCCGCTCCACGCCGGTGGCCGACGACGTGTATCCGCGGTACGGCGATCCGGCGACCGACGTGGAGCACTACGGCCTGGACCTGAAGTGGGATCCGACGACGACGGTGCTGACCGGGACCGCGACGCTGGCGGTTCGTGCGGCCCGGCCCACCGACCGGTTCGTGCTGGACCTGGCTGCGGATATGAGCGCTGACACAGTGAGTGTGAACGGCGCACCGGTCGCGGACGTGCACGACGGCGACCACCTCACCGTCCCGGTCGGGAAGCCGCTGCCCGCCGATGCGACCGCCACCGTGGTCATCGGCTACCACGGCGTCCCGCATCTGGTGCCCGCGCCGATGACTCGCTCCGATATAGCCGGGCTGGGGGCGCAGGTCACCGCTGGTGGCGGGGTGTGGGCTCAGCAGGAGCCTTATGGGGCGTTCACCTGGTATCCGTGCAACGATCAGCCTTCGGACAAGGCGCTGTATGACGTGTCGATCACGGCGCCGGACGGGTGGGCCGGGGTGAGCGGCGGCTCGTTCGTGGGCCGCACTGAGAGCGGCGGGTCCGCGGGCTCGGGCGGTTCGGGTGCCTCGGGCGGCTTCGGCGTCTACCGCTGGCACCAGCCGAACCCGGTGGCCACGTACCTGGTGGCCTTCGCCGTCGACCGGTTCGCCGAGGACACCGCGACCGGCCCGCACGGCATCCCCCTGACGTACTGGTACCTGCCCGCCGACGCCGACGCGGTCCACCGGCTGACCGCCCGGATACCGGACATGATCACGTTCCTGGAGCAGCGGTTCGGTCCGTACCCGTTCCCGACCGGCGGGGTGCTGTTCCGGCCCGAGCAGGTCGGCATGGAGACCCAGACCATGATCACCCTGTCTGCGCATTCCCCGGCTGCGGACCTGCTGCACGAGTTCGCGCACCAGTGGTTCGGCGACGCGGTGACGCCGAGGACGTGGTCGGGGCTGTGGCTGAACGAGGGCTTCGCGGCGTACGCGCAGTACCTGTGGCAGGCCGCGTACCCGGCCGGTGGGAACCCGCCGACGACGATCGACGCGGTACTCCGGGACCGGGCTGTGTCACAGGACCAGGAGCTACGCAGCGTGGACGGCCCGCCAGGGCACTACAAACCCGGGGCATTCGCGTCGTCGAACGTGTACGACTGCCCGGCGCTGATGCTCAACGGGCTGCGGCACGCCCTCGGCGATGCGGCGTTCTACCGGCTGCTCAGCGACTGGGTGCACCAGAACCAGGGCACCAACCAGGACCGGAACACGTTCGAGGCGTTCGTCGACGCGCACACCGGCCGGGATTTCACGCCGTACATCAACGCCTGGCTGGACTCGCCGACGACGCCGACGATCCCGCCACCGTCCTGAGCAGGCCTGCCCAAGCCGGCAGCCTGAGCAGGTCTAAGTCGACCTGGGCCAGCCTGAGCAGGGCCCAACCGGTGGCGCTACCGGCGCTCGCCGCGTGCCTCAGCCGCCGGGGCGCCCTGCGCCGTGCCGATGACCTCGTCCAGCAGAGCCCGGGTCCGGCGGAGGTCTTTGATCGCGGCATCGATGCGGTCGCGCTCGGCGGTGAGGGTTTCGGTGAGCCACGGCGTGGCGGTGGCGTTCGGGGTGCCGTCGGCGTCGTGGATGCAGGGCAGGAGTTCGGCCAGCACCCGGCTGGGCACACCGGCGGCGAACATCTCCTGGATGCGGATCACCCGGTCCACCGCGGCCTCCGGATATTCACGCTGCCCGCCTGCGGTGCGGGTGGAGCCCAACAGCCCCTGCTGCTCGTAGTACCGCAGCGACCGGACGCTGACCCCGGTGCGTTGTGCCAGATCACCGATGCGCATCCCGACCGCCTCCCCGCGAACCCTTGCAGCTGACATTGATGTCAGGTTCTACGGTACCGGCCATGATGCTCACCAGCGAATACCGAGGCCCGCAGCTGACACTGCCCAACCGGGTGGTGATGGCGCCGATGACCCGTCTGCGTTCCCTGCCGGACGGCTCACCCACCGCGGACGTGGCGGACTACTACGCGCAGCGCGCCACGGCCGCTCTGATCGTCACCGAGGGCATCTGGCCGCACAGCAGCGGCCAGAGCGAGGCCTGGGTACCGGGTCTTCAGGACTCGGCACACGTGACGGGCTGGCGGCGCGTCACCACGGCCGTGCACGAGGCCGGCGGCCGGATCTTCGCACAACTCATGCACGGCGGACGCAAGGGCCACCCGCTGGCCCGCATCGACGGGACCCTGCCGGCCGGGCCGTCCCCGGTGTCCGACCGGGACCTGCTGCACCTGATCGGCGGCGGCAAGGCGGAATCGCCGACGCCGCGGGAGATGAGCCGCGCCGAGATCCACGCGGCGGTCGCGCACTACGCCGCGGCGGCGCACAACGCGCTGGAAGCCGGCTTCGACGGCGTCGAGATCCACGGCGCCAACAGCTACCTGGTGCACCAGTTCCTGGCCGACAACACCAACCTGCGCACCGACGAGTACGGCGGCTCCCTGACCAACCGCATGCGCTTCGCACTCGAGGTCACCGACGCCGTCGCGGACGTGGCCGGCCCGGAGCGCACCGGGATCCGACTGTCCCCGGCGAACCCGCAGTTCGGCATGCACGAGTCCGATCCGGCGCCGCTGTACCGGGCACTGGTCGCCGAGCTGGACCGTCGCGGCTTGGCCTACCTGCACCTCACCGACAACGACGACTACCCGGCGCTGGCCGATCTGCGCCCCCGGTGGCGCGGCACGCTGATCGCCAACGTCGGCGAGAACCGGCCGGCGACCGCCGCAGCCGCCGCCGAGCAGGCGCTGGGCGCCGGGCACGCCGACCTGGTCTCCTTCGGGCGCTCATTCATCGCCAACCCGGACCTGGTGCACCGGATCACCCATGACCTGCCACTGGCCGAGTACCGCGAAGACGTCCTGTACAGCCGTACCGCTGAGGGCTACAGCGACTACCCCGCCTGGGACGCGGTGTGTGCCGGGGCCGGGGCCTCAGTCGCCTGATCCTCGGCCACCGGAATGCGCGCCACGGGACGGCGCGCGCCGCTGGGCTTCGGTGATCCCGGAGGCTGCTGGGCCTGTCGAACCCGGTGAACGATATCGGGCAGGCTCGGCCCGGTCGGCGACCGCGACCGCGACACAGCTGGTAGTGACTGCTTTGTATCGACCGCTTGTATCGACCGCTTGTATCAGCCGCTTCGTGCCGACTGCTGGTGCTGACTGCCGTGCCGCCTGCCAGCCCCGCCTCAGAGCCCGAACTCAGCGCGGATCGCGTCGCCGTGCTCGTCCAGCCCCGGCGCCGCCGGCCGCACCGCCGGGTCCGGGTAGCCGGCCATCTTCACCACCTGCCCGGGCAGCTCCAGCCCGCCGGCGGTGATGCGCATGCGCCGGGCCTCGGTCTGCTCGTCCGTCATCGCCTGTCCGATGTCGTTCACCGGCGCGCACGGCACCTTCGCCGCCTCCAGCCGGGCCAGCCAGTTCACGCAGGTGTCGGCGGCCAGCAACTCCTCGATGACGGCGGTCAGCACCAGGCGGTTCGCCGAGCGGGCCGCGTTCTGCGCGAACAGCGGGTCCTCGGCCAGCCGCGGCGCGCCGAGGGCGGCGGCGAAGGCGACGAACAGTGCGTCGTTGCCGACGCACACCACGATCTGGCCGTCGGCGGCGGCGAACGCCCCGAACGGGGCGATGTTCGGGTGGTGCGGGCCGATGCGGTGCGGCACGGTGCGGTCGGCGAGCCAGGCCAGCGCGTTGCCTTCCAGGAACGACACGGTCGCGTCGAACATGGCGATGTCGATGTGCGTGCCGCGGCCGTGGATACCGCGCCCGACCAGCGCCGCCATCACCGCGCCGAAGGTGTAGACGCCGGCCGACAGGTCCGACACCGACGCGCCGGACTTCACCGGCGGCCCGTCCGGCTCCCCCGTCACCGACATCAGACCGCTGCGGGCCTGGATGACGGCGTCGTACGCGGGCTCCCCGGAGCGCGGCCCGGTGGCGCCGTACCCGGACACCGACGCGTACACCAGCCGCGGATTGCGCGCCCGCAACGCCGCCGGCCCCAGCCCCAGCCGGTCCATCACCCCGGGCCGGAAGTTCTCCACCAGCACATCGGCCCGCTCGGCCAGCGCCGCCACCTGCTCGGCGTCCTTCTTCAAGTCCACCGCCAGCGACTGCTTGCCCCGGTTGACGCGCGCGAAGTACATCGAACGCCCGTCGGCGGCGAACGGCCCGTACCGGCGCGAGTCGTCCCCGCCGGACGGGTTCTCCACCTTGATCACCCGAGCCCCCAGATCCGCCATGATCATGGTGGCGAACGGTCCGGCCAGCACCCGGGTCAGATCGATGACCAGGAGCCCGGCCAGCGGCCCGGCATCGGCCGGATCGGCATCGAGACCCACCTCCGGGTCGGGCACAGAACGGTCGGCGGCACAGTGCACGGCGGTCATGGACGATCAGCGTGGCACGCCGCGCCCGGGGAGTCGATATGACACGGCTATCGCCCGGCTCACAGCCTTCGGCAAACGTTGCCGTACCTGCGGTACCAGGACCTCAAGCGGGCTTGCGGGCAAGGTCGTAGGCGAAGCCCACCGTCTCGGTGAACACCCCGCCGCCGTCATCGTGCGGCCGAAGGCCGGCCGCCAGATCGGCGTCGAACTCGGCAGCTCGCGCACCGAGCACCGCGGGCGACAGGAACGAGGTCGAGCGGACATGGCCGGCGAGGTCCGCCACACTCCAGCGGTGCTCGACGTCGAACGAGCCGCGCCCGACGATCTCGAACCCGGCCGCGGACAACACCTCGACGTCGGGCCGCCGCTGACGGACCTCAGCCGGGTCGGCAGGCGTCCGGTCCTCGGCGCCGAGCTCCCGCTGCCACCGGTTCAGGATGGCGGCCAGGGTCCGCTGCCAGTCTTCCGCTCCCGCCCAGGGCGAATACGACCAGCACAACGCGAGGTGCCCGCCTGGGATCAGCCACTGACGGATCCGCCGGGCGGCCAGGTCGCGCTGGAACCGGTGGAAGGCGTTGCCGACGACAGCGAGTTCGAAGCTGCCTGGCTGTGCATCGAGGGTCTCGACACTGGAGACGACGGGCCGAACGTTCGCCAGTCCCGCGGCGGCCGCTTTGGCGCGAACCGTGTCGATCATGTCCGGTTCCTGATCGACAGCCCAGGTCTGCGCGAAGTGCCGGCCGAGCGGGAACGCCAGTTGACCGGTCCCGCAGGCCAGGTCCAGCAGGCTCCCGCGACCGGACGGGCCGGTGGCCGCGATCAGATGATCGAGCAGGGGCGCCGGATACCCCAGACGGTAGCGGTCGTAGTAGTCAGCAGTCCCCTGGTAGAGGTCTGTTGCGAAATATGCCTCGTCACCCACCAGCTCCGACCCTCTGTCCGCCCCCGACCCGCC
>NZ_JAAFYZ010000326.1 GCF_018274385.1 Catenulispora pinistramenti | reverse complement strand
GCCTCTTCAACTCCAGCAAGTCGGAGCAAGGGCAAAGGGCCAGAGCAAGATCAAAGTCAAAGGCGATGGTGAAGGGCCGGGCCTCCGGCGGGCCTCGGCAACCTCAGGGAAACTAGCGCGGTTCCCTAGGGTGCCTGGGTCAGTCTCAGCGGCGGCGGTCCCTGAGGTGGTGCGGTCCGTTCCCCACGGTCGCGTCGTCAGCCCGATGGGTACAGCACCGGTGTCCGGGGGTAAAGTCCGCGCGCTACGGTCGAGCATTTGACCTGCGGTTTCGCACAGCGCGAACTTGACCCCCGGCCACCGGCACTGTAGGCGAAGCCCTGCCGACGCGACCGAGGGGAACGAACCGAAAACCGACCGGAAGAATGGCAATCGAAGGGACCGACAACGCGGGTCGGTGATGCGGCTGCCGGTGAGGGTGTGGCGGCGGGCCGGTGGTCAGTTGGTCGAGAACATGCCCGGGTGCGGTAGGTGGCATGCCTTGGCGGCTAGACAATCTGTCATCCGGCGGCAGCCATCTTGGTGGTCGGGTCTGTCTGTGATCCGGCGGCAGCGATCTTGGCAGCCAGATGAGCCCGCGCCCATACCTGCGACCGCACCCGCCAGCACAGAATGAGCACCCTGCGACTGTCGCGATGCCAGCGCCCCGACCGGCGGCCGAATCCGCCGAGCCGCCGGTACCGAACCACCGGGCTTTGCCATTTCTCCGGTCGGTTTTCGGTTCGTTCCCCTCGGTCGCGTCGGCAGGGCTTCGCCTACAGTGCCGGTGGCCGGGGGTCAAGTTCGCGCTATACGAAACCGCCGCCTACCTGCATGTCCGCCGTGCGCGGACTTTACCCCCGGACACCGGTGCTGTACCCCCCGGGCTGACGACGCGGCCGTGGGGAACGGACCGCACCACCTCACAGGCCGCCGCCGCTGAGACCGACCCAGCCACCCTAGGGAACCGCGCTAGTTTCCCTGAGGTTGCCGAGGCCCGCCGGAGGCCCGGCCCTTCACCATGGTCTTGATCTTGATCTTCAGCCCTTGATCTTGCCTGTGCTGTTGATCTGGCCTGTGTCCTTGCTCTGACTTGCTGGAGTTGAAGAGGCCTGAGTTGCGGCGGGGTTGTGAACGCGCGAACCGGCAGCCGATATACGTACTTGCCGTCCCGAACCCCGAACCGGTTCAACTATGACCGAAGGCCGTAAAAAGCTTTACAACCACAACCCAACCGCAACCCGGCCCGCAAACCCCAGCCCCCTCCAAAAGATCCGAACCCCGAACACAGTGAGTGTCCTGATCTGTCGGCTCGGGGGCCGTCCGGAATGCGGCGAGTTGCTCCGGGCGCGGGTTCTGTGGGAGGAGTTCGGCGAGTTGGCTGTGTCGTCGGGTCGGAGACGCGGGCTAACCGAGGGCGGCGAGTGGTGGGTCATCGGCGCCTTGACTGTCGTCCTTGTGGTGGCTTGGCTCTGTGCGGTTCTGGGGTGGTGACCATTTGAGGATCCGGTCGGTGACCAACTCCGGCTCGTCGGTGGACAGCGCGTGGCCGGTTCCGGGGATGACCTCGACGCGCGCCGTGGGAAGCGTCTCGCCGAGCCGTTCGGCCACCTGGTCCGAGTGGTGGATCGCGCTGCGTGCGCCGAGTAGGAACTGTGCCGGCACCTGAAGCGCTTGCAGGTCCTCGTCGGTGAGGACATCGGTCTTGGGAAGCCTGCGCCGGAAGCCCATTGAGGCGCGCATCAGGGTCATGAGGTCGCTGTCCAGGATCGCGCTGTTGTGGACGGCGCGCGCCAGTCGGGGCCGTAGTGGCCGCGGCGCCAGCCCTGCCAGTCCGCCGACGATCACCCACCGGTAGAACCGCCAGCCGACCTCGGCGAAGCCCGCTGGGTCCACCAGCGTGAGGGCTGCGGCGCGCCCCGGGTGGTGGATCTGGTGCTTCAGGGCGATCCAGCCGCCGTAGGAGCAGCCGACGATGTGTGCGTTCGTCGCGCCGAGCCCGACCAGCAGCTCCTCCAGCCATGCCGCCGCGTCCCGGCCGTCCGCGATCGGCGTGGTCTGCACGCTGCCGCCGGGCTCGCCGACCGTGTCGACCGCGTAGACGGCGTGCTCGCGGCTCAGTGCTTCGACATACCGGTGCCACATCAAAGCGTTCCCGCCGGAGGCCGGCAGCAGCACGATCGGGTCGCGGGCTCTGGTACCGCGACTGGGGCCAGGGTCGGTGCCGGGGCCAGCGCCAGGGCCGGTGCGCACAACGCGGGTAGTGCCGAACCGAGTCGGCACATCGAGCATCGTCCGAGAGCCCGGCCACAACTTGGCAAGAAGCTCCTCATACACACCGTGGAAGCGGTCGGCGGCCTCGGCGCTCTTGAACTCGCTGACTGTCATGATACATGTGTATCACGACATGATACGGGTGTACCACGAGAGGGGCGTCACACCATGGCCACGCGGGTCGACCACGAGGAACGCAGAACGCAGATCGCCGAGGCGCTGCTCCGGATCGCGGACACGCAGGGCCTGCAATCGGCGAGCATGCGCGCGGTCGCGGCCGAGGCCGGCGTGTCCCTGCGCCTGGTGCAGTACTACTTCACGACCAAGGAAGCCCTGCTGCTGGATGCCCTGGCGCGGCTCCAAAGCCAGCTTCAGGCGCGCATGAACACCTGGATCGGGGCCGCCGGCACCCCGCCCACGCCGCGCTCAGTGGTCACCGCGATCCTGTCCTGCATCGTCCCCACCGACGCCGAGAGCAGCCGGATCGCCAGAACCTACAACGGCTACTACACGCTCGTCCTGAGCGATCCGGACGTCCTGGAGAAGCACGGCGCGGCCCAGCCCGCCATCCTCGAAGGCTTCCTCGCCAAGCAGATCCGGGCGGGGCAGCAAGCCGGGGATGTCGCCGCGGACAAGGACCCGGAGCTGACCGCCGCCGGGCTGCTCGCCATGGTCAACGGTCTCGGTTCCAGTGTGCTGGGCGGTCAGCGAAGCGGCGAGGACGCCCTGGCGATCCTGCGGTACTACCTCGAAACCACGCTCTTCACGTAGCGCAACCCGCGTCCCCGCAACCGATCGTGCAGCCCGAAGAAGATGTCAGCAGCCTGCGTCCCCCGCCAGTCGTCCGGCAGCAGCTCCGGCGGCAGTCCGGGATCGCGGTAGGGCATCCGGCGCCAGGCGTCCAGCGCGAGCAAGTACGTCGCGAACGCGTCGGCGTCGTCTGCCGCATCGGCTTCCGTCTTCAGGAACTGCGCCGAGAACTCCGCATAGCCGGCCTGCACCGCGCCGAGGTCCCACCAGCGCGCCGCCGAGTCCCGCAGGTCGGCGTAGGCGAGGTAGTCGGCGTGGAAGAGGTCGACATACTCCGCGAGCTCCAGGCGCTCCAGCGTGTGGCGTGCCTCCTCGGCGAGGTGCGACGGGGCGATCCAGACGCCGGGTGCCGTGGTGCCGAAGCCGAGCCGGGAGAGGCGGGAGCGTAGGAGGTGGCGCCGGTGGCGTTCGGTCTCCGGCACCGAGA
The DNA here is from genome assembly GCF_018274385.1 of Catenulispora pinistramenti. GTDB lineage: Bacteria > Actinomycetota > Actinomycetes > Streptomycetales > Catenulisporaceae > Catenulispora > Catenulispora pinistramenti. The sequence continues at coordinate 5,148 of NZ_JAAFYZ010000326.1, read as the reverse complement.
AGACCGCCAGGACCCAGCCGTCGGACAGCTGTACGTCCTGTCGCAGGTAGATGCGCCGGTCGCCGTCCGCCAGGATCTCCTCGGCCTCCGGCGACAGCGAGTAGCCGGCGACGCCGTCGGCCTGTCGTGCCTGGAGGAAGCCGCGCTGCTTCTGGCGCGACACCGCGGAGCGCACGGCCGGGGCGTCCACGCCGAGTCGGCCCAGGAGCGTCACCAGGTCCGCGACCGCGATCCAGCCGCCGAGTTCGCGGCCGTAGGCGCCGAAGAAGGACACGATCAGTGAACGCGGCGTCGGCGCCTTCATGGCGCCGGAGTCGGCCGCGGGCCCTTCGGTCTTCGACATGGCGCTCACCTCGGCAAGATACCGTGCTGCCCGGCGTGGTTCAGAGCAGGTCTCGGAGCTTGAACCGCTGGAGCTTGCCGGTGTTGGTCCGGGGCAGCGCGTCCACGATGTGCACGGAGCGCGGGTACTTGTAAGGCGCGATCCGCGCTTTGACGAACTCCTGCAGGTCCTTGACGGCGGCCTGGCCGGCCGGTGCCTCCGGCCGCAGCACCACGAACGCCGTCACCAGCTGCCCGCGGTCTGGATCCGGCGTGCCGATGACGCCGGCCTCGAGGACCGAGGGGTGCCGCAACAGCGCGTTCTCCACCTCCGGGCCGGCGATGTTGTAGCCGGAGGAGATGATCATGTCGTCCGAGCGCGCCTGGTACCAGAAGTAGCCGTCCTGGTCGCGGATGTAGGTGTCGCCGGTGTAGTTCCAGCCGCCGCGCACATACGTGCTCTGCCGCTCGTCGGCCAGGTAGCGGCAGCCGACCGGGCCGCGGACGGCCAGCAGGCCGGGTTCGCCATCCGGGACCGGGTGGCCGTCGGCGTCCAGGATCGCGGCCTCCCAGCCGGGGACCGGGCGTCCGGTGGAGCCGGGGCGGATGTCGTCGTCGGCGGCCGAGATGAAGATGTGCAGCAGTTCGGTGGCGCCGATGCCGTCGATGATCTTGATGCCGGTGGCGGCGTGCCAGGCCCGCCAGGTCTCGGCCGGCATCGCCTCGCCCGCCGACACGCAGCGGCGCAGCGTGCGCAGGCGGGGGTCCGGGCGGGCATCGCCGCCGTCGGCGTCCGGCTTCAGCATCGTGAGCATGGCCCGGTAGGCGGTCGGCGCCGTGAACAGCACGCTGACACCGTGCTTCTCGACCGCGCCGAGCAGCGCTTCGGGGCTGCCACGCTCCAGCAGCACCGTCGCGGCCCCGACCCGCAGCGGGAAGATGACCAGGCCGCCGAGGCCGAAGGTGAAGCCCAGGGGCGGGCTGCCGGCGAAGACGTCGTCAGGCCCGGCTTTGAGGACGTGCTTGGCGAAGGTGTCGGCGATCGCCAGCACATCGCGGTGGAAGTGCAGGCAGCCCTTGGGGCGGCCGGTGGTGCCGGAGGTGAAGGCGATCATCGCGACGTCGTCCTGCGAGGTCTGCACCGCCTCGAACTTCCGGTCCCCGACGAGGTCGCAGCGCGCGACCAGATCGTCGGGTCCGCTCCCGCCGAAGGTGACGACGCGCATTCCCGGGACGCCGGCTTTGTCAGCCTCCTGGTCGCAGCCCGGTGCACACAGCGCCACACTCGCCTGCGCGATCCCGGCGACGGTCGCGATCTCCTCGCTGCGCAGCAGCGGCACGACCGTCACCACCACCGCGCCGGCCTTGAGCACCCCGAACCAGCACGCCACCGTCCACGGGCTGTTCGGCCCGCACAGCAGCACCCGATTGCCCGGCACCACCCCGAGTTCGGAAGTCAGAACCCTCGCGATCTGGTCGCTGCGCCGGTCCAGGTCGCCATATGTCCAGGTCTCGGCTCCGGCGTCGGCCCCGGCCGGTTTCCCGCTCTCGCCGATCAGGCATCCGCGCTCCGGCCCGAACTCGGCGATCGCGGTGTCGAGCAGGTGCGCGGCGCAGTTCAGCCGCTCGGGGTAGCGCAGTTCACCCAGGTCGCCCAGGTCGAAGCGCAGCTCGGGCCACCGGTCCGCGGCGGGCAGGCGGTCGCGGGCGAAGCTGTCGACGTGCGCTGACGGGAGCAGGTCCATCGGGTCCTCCGGGACTCCGTGACTCCGTGGTGCTGGCTTGTGCTGGCAAGCGTACGACTTCTGTGACGGCAGTCAAGATTTTGTTACATTGACACGTATGGAATCCGGCACCCAGTTCCGCCTGACCCCGGCCCAGTCAGCTTTCTGCGCCGAGGTCCGCACCCTCGCCGAGACCGACCTGGCCCCGCTGGCCGCCGCCGGCGCCCCCGGGCACGTCAACCGCCCCCTGCTCGCCGCCATGGGCCGGCACGGCCTGCTGGCCCGGCTCTTCCCCGGCGGCCCGGACGGCCGCGCCGAGGCCGCGGCGCTGGACCTGTGCCTGCTGCGGGAATCGCTGGCGCAGGTCTCGACCGAGGCCGAGACCGCCCTGGCGCTGCAGGGCCTCGGCACGTATCCCGTCGTGCAGAACGGCACCGAGGAACAGATCGCGCACTGGCTGCCGAAGGTGGTGGCCGGGGAAGCGGTCGCGGCGTTCGCGCTGTCCGAACCGGGCAGCGGCTCGGACGCGGCCTCGCTGTCCCTGACCGCGACCCCGACCACGAGCCTGACCACGAGCCTGACCACGAGCCTGACCACGAGCCCGACCGCTGACGGCTCCGGCGAAGGCTGGACGCTGAGCGGCGAGAAGATCTGGATCTCCAACGCCCCCGAAGCCGACTTCTACACCGTCTTCGCCCGCACCACCCCGGACGCGGGCGCGCGCGGCGTCACGGCGTTCCTGGTCCCCGCCGACCGCCCCGGCCTGGGCGGCGAACACCTGGACATGATCTCCCCGCACCCGATCGGCCGTGTCACCTTCGACAACGTCCCGGTCACCCGCGCGGACCTGCTCGGCGAGGTCGACCAGGGCTTCCGCGTCGCCATGCGCACGCTGGACCTGTTCCGCCCCAGCGTCGGCGCCTTCGCTGTGGGCATGGCGCAGGCCGCCCTCGACGCCTCGATCGTCCACGCCGGCCAGCGCGAGGCGTTCGGCGGCGTCCTGAAGGATCTCCAGGCCGTCTCCCACTCCCTCGCCGAGATGGCGACCCGCATCGAGGCGGCCCGCCTGCTCGTCTACAGCGCCGCCGAGGCCTACGACAGCGGCGAGAAGCGCATCGCGGGCCGCTCAGCGATGGCGAAGCTGTTCGCGACGGAGACCGCGCAGTTCGTCGTCGACGCGGCGGTGCAGATCCACGGCGCCGTCGCGCTCCAGCACGGGCACCTGCTGGAGCACCTCTACCGCGAGGTGCGCGCGCCGCGGATCTACGAGGGGGCTTCCGAGGTGCAGCGGACGATCATCGGACGGGAGTTGTATCGGGGGTAGGGCGCGGGCTCGTCACAGTTCTTTGGCGGAGCGTCGCTACAGCTGCTTGCCGAAGCGTCGTCACAGTTCTTTGGCGAAGCGTCGGCAGACATGGACCCGCGCGAACTCCTCCCGCATGCGCTGCTCCTCAGCGAGCTTCGCGTGCAGGAACAGCATCATCGGCTTCAGTCCGGGCCGGGGCGTGAGGACGGCGCGCTCCGGCTCGCCGGAATCGGTGTAGTGGTTGGCGTAGACGTGCAGGTAGTGGTCGCTCTCGGCGAAGCCCATGGCGCGGTACCAGGCCAAGGTGTCCGGGTCGTCGCGGGTCCAGGCGTCCAGCGTGGTCGCCGACGAGCCGACGAGCAGGGCATTCGCCTGGGCCAGCAGGACCCGGCCCAGCCCGCGCCGCCGGTGGTCGGGATGCACCGCGACGGTCTCGATGGTCGCCAGCCCGCCGTCGATCTCGACGTCCATGATCCCGGCTATGTCGCCGTTCTCGTCGGCGGCGACCAGCTCGAAGCCCGGGGCGGGGATCCGCGGTCTGGCCCGCCACACGTCGTCGAAGTAGGCGGTGTCCAGGAACCCCAGGACCCGGCAGCGGAGCCAGGATTTCTCGTCGGCGGGCTCGTATTCGCGGACGGTGTAGCGCACCACTGATAATCCCCCATCGTGTGATCCCCCATGCCGGTCAGCATCCCCGCTCACTGACCCGCAGCTGCCGCTGGCACTCGTCGAGCAGGTCAGGGTACGTCTTCCCGATCGCCTCCAGCGCGCGCCGGCGCAGCCACTTCTCGGCGGCGGCCCGGCCGACCCGGCCGAACATGCCCTCGATCATCGCGTCGAAGCGGGTGAGCTGGTAGCGCAGGTAGTTGACCTTCCAGCGGTTCAGGGTATTGCTGTCGGGACGGCCGGCGTCGATCGAGTTCCGGGGTTCGCGGTGCCGGACCGCGCGCTCGGCCAGCACGTCGGGGGCCAGCTTGGGGATCGTCACCTCGTCGGCGGCCATCAGCCGGAGCATTTCCCGGCGGCGGCGGTCGGCCGCGGCTTTGGCCACCGCCGATCTTCGCCGGGCCAGGTCGCGGCGTTGGGTGAATTTCGTGGTGCGCTCGGCTGCCTGGACCCGGGAGAGGGCGAACAGCAGGGTCGGGGCCGAATGCCGGAAGCGTGCGACGAACTCGGTGCGGTCGGGTCGGCCCAGGAAGTCGCGGATCATCGCCGGGGTCCAGCCGCGGGCGGCGAGCTGGGTGGCGTTCAAGTAGCTGGTGGTGGTGCGTGGTGCCATAGTGGCGCCCCCTTTCTCCTGTCCCCTCAGGAATGCGAAGACACCAGGATGATTCGGGGCGATCGACTGATCAAGTCAGAGAACGGATAATTCACCCAGTCGGCCGCGGAACACGGCGTGTCGGGGCATGGAACGCCCGGGGTGTTCTGATCGTTACCCCATCATGAGCATCCTCGTCGACATGTTCCTCCCGAGCCAGCGCTACCTCGAGGACGAGCGGAACCGGCTCGAATGGACCCGTGAGGAGGAGGGCGAGGGCGAACCGCACCGCGGTCCGATCGATCTGGACAGCGGTACGGTGACCATCAAGCCAACAACTCCGCAAAGCCCCCGCGATGAGCCATAGCCGCCAGCTCCTCCAACGCCGCCTCGGCCCGCGCGGCGGTCTCCGGCTCACGCTCCCGCAGGCCGCTGGCCTCGAACTCGTCCTCGTCCAGCCGGAGGATCCGGGTGTGGTCGGCGGACAGCCACAGGTCCAGGTCCAGGTCGGCGACCTCCAGCCGCGGGCTGTCCGGGGC
>NZ_JAAFYZ010000325.1 GCF_018274385.1 Catenulispora pinistramenti | reverse complement strand
GGGTGAAGCGGGGTGGTGCCGGGTGAAGCGGGGCGGAGCGGAGTGGATCGAGGGGGGTGAGCGGAGTGGATCGAGGGGGCTGAGCGGAGTGGATCGAGGGGGGCTGAGAAGTGGTCGAGAAGCGGGGGAGAAGTCGGAGCGGGAGTCAGATCAAGTCAGGGGACTGTCAAAAACGGCGCGCCGGGATGCCGCGCCACCGGCTCTGTCCCGGCAGGTGCTCGCCCTTCATCACCAGCGACAGGGCGTCCAGCGTGGTGTCCTCGCCGACCTCGGCGTCGTAGAGCACGACACTGCGCGCCCCCACCGAACCGCCGCGGCCGACGACGACCGTCGACATCTTCATGACCCGGTCCTCGAACAGGTGGGTCTGCAGCGAGGTGAGCTCCCCGACCGCCGCGTCGTCGCCGACGGCCACCAGATCGAACTCGGTCATGTAGGTCGTGTTGAGCCAGACCCGCCGCCCGAACCGGGCGCCGAACAGCCGCATCACCCAGGGCGCCAGCGGAGTGCCGGTGAGGAAGTTCAGCAGACCGGGCACCACCAGGTTCTCGAACAGCCCGGTGACCAGCTCGGTACGCCGCACCCAGACGCCCCACAGCGGTTCCACCCGCTGCCGGTAGCGGCCGATGACCAGCCACTTGATCAGCACGACCAGCAGCGTGGCGAAGAACCCGGCGCCGAGCACCAGGGCCGGTGCCAGCAGGAAGACCGTCAGCGGCGAACTGCTCTGGGCGATCTTGATGCTGGTGTACAGGGCACCGAGCGCGCTGAGCGCACCGATCGTGGACGGCAGGGTGACCCGCGCGTACTCGATGGCCAGGCGGGCGGCGATCAGCCCGGGGCTGGGATCGTAGGTGTACTTCGCCGGGAACTGCTGGCTCTCCTCGCGCCGGGGCAGGAAGATCGCCGGCGAGCCGAGCCAGGTCGTCTCCGGGTCGATCGGCCGGGTCGGCGCCACCGAGTGCACGCCGAGCAGGCTGTTGTCACCCATCCGGCCCGAGCCCGGCAACAGCGCGCCGTTGCCGACGAAACTGCGCTCGCCGACCTCGGCCTGCGCGATCGCGATCCGGCCGCGGTGGAAGACCGCGGGCGCGACCACCGCGACGTCGGCCACGAAGCTGCGCTCGCCGATGACCAGCATGTCCGGGTCGACGAAGCTCACCGTCGCCACCTCCGACCAGCGCCCGGTGCGGGCCCCGAGCCGGCGCAGGAACGGCACCAGGTAGAGCGTGGAGTACAGCGAGTGGGTCAGGGTCAGGCTGGTGGTCATCAGGCCGTCGCCGATCCACTTGCGCACCCCGAACCCGCTGCGCTCGGCGTAGATGCCGGGCCGGACCCGCGGCAGCACCGCGCGCTTGACCGCGATGATCAGCAGGCAGGTCGCCAGCACGAACACCGGCCCGGCCACCAGGGTGGCCGGCAGCGACCAGTCGAAGCCGTCCTGCCAGGCCACCAGGCCGATCATGGTCCCGCCGGCGGCGGCGATCACCAGCGGCACCAGGATGAGCACCAACGCGCCCAGGGCGTAGCCGGCCAGCAGGCGCACCGGCCAGCGGCGCTCGTCGGGCCGCTCGGCCAGGACCTGCAGGATGGCCGGGGCCGATTCCTGCGCCGAGGCCGGGGACCCGGCCCAGTGCTCGCCGGCCGGGACCGTGTGGTCGGCCGGGAGCAGCGACTGCTCGCCGAGCGTGGCGTGCGCGCCGAGCGTCGAGCCGGGAAGCAGAACACTGTTGGTCCCCAGGTTGCTGCCCTCGTCCAGCCGGACCGGCGCCAGCCGCAGCCAGCCGCCCTCGATGGCGTAGGACTGCACGCGCGCGCCGTAGCCCACGCTCACGTTGTCGCCGAGCTCGACGAACTTCGGCAGACCGAAGGGCCCCGCGATGTGGCACCCGCGCCCGATCTTGGCGCCCATCGCCCGCAGCAGCGGCGGCAGCAGCGGGGAGCCCGCCAGCAGCGCGGCCGCCGAACCGGTCATGACCTTGGTGGCGAACCAGAACCGGAAGTAGGTCGGGCCCCACAACGGATACCAGCCCGGTTTCACCCCGGCCAACAGCAGCCGGCAGCCGACCGCCGGGATGAGCAGCACGTCCAGCAGCGTCCAGGCGATCTCCAGCGGGACGAACTCGGCGTAGCTCATGCGGGCCAGGTAGTCCAGCGGATCGCCCGAGGTCCCGAGCCCCGGCATCGGCTGGTGCCAGGACGCCAACAGCCGGTAGAGCAGGACCAGGGCCGGCAGCCCGAACACCATGAGCCACGCGTACAGCGCGGCGACCTGAGCGAATCCGCATACCGCGACCCGCAGCGAGGAGTGCCGGCGAGGCTGCGGACCTTGCCGCTGCTGCGGATCCGACGGTGCGCCGGCGGTGGCGCTCGCATCGTCGACCAACGCGGCCAGAGCGCTGACCGTGGGGTGGCTGTAGAGGTCTGCCATAGCCAGCCCCGCCGTCTCGGGCTGCTTGCGCAGCCTGGACATCAGCCGGGCCGCGGCCATCGAATGGCCGCCGAGGTCGAGGAAGAAGTCGTCCTCGACGGACAGCTCCTGGACGCCGAGGATGTCTCGCCAGGCCGCGACGAGGACCTGCTCGGTCGGCGTGCTCGCGGCGACGTGCGGCCGGGAACGCTTGGCGAGCGGCGGCGAGGTCGGGGCCGGGAGCGCGGCGCGGTCGACCTTGTCCGCCGCCAGCATCGGCAGGGCGGACAGAACCTCGACGAAGGAGGGGATCATGTAGTCGGGGAGGCGGCTGCGGAGCTTGGTGTGCAGGCGCTCGCGGAGGTCGTCGTGGTCGGCGTGGCTCGCGGGGCCGGTGTCGGCCTTGGCGGCGTCGCGGTCGGCGGCGTCGCGGCCGGAGTCGGCGTCGGCGTTGGTGTCGCGGGTGATGTGGCGCGCGTCGTCGTGGTCGGCGGGGCCGCTGTCGTGGTTGTGGTTGTGGTCGGAGTCGTTGCGGGTGTCGCGGGCTTCGCGGGTGTCGCGGGTGATGTGGCGCGCGCCGTTGTCGCCGGCGGCGCGCTCGCCTTCCAGCGCCGACCGGTTGGCCAGCGTGAGGTAGCCGACCAAGTCCTGCACCACACCGTCGTTCTCGCGCGGCACCACCACCGCGTTCTCGACCGCCGGGTCCTCACGCAGCACCTGCTCGATCTCGGCCAGCTCGATCCGGTACCCGCGGATCTTGACCTGGGTGTCTATCCGGCCGAGGAACTCGATCTCGCCGGCCGGCGTGAACCGGCCCAGGTCGCCGGTCCGGTAGACCCGCGGGCTGTATTCGCGGTCGGCGAGCACCGGGTTGGCGATGAACTTCTGCGCGGTCAGCTCGGGCCGGTTGAGGTAGCCGATGGCGACCCCGGGGCCGCCGATGCAGATCTCCCCGCTGTCCCCGGCGGGCACCGGGACCAGGTTCTCGTCCAGCAGGTAGACCCGGTAGCTGGGCAGCGGTTTGCCGATGGTGACCGGACGGCGCGCGGACAGCTCGGTCCAGGTCGCGCTGACCGTCCCCTCGGTGGGCCCGTAGACGTTCAGCAGCCGCCGGCCCGGGCGGGACCAGCGCTTGACCAGGTCCGGCGGGCACGCCTCGCCGCTGACCAGCAGGCTGCGCAGCGAGGAGATCTCGGCCTCGACGGCGGTGAGCAGCGTCGGCACACAGCACAGGACCGTGATCGCCTGCTCCACCAGGAAGGCGGCCAGCCCCTCGCCGACCCGCCGGTCGTCGGTCGGCCCGGCCACCAGCGTGGCGCCGACCACCCAGGCCGGCCAGACCTCCTCGACCGAGAAGTCGAAGGCCAGGGAAAGGCCCTGATACACCCGGTCTTGTTCGCAGACCTGGTAGATCGGGGCGACCGCTTGCAGGAAGTTGACCAGGCTGGCGTGCGAGACCGCCACGCCCTTGGGCCGTCCGGTGGTGCCCGAGGTGTAGATGATGTAGCAGGCCTGGGCCGGATCGGCTTCGATCGCCAGCCGGTCCGGTGACTGGGCCGCCACTTGCGCGGCCTGCTCGTCGAGTTCGAGGACCTGGCAGGGCAGGCCGTGGGTCCGGTGTCGCAGGGCCGAGGTGGTCACCAGGTCGCAGAGCTCTGCGTCCTCGGCGATGAAGGCGACCCGGTCGGCGGGGAACGAGGAGTCCAGCGGTACGTACGCGGCCCCTGACTTCATCACCGCGAGCAGGGCGACGTAGCTGTCCAGCGACCGCTCCAGCAGGATCCCGACGTGCCGGCCGGGACCGGCGCCGCGTTCGCGCAACAGGGCGGCCAGCCGGTTGGCCCGGCGGTCGAGTTCGGCGTAGCTCAGCGCGGCGGTGCCGCACAGGACGGCGGCGTTGTCCGGTACCCGGTCACAGGTCCGCTCGAAGTACTGCGAGAGCCACCGTACTATCGGCAGGTTCCAGTGGCCGTCGGGGTCCAAGGAGTCGGGATTGCTTTTCGGCACGCCGGAATGGGAAGGCGATTCGACGCTCGGCATGATTCCTTCTGTTCGCTCAGAACGGATGGTGACGGCCGCGGCGGTCGGCGAATTTACGACCGGGCCCATGTTATAAGGCTGGAATGTAGGGCTGCTGTAAAGGCGCGCCGTACGGCCGCGCCGAAAGCGGAAAGCACTTTCGGTACGGCGCGGTGGTCCGATACTTCGGTCCTTCGATTACTTCGGTGTCTCGATCCTTTCCGGCGCGGGGGCGGATCTCCGGCGCCGGGCGGAGCAGACGTGCGGAGCCGCGTCGTCGCCGGCCGACCTGCGACGACGCTCCTGACGAGGCTGTGAGCTGCGGCGTTGACTACCGCCGCGGGGCTAACAACGGGTACATGCGACAGGGCTCCTGGTTCATATCCGGACCGTTCTACTACATCGGACAGTAGGCCGGGCCGAGCAAGCCCTGCAAGGTTCTTAATGCTTTTCTCAGCTTGCTTTCATATCTCATGTGGCTGCTCGTCAAGGCGGTTTCCATGCTCCCTCGAAAGGGTTCTGAAGGCGTGCCGGAGATCGAGTCCGCGTGAATTCACGGGGACCGCAAGGGAAAGGCAAGTGGGAATCTCTGTTTTTTCCGCAGCTCAGGGCCGCCGACCGGCCGGGCGCACCGGCGGGGCAGGGGCCGGTAAGGGTCGTCGGCCCTCAGCGAGGGTTGCTGAAGGGTCGCGCGGGTGGGCGCGCCGTGGGCGGCCTGAGTGGGAGTCGCGTGCGGATGAGGACGCGGGCACGACACGGGGTATGGCGCGAGGCATGGCGCACGCCGGACGCCGGGCCGGTCAGGGGCTGTACCGCTCCAGCGCCGAGCCGGCGATCGTCGCCAGCCATGCGTGCTCCTCGGGCTGGTCGGCGGCGGTCTGGTAGAGCCGCCGCCACAATCCGGTCCGGCTCCACGTCACGAACCGGCGGTGCGCGGTGGCCGGCGACACGCCGAACTCCGGTGGCACGTTCCGCCAAGCGCAGCCACTGGTGAGCACGTAGACCACGGCGGTGAAGACCGCGCGGTCGTCAAGCGGCGCGCTGCCACCTCCTTGCGGCCGGGCCGAGAACGCGGGGAGTAAGGGTCCGACTTGCTGCCATAGTCGATCCGGAACCAGCCGATGCGACAGGACATCAACCATGGTGTCCATGATGGGGGAGGATGCTGTCGTTTGTGTAACGAGCGCGTCACCAATGGTAGTGGGTCTATACCACGTGAGACACCGACGGGGTGTTCCAGCGCTGCGATGGGCCCGGTCTGGTTAAGGTTCTGACCTGCTTTCCCCGGCCGCCGCCCGGATCGCGGGTGCTGCGCCGTCGTCGGGCCGGGTCGGGCTTCCCATCAGGGGTTTGTCATGATCCTCTCGGGCGGGGTGCGGGCTGCTCGGACCGCTTTATCAAAGGGTGCTGAGATAAGGGTCGGGGCGATCCGTGTTCGGTGTAGCGTGCGCGCGATCCTCGTGTCCGGCGTGTTTCCGAAGGCTGCGGGCCGCGGGCCGGGCGCTGGGCGTGGGGCGGCGGGCGGCGGGCGCCGGGTCCGAGTCGGGAACGCCGACGTACGGTTTCTCAGAAATGGCCGGGGCGATACCGGAACGGCATGCTGTAGTTCGTGAATTCGGGATGTGCCGCCCAGCCCCGGATGAACTCCGCACTCCCGAATACCCGGGGCGGTGCTTCCTCGGAGATGGCGACCACCCCGGGCAGCTTCCGTACCTCATCCACGATCCGCGACGACACCCGGAGCTCGACCAGTCCGCCGACCACCTCCTGCACGATCGCGCAGAGTTCGGCGAGCATCAGCCGGTCGACCAGGCCGGTGTACGGCGTGACCAGCGCGACGTCGTGGGTCGGGGAGTACCCGATCAACGGTTCGAGTTCGGGGTCATCGGCATGCTCGGCCCGGAAGACGCCCTCGTCGCCGAACCCGGGCCCGGTGATGCTGACGGTGAACAGGCGCGGCTCGCCGTCCGCCGGCTCCGGGGTCGCGGCGTTGAGCCGCCCCGGCCCGATCTCCACGTCATACGAGCCGGCCCGCGGCTCCTCGAAGCGCCGGGCCAGCCCCCTGAGTATCCCGCCGAGCTCTGCCGTCTGCGCTGCGGCCACCGGGCCCGGCAGATCGATGATGATTATCGATCCCGTCATCCGGCCACGATATCGCGGGCTGAGACGGGCGCTGCGGCTCGGCGCGTCAGCGCTGCTTCAGGACGATCCACCGCCCCGGCAGCACCGCGGCCATCACCATCAGTGGCCAGACCGGCTGGGAGTGGCAACGGAACCGGACCACGGACCCGTCCGTCGCCGCGAACGTCCGCACGGGACTGCGGTGGCTGCCGTTCGAGGTCAGCTGCAGGGTGTGCGTTCCGGGCGGCACCTGGGTCTGGAAGGTCTCGTCCGACGCGATCCGCCCCACCTCCTGCCCGTCGAGCAGGACCGACCAGCTGGCGTGCCGGTCCTGGACGGCGATCGTCGCCCCTGGCATCGCGCGTTCGAGGTGCAGTGTGGTGGTCACCGGTTCCGCCTCTTTCCAGGTTCGGGGCCCTCCAGGTCATCTTAGTTGCCGGTAGCCGCGGGTCAGCCGGCCCGATCGGGTTGCCGCCGATCGCGGCGGGCCACAAGATCGATGGCGAACCACCGCATCGAGGAGGAACCTGTGATCGGCCACGGGTACGCGCTGGCGGCCGTGGACACGGCCCTTCCGGAAGGACTGTTCTGATGCTGCACACCCGCACCACCCCGGCCGAACGCCGCCGCGCCTTCCGCGCCCAGCTCGCCTCCGGACGGCTGATCCGGATGCCCGGGGCGGTCAACCCGCTGTCGGCGCGGCTGATCCAGGAGACCGGGTTCGAGGCCGCGTACCTGTCCGGCGCGGTGTTCTCGGCGGACCTGGGACTGCCTGACATCGGGCTCACCACCTCCACGGAGCTGGCCGAACGTGCCCGGCAGATCGCTCGGGTGTGCGACCTGCCGCTGCTGGTCGACGCGGACACCGGCTTCGGCGAGCCGATGAACGCGGCGCGCACCGTGCAGCTGTTGGAGGACGCCGGGGTCGCCGGGCTGCATCTGGAGGATCAGGTCAATCCCAAGCGGTGCGGGCATCTGGACGGCAAGAGCGTGGTGCCGCGTGCGGAGATGGTGCGTCGGGTGCGGGCCGCGGTTTCCGCACGGCGTGACGCGGACTTCGTCATCATGGCGCGGACGGACGCGCGGGCCGTCGAAGGACTCGACGCCGCGATCGACCGGGCCAAGGCGTATGTCGAGGCAGGCGCCGACGCCGTCTTCCCGGAAGCGCTGGCAGACGAAGGGGAATTCGCCGCGTTCCGAGCCGCGGTCGGCGTACCGCTGCTGGCCAACATGACCGAGTTCGGCAAGGGCCGGCTGCTCACCGCCCAGGCGCTGACCGACCTCGGCTACAACATCGCGCTCTACCCGGTCACGCTGCTGCGCCTGGCCATGGGCGCCGTCGAGGACGGGCTGCGGACGCTGGCGGCTGAGGGGACGCAGGCGGCGCTGTTGCCGCGGATGCAGACGCGTTCGCGGTTGTATGAGTTGCTGGATTATGAGGCGTATTCGAGCTTTGATTCGGGGGTGTTCGATTTCACGCTGGGACCTGGTGATTGATTGGGTTTCGGGGCGGGCGGATAGCTTTCGGGGTGGGGAGTCATTGTCTTGGTGCTGTCAACGCGGCAGTTTCGAGGTGCGCATTCTGAGCTGGCGGGTGCGAGTGTGAGTGCGGCTCACCCTCACTCATGCTCCCCGCAGCAATGCGTGCCCTGATTCGCCGCGCCGACGTCCAGCGCCGGGTTCCGCGCGAAGAAGTCCACCGGCTTCAGCGTGAAGCCCGCGTAGTCGACCGGCATGACCGGCCAGTCCTCGGTGCGGGGGAAGTGGGTGAGGCCGAAGGTGTGCCAGAGGACGATGTCCTGGCCGTCGAGGTCGCGGTCGGCGGCGGTGTAGGCGGGCAGGCCTGCGGCGCCGGGGTTCTGGTTGACCAGGTCGCCGGCGGGGTAGCGCTCGGCGGGGTGGTAGCGGGTGACCCATAGGTGGCCGGTGGCGAAGGTGGCTCGGCGGTGGATTGAGGAGTTCGGGTCGGCTAGCAGGGGTGGCTGGCCTTCGGGGTACAGGGCGTAGCCGACTGGGCGGCCTAGGCGGTTGGGGCGGTCGGGGTTGACGATGTGCCAGGCGCGGGCGCGTCCTGGGTCGGCGAGGCGCTGGGCTTGGGATTCGCGGGTCAGGCGGGTGCGGTCG
>NZ_JAAFYZ010000324.1 GCF_018274385.1 Catenulispora pinistramenti | reverse complement strand
GAGGCGGGGCCGGCCGGCTCGACCGGCGGGGGTTGAGCGGCCGGTCCGTGGCGTCGGAGGGGAAGCCGGCGTCACGGCAGGGGGACAGGGGGTGTGCTCGTCCGGCGGTCACGGGGCCGCGCGGCCGGGTGCAGAAGAAGGGGGAACCGTCCCGCGGCGGGGGCCGCGGGCGGCCGGGATCGGCGACGAAGTCGAAGCCGATCCCGGGCAGGGCAGCGCAGGGGGAGCAGGGGGATGCCTCGCCGCCGGACTCGGGGCCGGTCGGCTAGGCGGACAGGACACGGGCCGGTGGGGGGCCGGCCCGTGCGAAGGGTGGCAGGACCTCGCCGCCCCACCGACGGTCACGGGGCCGTGCGGCGGGGCGGCTTCGTCTTGTGCGGGGAGCGGTCTTGTCCGGAGCGGTCTCGTCTGAATCGGCCGTGCCTCAACCCGGCCTTGTCCGGGCCCTGGTTCGCCAGCTCGTTCGGTCACCCTTACCCGCGCCTTCCGCCCAGGTGGTGAGTCCGGGCACTGCTCCGTCCAGGGGCGCGCGGGCATGGAGCCCGATCCGGGGCGGTAAGACGATCTTCGGATCTTCGCAGGAATCTGTCCTGCTCCGGAACAGAGGGAAGTGAACGGGATGCAATGTCATAAACCCGGGCACCGTGCCCCCGCACGGTGCGTCTCGGCACTGCTGGCGGCCGGCGCGCTGCTGGCCACCGTCGCCGACCAGCTCGGCGGGTCGTCCGAGCGGCCCGCGATCCAGGCGGCGGCGCTGGGGACACCGATGGCTCTGAGCCCGGCCCCCATGTCGGCTCTGCTCGCGGCCGGAACCGTCCGGCCGGTCGAGTACGCGCTCTCACGCACTCAGGTGGGAGCACCATCGCCACAGGACCGGAGCGCCAGGCCGAAGCCGGCGGCCAAGCCCGCCAAGGGGAAGCCCGCGGCCAAGCCCGCCAAGTCGGCCAAGGGAAAGCCCGCGTCGAAGGCCGCCCACCCCAAGGCCAGCCACCCCAAGACGACTCATCCCAAGGTGGCGCACCCGAAGGTCGCGCACCCGAAGAAGACCGCGCACCCGAAGTCGGCCTCGAAGCCCCGCTCGGTCACCCGCGGCCGCCCGGCCCCGGACCGGCACACCAACGCCTACCTGCTGGCCCACCTGCCCCCGGCCAAGAACCCCAAGGCGGCCAAGGCGGTCCACGAGGCGCTGTCCCTGCTCGGCGTCCCCTACCGCTGGGGCGGCACCACCCGCGCGGGCTTCGACTGCTCCGGCTTCACCCAGCACGTCTGGGCGGTGGCCGGCGTCAAGATCCCGCGCACCGTCCGGGACCAGGCCCGCGCCGGGACGCAGATCCCGCTGAGCAAGGCCGAGCCGGGCGACCTCGTGGTCTTCTATCCCACGCAGCACCACGTCGGCATCTACGTCGGCAACGGTCTGGTGATCGACTCGCCGCACAGCGGGACCACGGTCCGCCCCGACCCGGTGCGCTCGATGCCGGTCTCGGTCGTGGTCCGGGTGCGCGCCTGAGCGACGGACGGTTGCGCTTCCCGCCTCGGCGACGGGGGTACGTCGCCGAGGCGAGCGCGGGTCCACCACAATGGCGGTCATGACTACCGCCGTGGACCGCGCGTACCGTGACCTGAGCACGCTGGACGTCAGGATCCAGACCCACCGCCGCTACAGCGAAGCCGACCACGACGTCGAAGCCGACGTCCTCGCCGCGGCCGCCGTCACGGCCGACGATCGGCTGCTCGACATCGGCCCGGGCACCGGCACCTTCCTGGCCCGGCTGTCCGCCGCCGGCCACACCGCGGCGCTGACCGCCCTGGACTTCTCCGCCGAATCCGCCGCGACCTGCGACCGCATCCCCGGCGTCCACGGTCTGCGCGGCGACGCCGGGCACCCGCCCTTCGCCGACGCGGCGTTCGACGTCGTCACCGCCCGGCACATGCTCTACCACCTCGACGACCCGGCCGGTGCCGTGGTCCAGGCCCGCCGCGTGCTGCGCGCGGGCGGCCGGTTCGCCGCCGTCGTCAACCGCGAAGAGTCCTATCCGTTGATGAAAGCCCTGCGGGAAGAGGTGCTGACCCGGCACGGCATCACCATCGCGCCGACGCCGGACGAGCGGGTCCACGGCGGTAACCTGCCGGACCTGGTCGCCCGCGGCTTCGGCGCCGACGCCATCCGGATCCTGCGACGCGACAACGCCCTGGTCTTCCCCGACCCCGAACCGGTCATCGCCTACCTGCGCTCCACGCTCACCCTGCTCGGCGTGCCCGAGGACGGCGACCTGCGCGCCGCCATCACCGCAGACCTCGACAAAGAAGCCCGCGCCAGATTCCGCACCCTGCCGGGTGGGATCTGGCGCGAGCCGAAGGGCTACGTCGTCGTCACCGCGACCGCTTAGCGGACTTGCCTTCCTTGCCGGTGCCCGAGCCGGTGCCGAGCCCGGCGGGGGTGCCGCCCAGCGGCACCGCGGCCTCGGCGGTGTAGGGCAGGAACGTGAACGACTGCGTGAAGTACAGCCGCACCTTGTCCGCGGTGTGCGACTCGTACCCGATCGACAGGTCCTGCCCGAGCTGCAGCTGGTAGTCGCCGCCGCGGGAGGACAGCAGCACGCCGCCGGTGATCGCCGGGGCCCAGATCACGTCGCCGTCGATCAGCCGGGCCACGTGCTCGGCGACCGGGTAGCCGTGGTCCACCGCGTCCGACAGCGCCTGGTAGGCGTCGGCGCCGAGCACCAGGTGGTAGGGCCCTTCGACACCGGCCAGCTTCAGCTGGGTGGCCATCCGGGCCACGGTGGTCGGGTAGTCCACCGGGTCCGCCGGCAGCGGCATCGCCGCGTTGCTGGCGAACGGCCGCAGGCCGGTGATCCCGGCCGCGGCGTAGCCGTCGGCGATGGCCCGGTCCTCGGTGAACGCGGCGATCTTGGCCGCGTCCTTCACCGGCTGCCAGTCGCTGTCCTGGGCGCCGCGCTCCACGTCGTCGATGTCGGTCCGGTCCAGCTCGAACGGGATCCGCACCTCGACCAGCGGCCTGGCGCTGCGCAGCCGGGCCTGCACGCCGTCGTGCGGGGCGGCGATGGGCGCGGTGTGGCCGTCGCCGACGGCCGCCAGCGTGGTGCCGTCCGGGCCGCTGACGTCCACCACGCGCCGGAAGGCCAGGTACCGCAGCACGGTGCGGCGCGCCTCCTCCTCGATCTGCTCCCAGGCGGCGTCGCTGACCGGGGCGAGGTCGCGGTGCAGGTTGTTCATATCGTCAGCTCCTCAGGCTTCCGATGCCCAGCGAACCATCACTGGTGCGGGGCTTGGCCGGTGTCGTGGGGGCGGTCAGGGGGTCGTCGTCACTGTCGTCGTCGGTGCTGTCGTCACTGGCAGCGGTCCCGGCCAGGCCTCGGCCGGGGGCCGGCGGCGGGTCGTCCAGGAATCCGGTGGGCGGCACGAAGAACAACCCGCCGGTGACCGCCGTCGAGAAGTCCAGGATCCGGTCCCGGTTACCCTCCTCGTCGCCGATGAACATGTTCCGCAGCATCTGCTCGGTGGTCTCCGGAGTGGCGCAGTACCCGATGAAGTAGGTGCCCACCTCACCCTCGCGGAACGATCCGAACGGCATGTTGGCCCGCAGGATGTCCTGCTCCTCGCCGTCCGGCCCGACGATCGTGTTGCGGGACACGTGCGAGTTCTTCGGCAGCGCGGCGTCCGGCAGCTGCACGTTCCCGGTCTTGGTGCGCCCGATCACCAGCGCCTGCTCGTGGTCGGACAGCGAGTTCCACGCCGAGATGTCGTGCAGGTACTTCTGCACGATGACGTAGCTGCCGCCGACGAACTCCGGGTCGCGCTCGGCGTCGACCAGCGCCGCCGCCACCGCCTCCACGCCCTCGGGGTTCTCCGTGCCGTCGACGAAGCCCAGCAGGTCGCGGCGGTCGTAGTAGCGGAAGCCGTGCACCTCGTCCACGACCTTCACCGCGCCGCCGAGGCGGGTCAGGAGGTTGGCGGCGAAGTCGTAACAGACGTCCATGTGCTGGGCCCGCAGATGCAGCAGCAGGTCGCCGGGGGTGGAGGGCGCCGAGTGCTGCGGGCCGTCCAGGGCGGTGAACGGATGCAGCTCGGCCGGCCGGGGCCCGTCGAACAGCCGGTCCCACACGGCCGAGCCGAACCCCGTGACGCACGCCAGCTCCGCCTCCGGGTGCCCGAACCCGACGGCGCGCGCGTAGGCGCTCAGGTCGGGGACGGCCTCCCGGACCGCGTCCTCGCCACCGTCCTCGACGGTCAGCACCAGGAACATCGCCGCCGAGGTCAGGGGACTGACCACCGGCTGCGCGGCCTCGGCGGGGGAAAGCTTGGGCATCAGGGGAGTCTCCTCGCGGCTCGGGCGTCGCAACCATCCCGACCGTAACAGCCGCCCGAGACCGGCGCCTGTCGAGCAGCGAGGAGACTCGCCGTGGGTCGCCCGGGCGTCAGGAACTGGCCGCGGTCTGCGAGTCGCTCTGCCAGTAGGTGACGAACGCGGAACTGTCGATGTAGTCCGCGCTCGCGGGCATCGCCACCGTGACCGGCCGGCCCACGCCGCCGCCTTGGGGGCTGCTGGACTCCAGCGACAGCGTCAGGGACGGGACGTTCTTGCCGTTCTTGCCCGACCCGTCCGGGGAGTTCGTCATCAGGCCCGCGTAGGCGGTGGCGCCGGGGGCCAGCAGGATCGTCGGCTGCGCCGGCTTGGAGGTGTCCAGCGGCGTGATGATGGAGTTCTGGCCGGGGGTGATGCGCAGTTCCGGGTACTGGTTCAGGTGGCAGGGCAGCTGTGAGGTGTTCTTCGCCGAGATCATGACGTGGTTGATCGGCTCCCGCAGCGGCGCGATGCTCAGGCTCAGCATGTCCGCCGAACAGTCGTGCGGCCCGCCGGCGCCGACCGTGGTGGGCTTCGCCGACTCCGAGGAAGACCCGGTGGTCGAAGGGCTCGCACCGCCGTCCACCGTTCCCGACGACGAACTCGTCGCGGCGGCCGTGACGGTCGTGGTGGCGGCCGGGGGCGGGGCGGTGCTCGCCGCCTTCGAGGACTTCGAAGAGCTGCAACCGGCGGTCAGGGCGACCGCCGTCAGCGAGACGACGACGGCTGCGCCCAGCCGTATGCCGATCCGGTGGCTCGAATCAGAGATGCTCATTTCCAGCAGCTTGCCATGTCGATGTTCGCTCTCTGAAGCGGGCCCCATAACTCTCTGCACCGGACCCCACAACGTTTACCCCGTGATCCTGTAGCGGCCATCGATGACCCGCGCCGCGTCGGCCACGCCACGATGAAGGCCATGACAACCCAGCCCTCTGCCGCTTCCCTTGACGTCCTGCTGTCCGACCTGGTCAGTGCCGCCTTGGAGCGGCGGCCACCGACCCGGGAGCAGGCGCTGGCGCTGTTGGCCGGCGACGACGCGGACGTCCTGGACGTCGTCGCGGCCGCCGGACGGGTGCGGCGGGCCTTCTTCGGCCGCCGGGTGAAGCTCAACTACCTGGTCAACATGAAGTCCGGGCTGTGTCCGGAGGACTGTTTCTACTGTTCGCAGCGGCTCGGCAGCGAGGCGGAGATCCTGAAGTACTCGTGGATCAAAACCGATGAGGCTGCCGAGTTGGCCGCCAAGGCGGTCGGGGCCGGCGCCAAGCGGGTCTGCCTGGTGGCCTCCGGGCGGGGGCCGTCGGATCGTGACGTCGAGCGGGTCGCGGACACGGTGGCCGCGATCAAGGGCGGTACGCCCGACGTCGAGGTCTGCGTCTGCCTGGGATTGCTCAGGGACGGGCAGGCCGCGCGGCTGGCCGAGGCCGGGGCCGATGCCTACAACCACAATCTGAACACCGCGCAGGAGAAGTACGCGGACATCTGCACGACGCACACGTTCGCCGACCGGGTGGACACGCTGCGGGACGCGAGCGCCGCCGGGCTGTCGCCGTGCTCCGGTGCCATCTTCGGGATGGGGGAGAGCGACGAGGACGTGGTCTCCGTGGCTTTCGCTCTGCGTGAGTTGGACCCGGACTCGGTGCCGGTGAACTTCCTCATTCCGTTCGAGGGGACGCCGCTGGGTTCGCGGTGGGAACTGACTCCGGCTCGGTGTCTGCGGATCCTGGCGCTGTTCCGGTTCGTGTTTCCGGATGTGGAGGTGCGGCTGGCCGGGGGGCGGGAGATCCACCTGCGGAGCATGCAGCCGCTGGCGTTGCACCTGGCCAACGCGATCTTCCTCGGCGACTATCTGACCAGCGAGGGCGCGGCCGGGGCGGACGATCTGGCGATGATCGCGGATGCCGGGTTCAGCGTCGAGGGACGGTCGGAGGACACGTTGCCGACGGCTCGTGGCGAGCAGGTGGCGCTGCGGCGGCGGGGTGCTGGGACGGGAGTGCCGGCTAATACGTGACGGGCGCTGCCGTGCGCTTTGTCCTGCGGTCGCGCCCCCGATCGGGCCGGGGGAGTGGCGGGATCGGGCCTGGTGCCTAACTTGGAAATATGACTACCAAGTGGGGCATTACCGCGTTGCTCGTCGGAGGCTATCTGCTGGCCTTGGGGTTCGCCGGGATCAACGCCGATTCCGGCGGCGCGGTGGCGGTCTTCGCGGTGGTGCTGGTGCTCGGGTTCGTGGTGACCGGCTGGTCGGCGGTGCTGCCGTGGGAGAGCGGGAAGGCCGCGCAGCCGGACGATACGCCAAGCCTTTGACAGGTTTCGAGCACGTTCCGGACTCGGCGGGGCCGCGCCGAGGCTCGTCGATGTCGGAGACTGACATCTCTCGCGCGGCGGAGTAGCGTCGTGGGCGAGCGCCGCCCGCGTGCGCGTGCCGCGCAGCGGACGGGCTCCTATCTGACTTTCTGACTTTCCTGGTGAGGAGCAAGACCATGGAACTCGGGCTGCACATCCCCAACTTCACCTATCCCGGTGGCCCCGCCACCCTGGCCGACGACCTGACACGGATCGCGGTCACCGCCGAGGAGGTCGGCTTCGCCCGGGTGAGCGTGATGGACCACCTGTTCCAGATCGGCAACGTCGGCCCGGCCGAGCTGGACATGCTGGAGGCCTACACCGCCCTCGGCTTCCTGGCCGCCCGGACCGAGAAGGTGCAGCTCCTGGCCTGGGTCACGGCCGTCACCTACCGCGAGCCGGGACTGCTGGCCAAGGCCGTGTCGACCCTGGACGTGCTGTCCAAGGGCCGCGCCTGGCTCGGCATCGGCGCCGCCTGGAACGGCGAGGAGGCCGCCGGCCTCGGGCTGTTCTTCCCCAGCACCGCCGAGCGCTTCGAGCGGCTGGAGGAGGCGCTGCAGATCTGCCAGCAGATGTGGAGCGACAGCGACGCCCCGTACGAGGGCAAGCACTACCACCTGGGCCGCACCCTGAACTCCCCGCAGCCGCTGCGCACCCCGCCGATCCTGATCGGCGGCGGCGGCGAGAAGAAGACGCTGCGGCTGGTGGCGAAGTACGCGCAGGCGTGCAACCTGTTCGCCAGCCCGGAGCTGGAGCACAAGCTGGACGTGCTGCGCGGCCACTGCGAGACCGAGGGGCGCGACTACGACAGCATCGAGAAGACGGTGATGATGCCGTTCAACATCGGGGAGAAGGGCGAGAACATCCCCGCGTTGCTGGACCAGCTGCGGGGCTTCGCGGCGCTCGGCGTGTCGGAGGTGCACGGGAGTCTGCAGGACGTGTGGCAGACCGAGCGGCTGGAGTTGATCGGGCGGGAGCTTATCCCGGCTGCCGCGGAGCTATGAGTTCCGAGTTCCGAGTTCTGAGCTCTGATGTGAGTTGCTGAGTCCGGCCCGGTTCTGCCGGCTTCGAGCTGGCGGGGCCGGGCTTTGCTATATGGCTTTGCTGTACGGCTATACGGCTGCTACGCGTGCGGCGCTCGGGTTGTCGAGGGCGATGGCCAGCGCTCGGGACTGTTCGGTGTCGCTGAGCTGACCCAGCATCGCCTCGACGGACGACCAGGTCGGTGTCTTGGTGCTCGGGGATCTCCATGGTCTGACTCGCAGGGGGGAGGGTATTGGGTTGTGGAGCGCAAGATAACTGGCCCTAAAAACTACTGACACTTGGAGCACGGACTCCCTGCAAGTCACCTTCGACAGACCCCGCAGCAAGGCAGCCCAATCCCGACTGAAGAACTCGCCGGGCTGCCACCAGTGCCCGCCAGCTGCGCGAAGGCCTAGCCAGCGACGCCGCCCATGCATGCCAGTGCCCAAGCCCAGCGCCATCCGGACGCGCGAGCGAGGGCTTGGCCTGCGTGGAGATCGACTGGCTGCGCTGCTGATTGATTGAGCGGTGTCGGCGCCTGAGCCCCGGTCAGCCAACCTTGCGCGACCGGCCTGCCATCAAGAGCGCGTGCCTGTGCCGCCGCCGGCGAGACCCGTCAGCCACCTGACCTGCGCCCGCGCTCCCACCCGCGCCTCGGCCGCGATCCAGACATCCGCCGGACATCCGCGCAGCATGCCCGCGCCATGCTGGCGACGCTTCCGTTCGCTGTGCTGTGCCCAGTCCGCTCTTCCTTGCTCTTCTTTCGGGGTGGGTGGGCGGTGTGGAACGTAACCCCCGGGGCGCTGTCGGAATTCGCGTGATCATCTCTGTTGATATCCTGACACCGGCCAGGCCCGCGAACGGCGCGCGCCGCCCCGCCGACGCGAGGATGCCTGTATGGATCAGCCGGTGTCCGGCTTGGACGCCCCCGCGGTGTACGACGCGTCGGCGTCGGCTCCCGCTCCGCGGACGCTTATTGATGTCCTGTATGCCACGGCGCGTGCGTTTCCCGATGCCACGGCTTTGGATGATGGGCGCCGGGCTTTGGATTACTCCGCGTTGTTGGTGGAGGCCGCAGCGATGGCTGCTCGGTTGGGGCGGGCC
>NZ_JAAFYZ010000323.1 GCF_018274385.1 Catenulispora pinistramenti | reverse complement strand
CCCCCGGCTGACCCCCGAGAGGAAACGCCACGCATGAGCTCCCTCACCCCGCCCACCGCAGAGCGCGTGGCCGCGCCGACCGAGGAGCGCAACCCGGCGACCGCGGACATCGACGCCGTGCCGACGGTGGAGGTGCTCAGGCTGCTGAACGCCGAGGACGCCCGGGTCCCGGCCGCGGTCGGCGCCGTCCTGCCGGCCCTGGCCGACGTGGTGGACGAGACGGTGCGCCGCCTGCGCGCCGGCGGCCGCGTCCACTACTTCGGCGCCGGCACCTCCGGCCGCGTGGCCGTGATGGACGCCGCGGAACTGATCCCCACCTTCGGCCTCCCGCCGGGAGTGGTAGCCGCCCACATCGCCGGCGGCATCAAGGCCCTGACCATCCCGGTCGAGGGCGCCGAGGACTCGGTGGCCGGCGGCGCGGCGGACGCGGCCGAGGTCCGGGCCGGTGACGTCGTGGTCGGGCTGACCGCGAGCGGGCGCGCGCCCTACGTCGCGGGAGCGCTGCGAGCAGGCCGGGCGGCGGGCGCCTACACGGTCCTGGTGTCAGCGAACCCGGCCGCGGCCCTGGCGGACCAGGCGGACGTGCACCTCGGCGCCGACACCGGCCCGGAGGCGATCGCCGGCTCGACCCGCCTCAAAGCGGCCACCGCCCAGAAGCTGATCCTCAACGGCCTGTCCACCGCCGCGATGATCGCCCTGGGCCACACCTACTCCAACCTGATGGTCGACCTCGCCCCGACCAACACCAAACTGCGCGGCCGGGTCCTGACGATCCTCACCGAGGCCACCGGCCTGCCCGAGGACGTCTGTGCCAAAGCCCTGGCCGACGCCGACGGCGAGCTGAAGACGGCGCTGGTCTGCCTGCTCGGCGCCGTCGCGCCCGACCAGGCCCGGCGCGCCCTGACCGCCGCCTCGGGCCAGGTGCGGGCGGCGCTGGCGGCCTCCGCGCGGACCTGAGCCCCGCACGGAGGCCGCCGGCGAAGTGGGGCGGCGGGCGGTTCTGCGGGTGGCGGTCGCGGTGCTCGCTGGTCCAACTCGGCCGTAGTGTGGGTGGTGGTCGTAGCGCGCGCCATGGCCATGGGCTCGCATCGCCGAGTCAGCGTTCTGACAATTTGCCAGATCAGCGGCTGGTGACCCGCACGTAGTACCCCTCCGGGTCGGACACCCGGAAGTCGCGCAAGCCCCACGGCCGTTCGGTCAGCGGGTCGGCGATCGGCCAGCCGCTGTCGGAGGCACGCCGGTACGCCGCCTCGACGTCCCCGACCTCCAGGACGATCTCCGTCCCGCTCGGCACGCTCCGTACGGCCGGGTCCACCGCGCTCCACGACGGCACCGCGCCGATGCGCGCCAGGCCCGAGGCGACCGCGGCATACGGGTTCTCGCTTTTACGCCGGTCGTCGGCGAGGTCGAAGCCCAGGACGCGGGTGTAGAAGTCCACGAAAGCGTCCAGATCGGCGGCGAACACCTCGACCCGCAGCGCCGCTTGATGCTCCCGCGCCAGCAGCCCCATCTTCACGTCGTCGTGCCACCGCCCGCCGCGGAAGAACGCCTCGCGCAGTCGTCCCTCCTCCACGAAGCCGACCTTGCGATACGCGGCGATCGCCGCCGGGTTGTCGCCGTTGACGCTCAGGTGGATGCGGTGCAGCCCGAGCTCGGTGAAGCCGAAGTCCACGATGGTGCGCACGGCGTCGGTCCCCAGCCCGCGCCCCTGATGCGGCGCGCCGATCATCACCCCGAGTGTCGCGCACCGGTCCTTCACCGTGGCACCGAACAGCGCCACGTGCCCGATCAGCTCGCCGGTGGCCAACTCCACGGCCGCCAGGCCCGCGTCGGCGCCGTCGTTGGTGCTCCAGGTGCGGAACATGGCCGCGACCTCGGCGGCCTGCTTGGCCACGAACGGTCCGTGGGTCTGCCGCGCCATCGTCCGCGGGTCGGACCACCAGGCGACCAGCGAGTCCAAGTCTGATTCCCGCAGGACCCGCAGTCCCACCAACTGGCCGGTCAACGTGAAGTCCATCAAGACCACCCCTCCCTGGCAATGGTCGAGATGGTATCGAGCTACCGGCCCCGCGCCCCCTGCACGGCGCTGCGCGTCCGCTCCAGCGCGCGCGTGGTGCGGCTGAAGTTGCGCTGCGCCACGCCCACGAACAGGCAGTCCACCACCGTCAGCGCGGCGATGCGGCTGGCCATGGCGCCGGAGCGGAAGGTGGTCTCGCGGACCGCGGTGGTCAGCACCAGGTCGGCGACGTCGGTGATCGGCGAGCGCGGGAAGTTGGTGATGGCGATGGTGCGGGCCCCGTTGTCGTGGGCCTCGGCCAGGGCGGTGACGGTGGCCGGGGTGGCGCCGGTGTGCGAGACGCCGATCGCGACGTCGCCCCGGCCCAGCAGCGCCGCGGAGGTCAGCGCGGCCTCGGCGTCCGGCCAGGCGAAGGCCCGGTGCCCGATCCGGTGCAGCTTCTGGTGCAGGTCCAGGGCGATCAGGGCGCTGGCCCCGATCCCGTAGACGTCCACGGCGCCGGCCGACACCACGGCGTCCACCGCGCGCTCCAGCACCTGCAGGTCCACCTGCGCGACGGTGTCCTCGACGGCGCGCGCGTCGGCGTAGCCGAGCTTGGTGACCACGTCGGCCAGCGAGTCGCCGGGCCCGATGTCGCCGCCGGCGGTGTGCGCGGTGGCGGCGGCGTCCTCGATCCCGGCCGCGGCGGCCAGCCCGATCCGCAGCTCCGGGTAGCCCTTGAGCCCGACCGCGCGGCAGAAGCGGATGACCGTGGTCTCCGAGGTGTCGCAGTCCGCGGCCAGCTCGCTGATCGTCTTGGCCGCGACGCCGGCCGGGTCGGCGATCGCCGCCTCGGCCACCCGGCGCTCCGAGGGCGGCAGCGTCGGCAGCAGGGCCCGGATCCGCACCAGCACGGTCGGCGGCGGGCCGGCCTCGCCGATGACCAGCGTGGAGACGCCGGCCCCGGCCGAGGCGGCGGGCACCGCGCCGCGGCCGCCGCGGGACTGCCGATTCGCGCCACTACTCATGTCGTGATCCTAGAGCCAGCTCCGGCGCCGTCGGTACCGCCGTTGAGGGAGCCTCCGGATCCGCCTTCGCGCACGTCACCGGGTGGGACCGCGAACTCGTGTGCGACGTCGTGTGCGACGCCGTACGCGGCGGCGACCGCACCGTGCAGCGAGCGCCGCAGCTGCCGGGCCCGATTGTCCCGGCCGTACAGCACCGCGTTGGTCAACAGCACGCACCAGATCCCCGAGACCGGGTCGAACGCCAAGCTGGTCCCGGTGAACCCGCTGTGCCCGGCCCCGGTCGGCGGCCACCGGTCGGACATGAAGTCGAACGAGTCGCCGCGCAGCGTCCAGCCCAGCCCGCGCCGGCCGTCCAGCCCCTCGGTCTGGCACCGCAGCGCCTCGGCGCGCATGGACCCGGACAGGATCGGGCTGTCCTCGGCGAGCCATCCGCCGCGCAGGTACGCCGCCAGGTCGGAGGCGGTGCCGAACAGGCCCGCCTGGCCCGCGACGCCGCCGAGGCTTTCGGCGTTCTCGTCGTGCACCACGCCGGACTTCGCGTCCTGACGCTCGGGATCGTCGAACCAGTTGGCCTCGGTGGCGGCGGCGGGCCCGGAAGGCAGGTAGCCGGTGGCGGTCATGCCCAGCGGATCGGCGACCAGCTCGCGGAACGCCTCCTGCAACGGCTTGCCGGTCAGGTCGGCGACGATCCGCCCCAGCAGGATGAAGCCCGGGTCGGAGTACTTCACGCGGGTGCCCACCGGCGCTTCCAACGGCTCGGCGAGCACGGCCGCGAACCGCTCCTCGGCGGTCCCGGGCAGCCGCCACACCTCCAGGATCGCGGGCAGCCCTGAGGCGTGGGCGAGCAGATGCCGGACGGTCACCCGGTCCTTCCCCCGGTCCTTCCCGAATCCGGGCAGGTACTTCAGCACCGGATCGTCCAGCCCGATCTCCCCCGCCTCGACCAGGCGCAGCACGCACGGCAGCGTGGCCGTCACCTTCGTCAGCGACGCCAGGTCGTAGCGCGTGTCCGGGCTGACGCCGGCCCCGAACGCGGCGCCGTGCACCGGCCCGTCGCTCCCGCGGCCGTACATCAGCACCGCGCCGGGCACCACGCCGGCGCGCACGGCCTCGGCGACGATCTCGCCGGGACCGGCACCCACCACAAAATCGCCGCTCACCCTCGGTTCCTTCCCGCGTGGGGCCGGTGGTAGGTTTCCACCGTCAACATGCCTGAAGACGTTAGCAAATGACGACAAGCTTAGTGACAGAGAGCCGCTATGCGCCAAGCGAATACCGAAGACCTGCCGGCCCTGCGGTCCCTGGCCCGCACCGGCCTGATCCACGACCCCGACGCCGACGCGATCGTCGACCTGCTGTGGTCCTCCGCTGCCGAAGGCTGCCGGATCGCTCTAGAGAGCTCCGGCCGGATCGTCGGCTTCGCCCTCGGCTCACTGCGCCCGGCCCGCGACGAACAGCCGGCCACCGGACACGTGGAGCTGATCGTAGTCGGCCCGGAGTACCGGGAGCAGGGCCACGGACGCGCACTGCTCGCCGAGCTGGAGCGTCGCCTGACCGACGCCGGCGCGGCCCGGCTGCGCATCCGCGGCAACCCGCCGGACTTCGCCTGGCCCGGCATCGACATCCGCTACACCCCGGCGGTCTGCCTGGCCGCGGCGGCCGGCTACGAGCGGCTGCTCGACGCCAACAGCATGCTGGTCGACCTGGCCACGGCGAACCTGGCGACCGAACAGGACGTGGAGCGCCTGGCCGAGGCGGGCATCGAGGTGCGGCGCGGCCGTCCCGAGGACGAGGCCGCCCTGCGCGCCTGGTCCGACGAGGCGTTCGGCGGCACCTGGGGCCAGGAAGCCGCGATGGCGCTGCGCAAGGACCCGCCGACGCTGCACGTGGCCGTCCGCGACGGCGCGTTCCTCGGCTTCGCCGGCCACGGCATGCAGCGCGTGGGCATGTTCGGGCCGATGGGCACCGACGAGGCGGCCCGGGGCCTGGGCATCGGCGCCGTACTGCTCCGGCGCTGCCTGGCCGACCAACGCGACGCCGGGATCGACGTCGTCGAGATCGGCTGGGTCGGTCCGGCGCGGTTCTATTCCAAGACCGTCGGGGCGCGCCTCGGCCGGGTCTTCTGGGCCTTCGAGAAACCGGCCGCCGCATGACCGTCTCAGGGCTCGAACGGTTGGTCCACGCCGGGAAGCCGTTCGCCGGTCAGCGCGTCGGGCTGCTGACCCACCCGGCGGCGATCACCTCCGACGGCCGGCACGCCGCGCACGCGCTCCTGGACGCCGGCGCCGACCTGCGAGCCCTGTTCGGCCCCGAACACGGAGTGCTGGGCACCGCGCAGGCCGGGGAATCGGAGTCCGCGGCGACCGATTCGAGCACCGGGCTCCCGGTCTACGACACCTACAACCACAGCGTCGAGCACCTGTCCGGGATGCTGGCCGAGGCGCGGATCGACGTGCTGGCCGTCGATCTGCAGAACGCCGGAGCCCGGTTCTTCACCTACGAATCAAGCCTCTACGACGCCCTGGCCGCCGCGGCGCTGATCGGCCTCCGGGTGTGCGTGCTGGACCGGCCGAATCCGTTGGGCGGACAAGCCGTCGCCGGGCCGATATTGGACCAGGCGTACTCCTCGTTCGTGGGACGGGCCCCGATCCCGGTGCGGCACGGCATGACGATGGGCGAACTCGGCGGCTTGTTCGCCGCCCGGCTCGGCGTCGAGGCGCCGGAGGTCGTGACGCTGGCCGGTTGGGACCCCGCGCGGCTGTTCGGCGCGACCGGGCTGCCGTGGGTGCCGCCGTCGCCGAACCTGCCGACGCCGATCAGCGCCCTGATCTACCCCGGAACGTGCTTCCTGGAGGGGACGAACGTCTCGGTCGGCCGGGGCACCACGACGCCGTTCGAACTGCTCGGCGCGCCGTGGCTGGACCGCGGCTTCGCCGAGCGGCTGCGGGCCGCCGAGCCGGCCGGGATCGCGGTGCGGGAAGCGTATGCGACCCCTGCTTTCGACCGGTACGCGGGCAGGCAGATCTGCGGCGCGCAGCTGCACGTCACCGACCCCGGGGCCGTCGATCCGCTGGCCGTCGGCGTGACGGTGCTGTGCGCGCTGCGCGACGGCTGGCTGGGCCGGTTGCGGTTCCGGGACGAACACTTCGACCTGCTGGCCGGGTCCGACGGGCTGCGGACGGCGCTGAACAAGGGCCGGTCCGCCGAGGAGATCCTGGAGGAGTGGCGGGAGCCGGCCCGGCGGTTCGCCGAGGTGGAGCGGGAACCGTATCTGTTGTATGCGCGCGATGGAGAGTGCTGATGTCCGAGCTGGATGTGTTGACCGCCCGCGTTCTACAGCCGGGTTTCGACGGTCGGGAGGTACCGGACTGGGTTCGCCGGCGGCTGGCCGGCGGTCTCGGGTCGGTGATCCTGTTCGCGGCCAACATCGAGTCGCCGACACGGCTGCGGGCGCTGACCGACGGGCTGCGCGCGGAGAACCCGGACATGTTCGTCGCCATCGATGAGGAGGCCGGGGACATCACCCGGCTGGAGGCGGCCACGGGATCGTCCTTCCCCGGGAACCTGGCGCTGGGGGCCGTGGACGACGTCGCGCTGACCGAGGTCACGGCCCGGTCGATCGGGGCGCTGGTGCGCGCGGCCGGGATCGATCTGGACTACGCGCCGGTCGCCGACGTGAACAGCGAGCCGCGGAACCCGGTGATCGGCGCGCGCTCGTTCGGGTCCGACCCGGCGCTGGTGGCGCGGCACGTCGCCGCCGCCGTCCGCGGCCTGCACGCGGCCGGGGTCGCGGCCTGTGCCAAGCACTTCCCGGGGCACGGCGACACGGTCGTGGACTCGCACTTCGGCCTGCCGACCGTCACAGCGACGCTCGCGGAACTGCGGCGCGACACCCTGCCTCCGTTCGCCGCCGCGGCCGAGGCCGGGGTGCGGGCGGTGATGGTCGCGCACCTGCTGATGCCCGAGTTCGACGCCGAACACCCGGCTTCGGTGAGCCCGGCGGTGATCGGCGGGCTGCTGCGCTCCGAGCTCGGCTTCGACGGCCTGGCGGTCAGCGACGCGATCGGCATGGCCGCCGTCCGGGAGCGCTACGGGCTCGCCGGGGCGGCGGTGCGGGCGCTGGCCGCGGGCATCGACCTGGTTTGTGTGGACAGCGACTCCACGGACGCCGACCTGACCGCCATCACCGACGCGGTCGCGGCGGCGTTGCGGGACGGGACGCTGAGCGAGGCGCGGCTGGTGGAGGCTGCCGGGAGGGTCGCGGCTTTCGCCGAGTGGCGGCGGGAGGCGCGGGAGACCCCTGTCAACGCGGCGGATACCAGTGTTGGACTCGCGGCAGCCCGGCGCGCGGCCACGGTGCTGCGCGCCGACGACGGCGCGCTGCCGCTGCGAACGGCCCCGCACGTCATCGAGGCCGTACTCCCCCGCAGCTTCGCGGCCTGCCTCGCCGAACTCCTGCCCGGCACGACGAGTTCGCAGCTCGCCGACACCACCGAGATCCCGGCCGACCGACCGCTGGTCATCGTGGTCCGCGGCATCCAACGCTCCCCCGAGGACCTGGAACGCCTCACCCGCCTGGTGAAGGACCGCCCCGATACCATCGTGGTCGATCTCGGCGTCGCGCACACCGACCCGGGCGGGGCGGCGTGGGTCGCGAGCCACGGCGCCTCGCGGGTCTGCCTCCAGGCCGCGGCGGAGATCCTGTCCGGCAGGTAGCCCCACGACGGGAGGACCCGACCATGACCGACCTCGACAACCAGACCTCCTACTGGGACGCGGTCGCCACGACGAAGCGCTTCACCCACCCGCTGCACGCGCCTTGGACAGCCACGGTCCGCCGAGACGCCGCGATCCTGGACTACGGCTGCGGATACGGCCGCACCATGGCAGACCTCGCAGAGCTCGGGTTCACCGATCTGACCGGCGTCGACAGCTCAGCGGGGATGATCGGCGCGGCCCGCACGCAGCACCCCACGATGCGCTTCGAGGTCGTGGACGCCCCGCCCGCCCTGCCGTTCGCCGACGCGAGCTTCGACCTGGCAGTCCTGTTCGCGGTCCTGACCTGCATCCCCGGCGACACGGCGCAGCGCCGGCTGATCGACGAGCTGGGCCGGACCCTCAAGCCCGGCGGCCTGCTCTACGTCAGCGACCTGCTGCTGGGCGACGACGCGCGCAGCCGCGAGCGCTACGACCGGTTCGCTGCGGCGCACGGCGCTTACGGGGTCTTCGAGACCAGCGACGGGGCCGTGTGCCGGCACCATCGGGCCGAGCACTTCGCGACGTTGCTGGATGCGTTCGAGGTCCAGGACAGTCGGCGGATCGGTGTGGCCACCATGAACGGGAACGCGGCGGCGGGGATTCAGGTTCTGGTGCGTAAGCTGGCAGCGGGTTAGAGGTGTTCGGAGTTTGCGGGCTGGGCTGCGGTTGGGGTGTGGGTTTCAAAGCTTTTTACGGCCTTCGGTCATAGGTGTGCCGGTTCGGGGTTCGGGGTGGTGGGTGTGTTTGTCGGGTGCCGGTTTTCGTGTTCACGACCCCGCCGCACCTCAGGCCTCTTCAACTCCAGCAAGCCAGAGCAAGGACACAAGCAAGATCAAGAGCAAGATCAACGGCACAGGCAAGATCAAGAGCTGAAGATCAAGATCAAGATCAAGGTCAAGGGCTGTGATGAAGGGCCGGGCCTCCGGCGGGCCTCGGCAACCTCAGGGAAACTTGCGCGGTTCCCTCGGGTGGCTGGGTGAGTCTCAGCGGCGGCGGCCTGTGAGGTGGTGCGGTCCGTTCCCCTCGGTCGCGTCGTCAGCCCGGGGGGTACAGCACCGGTGTCCGGGGGTAAAGTCCGCG
>NZ_JAAFYZ010000322.1 GCF_018274385.1 Catenulispora pinistramenti | reverse complement strand
TGTATAAGAGACAGGCCCGGATGGGCGGCGCCGCGGCCGACTGGCCCGGGGTGGTGTGGATCAGGCGCTGCCGGTGTTCACGCCGCACCACGGGGTGTCCTCGGTGGCGGAAGTACCGGTGTTCACGCCGCACCACGGCGTGTCCTCACCGGAGTGCGCGATCACTTCCGGGTCGTCCTCGCTGGCGGAAGTGCCGGTGTTGATACCGCACCACGGGGTGTCGTCACCGGAGTGCGCGATCACCTCGGGCTCGTCAGTGGCGGAAGTACCGGTGTTCACGCCACACCACGGGGTGTCGTCACCGGAGTGCGCGATCACCTCGGGCTCCTCGGTGGCCGAGGTACCGGTGTTCACGCCACACCACGGCGTGTCCTCACCGGAGTGCGCGACGACTTCGGGCTCGTTCTCCTGCTCACGCTTCTTGCCCATCGTGTTCTCCAGACTCGTGCGGAAGGCGGGTTTTCTCACGCTGTGGCCCTCGTTGACCGGGGCCGACGCCGACCATGCTGGGCGGCGGCGCTTCGAGCCCGGTTGGTCCGCGCCGCATTTTCGCTATGGCCGCAGGTCGGATGGCTTGACAGCCCGGTTCGGGGCTCGCCGGCGGGCGCACGTCGGCCCGCCACCGGCTTATTAGGGCCCTACCTCAACGCCGGGAGCTGCGGCTATATCGGGATTTGCGCGCGGGTTAACCGAGGGCGAATCGACCGCGGAGACATTGTTCCTCGGACGCCCGCGACGCGGTGTCCTCGGAGCGTCCGCCGAGAAGGAGCGCGCTGTGGAACTGGTCGACCTCATCAGCCTGCGTCCGGTGCCCTGCGCCGGCGTGCTGCTGATGCTGACTCAGCGCTGCCCCCTGCACTGCGCGCACTGCTCCACCGCGTCCACTATGGCCGGGCCGCAGACGGATGCCGCGGCGTTGCGGCGGCTGGTCGACTCGTTCGGGCCGGAGAACCGACCGGAGCTGGTGATGTTCACCGGCGGCGAGCCGCTGTTGCGGCCCGGCCTCGTGACCGAGCTTGCTCGGGCCGCTGCTGCTCGCGGAGTTCGCACCGCGTTGCTCAGCGGGATGTTCTTCGCACGCCACGAACGCGTCGCGCCGCACATCCAGGAGGCGATCCGGTCCGTCGACCACTTCTCCGCGAGCCTGGACCGCGAACACGAGCGAGAGGTACCCAGGGCAGAGGTCCTGCGGACGCTCGCCACGTTGCTGGACGACGGCATGGCGGTGAGCCTGCACCTCACCGGGCACGGCGCCGACGATCCGTATCTGGCCGAAGTGACCGCACAGGTCCGGCGCGAGTTCGGGGACCGGGTTCCGATGCTGGTGAACGAGGTGCGCGCGGTGGGTCGGGCGACGTCCTGGGCCACGGCCGCACGGATCGTCACCGGGCCTGACGAAGCCTCGGAGAGCACACCGGATCGGACTCGCGTGCTGCCCTGCGCCATGGCCGCGTGGCCCGTGGTGGCCGCCGACGGCACGGTCCTGGCCTGCTGCGGTCAGGACGCCGTGGACCGGCGACCGGCCCCGGAGCATCTGCTGCTCGGGAACATCGCCGACGACGACTGGCCGACGCTGCGCGAGCGGGCCATGAACTCCCCCGAGCTGCGGATGATCAGGGCTCTGGGTCCGCTGCACCTGCGCTCCCGATTCGGTGACGGCGACGCCGGTCCGGACGACTACTGCGCCGCCTGCCTCGCACTCCCCCAGAGCACTGATCTGCCGGCGATCCGCGCGTTCGGCGCCGGACCGGCCGGGGAGCTGCTGGACCGGCACGCCACGCGGACGCAGGCCGAAGCCGGTCCGGTCGCGCTGATGCGACGGTTCGGCTGCGCCAAGTACGCCGAACTGGTGGCTCCGAGCGGGGTTTCGAGTGGGGTTTCGAGCGGGGTTTCGAGCGGGGCTCCGGGTGGCCCCCGATGACCGCCACCCTCTCGCGCAGCGGCGTGTTGCACGTCAAGATCTCCCTCGCCGACCGCGCTCTGAACGCCGCGCTGGACCGCCTCTGGCTGGCTGACGGCCTCGCCCCGCGCTACAGCCGCTACCTCGCCGCCATGCATCAAGTGATCCGCGCTTCGGTCCCGCTCATGGAGCTCGCGGCCCGGCGCTGCGCCGAGCGCGCAGACGCGGATCCGCTCAGCGCTCTCCTGCACGACTACCTGGTCGAGCACATCGAGGAGGAACGCGACCACGATCGGTGGTTGCTGGAGGACCTCGCCGTCGTGCGGGACGACGCAAGCCTCTCGGAGCCGCCGGCCGGGCTCGCGGCGGCCCGGCTGGTCGGCCCGCAGTATTACTGGATCGAACACGGACACCCGGTGACGCTGCTCGGCTACATCGCAGTACTCGAAAGCCGGGCCCCCGCCGAGTGGCTGGCCGACCGGCTGGCACTGGACACCGGGCTGCCCGCCGAGGCGTTCCGCACCGTCCGCGCGCACGCCGAACTGGACGGCTCACACACCGGCCGCCTGGACGCCGTACTGGACGACCTACCGCTGACCCGGGCTCAGGACGCCGCGATCGGAGTCAACGCGCTGCACACCGTCGGCGCGCTGACCGACTTAATCAGAGAGCTGTCACGGGATCACCTGTGGAGGAACCCATGAACGACTTCGACAATCCCACGCTGTCCGCGCTCACCGCGGCCGGATTCCCCCTGGACACGCTCAGCGAAGAGCAGGTCGCGGTCCTCGGTTCGCTGTCCGGACCGGAGCTGGAGCTGTTGGTGGACCTCAAGGCCCGGCTCGACGAGCTCGAACCCGAGGTCCAGGCACACAGCAACATCGCCGGCGGCGCGCTGTTCTGACCCGACGAGACTTGAGGAGGGGAAAACAGTGCACTGCGCCGCATGCTCCGAAACGCTGCCCGACAGCGCCCGCTTCTGCTTGTACTGCGGTACGCCATGCGTCGCGGACGCCACGACCGCAGCGATACCGACACCGGCTCCGCCCCGGGTTGCGGCGCCGCCGTCCCGGATCCCGGCGCCGGCGACCGGGACCGCGCCGGCCGAGGAACGCCGCCCGGTCACCGTGCTGTTCTGCGACCTGGTCGGCTCGACCGCCCTGTCCGGACGGCTCGATCCGGAGACGCTGCGCTCGGTCGTGCTGCGCTACTTCGCGGCCGTGCGCGAGCCCATCGAATCCCGCGGCGGCACCGTCGAGAAGTTCATCGGGGACGCGGTCATGGCGGTCTTCGGGATCCCGGATCTGCACGAGGACGACGGGCTGCGCGCGGTCGCCGCGGCCCTTGAGGTGCCGGAGGTCCTGGACCGGCTGAACGAGGAACTCCATTCGGCGCTCGGCGTGCGGCTGGCCGTGCGGATCGGCATCGCCACCGGCGAGGCGGTGGTCGGCACCGACTCCGAGGAGCGGCAGGTGCTCGTCTCCGGCGAGGTGGCCAACGTGGCGGCCCGGCTCGAACAGAACGCCGCCCCCGGCGAGATCCTGATCGACGCGGAGACCCGGCGCGCGGTCTCCGCGGCGGTGGTCGCGCAGGACGCGGGGCCGATGAGCCTGCGCGGGAAGTCCGCACCGGTGCGGGCCTACCGGCTCAGTGCCCTGCGGGGCGACGATCCGGGGCTGTTGCGCCGCTTCGACCTGCCTTTCGTGGGGCGTGAGGAGCAGTTCGCCGCGTTGGACGCTGCGCTGCGCGACGCAGCCGAGCGTGGGCGAGTACGGGTACTGACGTTGGCCGCGGAAGCGGGCCTGGGTAAGACCAGACTGCTGCGGGAGTGGCTGGAACGCGATCGGTCCCGGCAGGCACACGCCGGTGTCGGCCGCTGCCGCCCGCACGCGCAGAGCGGTACTTTGACGGCGCTGGCCGAAGCGGTTTCGGCGCTGCTGGACAACGTTCACGCGGAGCCGAGAACGTCCTGGCCCGCGGCCGTGACCGACGCGCTGGCGTTGCTCGACGTCGGGATGCTGCGTGACGGCACGCCGACCCCGTCTGTCGAGGACACCTGCGCCTCGCTGACCGTGGTCCTGCGTCACCTGGCAGCCGACGAGCCGCTGATCCTGGTGCTCGACGACTTCCACTGGTCACGCCCGGCATTGCGGGCCACGGTCGAACGGCTGTCCGCGCTGGCCGCCGACTTCCCACTGCTGCTGATCTGCGCCGGACGTCCGGAGCTGCTGGAAGGGGAGGCGGGGTGGCCGGATCCCCATCGAGACAATCTCTCGCTGCCTCCACTGCCGAGGGCGGACTGCGCACGGCTGGCGGAGGCCTATGCCGAGCGCGAATCCGGTATGCCACAACGGTTTCCGGCCCGCGTCCTCGATCGGGCGGAGGGCAACCCGCTGCTGCTGGAGCAGCTGCTCGCGGTCGCGGATCCCGCGAACCTGGACGGCGCCGATGGTCTGCCCTCGACGATCCAGGCGTTGCTCGGCGTCCGCATCGACGCCTTGGGCACGGCCGAACGCGCCGCCTTGTCCCTGGCGGCGGTCCTCGGCCGCGAGTTCACGGCGAGCCAGGTCGCCGGTCTGGCCCGGTCCGGTCCCGAGGGCGGGCCCGGCGGCGATCTGCACCCCGAGCCCGAGGACGCCGACGCGACCAGCCCGGCGCTGCGCGAGCTGGCCCAGCACCGGATGATCGAGGCCGCGACCGGCGGCGACTTCCGCTTCAGCAGCGGCCTGGTCCAGGAGGTGTCGTATCAGCGCACTGCCAAGCGAGTGCGGGCGGAGCGGCACGAGCGCACGGCCGGCTTGCTGGTGGCGTCGCAGGCCACTGATCATGAGGTCGGCACCCACCTGGAGCTCGCCCACCGCTACCGCAGCGAGCTCGGGCTGGCCGACGGCCGCACCGAACTGCTGCGCTCCCGCGCGATGACGACCCTGGCCGCCGCCGGGTCCCGGGCCCTGGCACGGGCCGACCTCGGCTGGGCCGAGCCCCTGCTGCGCCGGGCCACCGCGCTGAGCGAGCCCGCGGACGAGCAGCGGCCGCGGGTGCTGTGGCAGCTGGCCGAAGTGCTGGTGGCCGGCGGGAACCTGGACGAGGGCCGGGCGCTGCTGGCCGAGGTCGCCGCCGATCCGGCCGCCGCGAACCTGGTGCGTGCGCACGCCCGGCTGGCGCTCGCCGTGCACGGCGCGGACGCGGATCCGGTCGGCACGGCCCGCGTCGCCGAGGAAGTGAGCTCCGCGTTCACAACGGCCGGCGACGAACTCGGGCAGGCCAGGTCGCGGCTGCGGGTGGCGCAGGCGCGGCAGACGCTGGGGCGGCACGGCGAGGCCGAGCAGCTGCTGCTCAGCGCCGCCGACCACGCGGTACGGGCCGATGCCGAGCCCGAGCGCGCGGCCATCCTCGGCGCGCTCGGGGTCTCGCTGTGCGCCGGGCCGACGCCGGTCGCCGAGGCCGTGGCGCGGTGCCGGGAGCTGCTGGCGCGGCACGGGGTGCGGCGCATCGTGCAGATCACGCTCAACTGCCCGCTCGCGGTACTGCTCGCGTTGGACGGGCGGCCCGTGGAGGCCGGGGCCTGCTTGGACGCCGCGGATCAGGAGGCACGCGCGGCCGGCTACGCGGAGACCGCCGTGTTCCTGCCCTTCTTCCGGGCCACCATCGCTTCGCTGTCCGGACGTCCGCAGGAGGCTGAGACGCTGCTGCGGCTGGCCGAGCGGGCCGCTGAGCGGCTGGGTGGGAGCAATGCCGCGGGTCAGTTCCGGCGCGCGCGTGCTCGGGTGCTGGTGGATTCCGGGGATGTCGATGCCGCGAGAGCCCTGTTGCTGAAACAGGATGCGCGTGAGCCGGTCGAAGCCGTTGACACGCTGCCGCTTGAGGACGCTGTCGATGTGCGGGGGCTGTTGGCGCGGGTGCTGGTGGATTCGGCTCCGGGGCGGGCTCTGGAACTGGCTCGACGCGCGGTCTCCGATGCCGGTCCCACTGACTCGCCGGTGCTCAAGGCGACTGCGGCGCTGGATCTGGCGCGCTGTGCGCAGGCCACGGGTCGCGGGCCGGAGGCAGAGCGTGCCGCCCGCTCGGCGCTGGATCTGTTCGCCGCAAAGGGACATCGGCCGGGAGTGCGCTGCGCACAGCAGCTGCTGGACCAGATCGGACACCGCCCGGCCGACGCCGTCGTTTCCGCAGGAAGGCTCACCCGATGACCACCGACTCCATCGAGCACGCGTCGGCGCCGGCGGAGGCGCCGCCGCATCCGGCGCCGTTACCGCATCCGCCGCATCCGGCGCGGTTGCGCAGCTCCGCCGATCCGGCGCGGCTGACATGGAGCCTGCGCGGGCGGACGCCGGGCGAGATCGCGCTGAGCGCGGACGGGGCCGACGTCACGCCGGAGTGGGCGTGGGGCGGGTCGACCGGGCGCGGGATCCGGGTCTGCGTCGTGGACAGCGGTGTTGAGCGGGACCATCCGGATGTCGGGACGGTCGACGGGTCGTGGGTGGTGGTCGGCGACGAGGACGGGTTCCGCGTCGTGCCGACCGACACCGGCGACATGTGTGGTCACGGCACGGCTTGCGCGAGCATCGTGCGGCGGCTGGCCCCGGACTGCGAGCTGCACAGTGTCAGGGTTCTGGGTGAGCGCTTCTCCGGGACCGGTGATGTGTTGCTGGCCGGGCTGCGCTGGGCGGTGCAGCAGCGGTTCGACGTGGTGAACCTGAGCCTGTCGACCACGCGTGCGAAGTTCGCGCAGGCGCTGCACGAGCTCGCCGACGAGGCGTATTTCGGCGGCACCGCGCTGGTGGCGTCCGCTCACAACACCCCGGTCGAGAGCTTTCCGTGGCGGTTCTCCTCGGTGTTCTCGGTCGGCAGCCACCAGGAGACCGATCAGGATCTGCACCTGTACAACCCCGAGCCGCCGGTGGAGTTCTTCGCCGCCGGTCAGAACGTCTCAGTGGCCTGGCTCGGCGGCAAGACGATCCGCACCACCGGCAACAGCTTCGCCACTCCGTTCGTCACCGGGACCTGCGCGCGGATCCTGGCCAAGCATCCGGGCCTGACTCTGTTCCAGCTCAAGAGCGTGCTCTATCTGACGGCAGCCAACGTCCAAGTCGATACCAGAGGTGCAGCATGAACCAGCCGGACAACAGCGTTGTGGATCGGTCCGGAGCCGAAGCGGGCGCCGACGTGACGGCCGACGCCGTGGCCGACGCCGATGCGGTGGCCGACGCGGCGAGCGACCCGCTGGCGCGGGAACTGCTCCAGTCCATCGTGGACACCGCCCGCGCGATCTTCGGCGCGGCCGCCAGCTCCATCTTCCTGCTCGACGAGGCCGCCGGGGAACTGGTCTTCCAGGCGGTCTCCGGGCAGGGTGAGGACTTCCTGGTCGGCCGCAGGTTCCCGGCCGGCCGCGGGATCGCGGGCTGGGTCGCCGGTTCGGGCGAGCCGATGGTGGTGGACGATCTGAACCGGGAGCAGGGCTTCGCCCGCGATCTGGCCGAGTCCACCCAGTACGTTCCCAATGCCCTGATGGCGGCGCCGCTGCTGGACGCGTCCGGCGTGCTCGGCGTCCTGGAGGTGCTGGACCCCTCGCCGCAGGCCCGCTCCGACCTGGCCGAGCTCGACCTGCTCGCGCTGTTCGCGCGCCAGTCGGCCGGGGCGCTGCGGCTGGTGACGCGACGGCAGGCGCAGGGACGCCCCGGCGCGGCTGGCGTGCGGGCCGGGGTGCGGGCGGTCGAGGGGCTGGACGAGGCGGGACGGGCAGCCGGGCTGGTGCTGATCGACGCGGTGCGCGATCTGCTGCTGGCCGGCAACGGCCACTCCTGACCGCTGACTACGATCATACGGGCACTGATATATCGATCCTTAGTCTCCACCGACCCCACCTCCTGACTCCACCTCCTGAACAGATGGGACAGCGCCGTGACCTCGACACCTGTGCCCCCGGGAGCGGCCTCACCGCTCGGCGGGCGGTTCATCGCCGACCCCCGGCCCGTCCTGGACCGGCTCCGCGAATCGTGCCCGGTGACCCACACGACCTCCCCGGCGGGACAGGAGGTGTGGGTGGTCACGCGCGAGGCCGACGTCCGGGCCGCATTGCTGAACCCGCAGCTGTCGCTGGCCCGCGAGCCGGCCGACGTCGGCCGTCCGCACCGGGCCCTGGACATGACACTGGTCAACTACGATCCGCCGGACCACACGCGGATCCGGCGCCTGGCCGCTCCGGCGCTCTCGGCGGCGCGGCTCGCGCCTTGGCGGGAGCGGGTCGCGGAGCTGGCTGAGGGGATGTTGGACGGGCTTGGGCGCCGCACGGGTGGCGCGCAGAACGCCGCAGGTGCGGAGGTCGAACTGCTGGCGGATTTCGCGCAGCCCTTCGCGTTCGGCGTGATGTGCGAGGTGTTCGGCATCGCGGAAGCGCACCGGTCGGCCCTGCGCAGCGCGATGGACACGCTGGCCGACGCCCAGGGGCACAGCGCCGCCGAGAAGGAGGCGGCGGTGTCCGTGCTGGACTCGTACGTGCGGTGGCGGGTCGAGCGCGATGCGGCGGCGGACTGCGGTACGTCGGCGGACTGCGGTGCGGGCGTTATCGGGGAGGTCATCAAGGCTTGGACGGCGGGGAACGAAACGCCGGGCGCCGCCGCCGTAAGCCGGGCAGAGCTGCTGGATCTGCTCGCCATGCTGCTCCTGGCCGGGTACGACAGCACGGTACAGATGTTGGCCCTCGCGATCCTGGCCCTCAGCGCGCAGCCGGACGGCCTGGCCCCGCTGGCCGCAAACGGCGAGCCGTCGCCAAGCGCCATGGACGAGCTGCTGCGAATGGACACCCCCGGCCCATTCGCGACAACACGCCACACACTCACCGACGTGCGGATCGCCGGAACACTGATCCCGGCAGGCAGCCAGGTCCTGCT
This sequence comes from Catenulispora pinistramenti, assembly GCF_018274385.1. GTDB lineage: Bacteria > Actinomycetota > Actinomycetes > Streptomycetales > Catenulisporaceae > Catenulispora > Catenulispora pinistramenti. The sequence goes on along the minus strand of NZ_JAAFYZ010000322.1, from coordinate 273 downwards.
GTCCCTCACAGCGGCGAACCACGACCACCGGGCCCACACCGAGCCACGGCTACTGCGACTGGACCGAACGACCCGCAGCCGCCAACTGAGTTTCGGCCTCGGCCCCCACTACTGCCTCGGCTCGGCACTGGCCCGAATGACGCTGGCGGCGGCCCTAGGCGGACTCGCGCGGCGCTGGCCTGCGGCACGGGTCGCGGTGGGGGCGGAGCAGTTGCGGTGGCGGGGTGGATTTTTGCATCGGCGGTTGGTGGCGCTGCCGGTGGTGCTTGGGGT
>NZ_JAAFYZ010000321.1 GCF_018274385.1 Catenulispora pinistramenti | reverse complement strand
CGGGGGCGGCTGGCGGCGGTGGCGCGGGGCCAGGTCCGGGGCCGGCCGGCCGGGGAGGACGGGGCGGCCGTCGCGCATCGCCGTGGCGAGGAGTGCGGCGTGCTGTTGCAGGGCCGGCAGTTGCCAGCGGCCGAACAGGGTGCTGGCGCCCTCGTACATCTGGGCGTCGTACTCCTCGGGGGTGGTCACGCAGTGGCCGTAGGCGTTCGCGTAGCCCTGGATGAGGACGTGATCCGGGTCGGTACCGACGGACTCGGCGACCGTGCGGCGCAAGCGCAGGCCCGCGACGATCGTCACCTCGAAAGGCAGGCAGAGCAGATACAGCGACCCGATGCGCAGCAACTGGAGCGGCAGGATCTCTTGTCCGAAGGGGACGACGCGATTCAGGAGGCTGATGGGCGCGGCAAGTGTCTTCGGGGCCTGAGAATCCGAGAGCCGATGCGACAGGCGGTAGATCCCGTGACGGGACAAGGCGTCCAGGACCGGGTTCTGCTCGGCGCCGACGAAGCGCCAGCCGGTCGGGCCGTCGGGCAGGGCGCCGGCGAAGGCGGTGGCGCCGGGGACCGCGTGCGAGGTGCGGTGCGACAGGCCGTCGCCGGTGAAGCGGGGGCCGACGCGGACCGCGGCCATGTCCACGTGGACGATTCGGTGGTCCAATCCGCCCTCCAGGATCTCGGCGCCCTCCTCGGCCGCCAACAGTTTCGCCGCCGCTTCGTACTGCCGGGTGCCGATGATCCGGGTGTTCTCGAACTCGTCCTCGGTCGGGCCGCTGCCGGGCCGCAGGTTCAGGTTCGGCGACAGGTCCCCGGCGTTGGTCTGGGCGAACGCGGTGACCAGGGGCGGCTCGGCGTCGCCGTCGAGATAGTCGATCCCTGATATCTCGCGCTCCCAGTGGTACGCGGCGTAGCCCTTGTTGTCCGCGCTGACCAGCCGGTTGCGGTTGGTCATGCTGGTGTTGTGGACGGCGAACCAGCTGATCAGGCCGACCGGGGCGCCGGCGCGCTCGATCGCGAGCAGTGTCGTCGCCGGATCGATGGCGTCCGGGAACGCGGCCTTGTCAGCACTCGGATTCCGTTCGAAGGCGCGGCGGGCCCGGTTGACGCTGGCCCCGTGCAGTTCGCCGCGGTTCAGGCGCAGGGTGGCGGGCCGGAGATCGGCGATGGCGCGGCGGCCGGCCTCCACGATGCCGTCGACGATCGCGCGGAACGTCTGGGGCCGGAAGCCGCCGGTGTTGCTGTTGTAGACGGCGTGGTGCGAGTAGCCGCCGGGGCCGCAGTGCGTGTGGGTGGCGGTGATGACGACGTTCGCCTCGGTGTAGGTGGCGGGCAGGCGCCGCAGCACGGCCTGCGTCACACTGCTGAAGACCAGCGGCAGGTCGCAGACCACGAGCAACAACCGGCGGTCGCCGTCGGCCAGCGCGAAGGCCCGGGCGCGCAACCGGGTGTGCAGCCCCGCCGCCTGTTGCTCCGGCATCCCGTAGCCCAGGAGCCCGCACTCGGCGATCTCCCCGGTGATGTCGGCGATGCCCCGCCCCGCCAGGTAGCCCATGCGGATCACGTAACGCGCACCCGATAACCGGTGTCAAGCACTACCACGGTCTGAGACCATCAAGACATGGCTGACGAGACGGCGAGCGGAGTGAACGGACCCCTGACAGTCCGCTACAACGCCATGCCCGCGAGCAGCCACACCGGACGCCACCGGGCCGAGGCGGTCATCCCGGCCGCCGAGCTCAGCTGGCGCTTCTCCCGCTCGGCCGGGCCCGGCGGACAGGGCGTCAACACCACGGACAGCCGCGCGGAACTCTCGTTCGACCTGCTGGCGACGACGGCGCTCCCGCAGTGGCTGAAGTCGCGCGCCGCCCAGGCGCTGGCCGGGCGGCTGGTGAACGGGGTGCTGACGGTGACGTCGAGCGAGCAGCGCTCGCAGCTGCAGAACCGCGAGGCGGCGCGGGAGCGGCTGGCGCGGGTGCTGGCCGAGGCGCTGGCCCCGCCGCCCGCACCGCGGCGGGAGAAGAAGACCCCGGCGGGCGTCACGCGGCGGCGGCTGGAGAACAAGACGCGGCGGGGGCAGACCAAGCAGCTGCGGCGGCGGGTGGACGACTTCTGAGGCGGGCTCAGGTTCACGCTCGGCTCAGGCCTCAGGTTCGCGCTCGACGCAGCTTCGCACTCGGCTCAGGCTCAGGTTCGCACTCGGCTCAGGGCCTCAGGCTCGCGCCCGACGCAGGGCTTCAGGCTCGCGCCCGACGCAGGTTCGCGCGCGGCTCAGGCTCAGGCTGGTCAGATTCGCGCACAAACCATTCAGTTTCCGCGAAGCGCGACCGTTCTCATTCTCCCCGCGCCGGATCAACCCGCGTCAGTAAACCGGCGCCGAGCAGCTGCCGAGCGTGCGGGTCCCGCTGACAAGTCCGCGTGAGCCATCGCCGAGCAAGCGCACGCGGGCACGCCCGCGTGCGCTGCTCAAGCAACAACTCGTCCGCCCGCGGAGGCGCCGTGCCTACTCGGCCGCGGTGCCCTTCGCCGACTCGCCCTCGCCGTCGCCCTTAGCCTTGGCCTCGCTCTTCATGCCGCCCTTCGCCAGGCCGTCCTTCTTCGGGCTGCCCTTCTTCAGGACATCCTTCTTCAGACCGTCCTGCTGCTTCGGCACCTCGGCGACCGCCTCAGCGGTGCCGACCGTGGCCGGGGCGGCGGCCTCGGCGGCGGCCAGCGCGGCGTCCTCGGCCTCGAAGTGATCCTTGGCCCGGCCGAGCTGCTTGCCCATGTTCTTCAACAGGGCCCACAGCGCGACGCCGATCGCCAGCACGATCAGGAACGCGACCAGCCCCGGCTTCGTCTTGTCGAGGCTTTGGCTGCTGGCGAGCACCGGCTGGGCGGGTGTGAGCAATCCGGACACAGCGTTCATGCCCCGCAGTCTACGAGCAGACTCCGGCGGGCTCGTGCACACCCTGCCCCGAGACCGCGCACTGGGCCTTCTCGTACTCGCGCACGCCCGCGAACAGGTCGTCCTCGGGCAGCGTGGTGTCGATCAGCGAGCGGGCCAGTTCGAAGTCCTCGGTCGGCCAGACCGCGCGCTTGACGTCGTTCGGGGTGCGGAAGAACGGGCCGTCGGGGTCGATCTGGGTGGCGTGCGCCTTCAGGGCGGCGTCCCGGATCTCGAAGTACTCCCCGGCCTGGACCCGGGTCGTGATCTCGCGCTGGGGCCAGTTCTGGCGCTCCTTCAGGAGCTCCCAGTAGGGGGACTCCAGGCCGCGGTCCAGCAGCTCCTGGTGCTCGGCCTCCAGCCGGGCCATTGACCACGCCACGTCGTAGTACAGCTTCAGCGGCTGCCAGGGCTCGCCGGCGTCCGGGTACTTGGCCGGGTCGCCGGCCGCGTCGAAGGCGGCGACCGTGACCTTGTGGGTCATGATGTGGTCCGGGTGCGGGTAGCCGCCGTTCTCGTTGTAGGTGACGATCACCTGCGGGCGCTGCTGCCGGATCAGCCGGACCAGCGGCTCCGCGGCGGTCTCCAGGTCCTGGAGGGCGAAGCAGCCCTCCGGCAGCGGCGGCAGCGGGTCGCCCTCGGGCAGGCCGGAGTCGACGAAGCCCAGCCACTCCTGGCGCACGCCCAGGATCTCCCGGGCCGTGTCCATCTCCTTGCGGCGGACGTCCAGCAGGTTGGCCTCGATCTCGGCCTGGACGGCCGGATCCTTCTTCAGCTGCGGGTTGAGGATGTCCCCCCGGGAGCCGTCGGTGCAGGTGACGACCAACACGTCCACCCCGTCGCGGACGTACCGCGCGCTGGTGGCCGCACCCTTGCTGGACTCGTCGTCCGGGTGCGCGTGGACGGTCATCAGGCGCAGTTCGTGCGTCACGGTGTTCCTCCATCAGTAGCCGCCCGAATATACTGACGCACGGGTCCGACACTGCGCACATCCGAATCGCGCTCAGTCCGATGAAGGCCAGGTGAACCGAGTTGACGTCCGAGGTGCAGGACGAGGTGGTCGCGCGCTACGCGCGTTCCTCCGGCCTGTCCAGACGTTCCCGGATCGCCCTGGCCGTGGCGGGTGTGCTCGTGCTCACAGGCGTGGTGTCGTATATCGGCCTGAAGCAGGCCTCCCCGACGCTGAACGCGACGGTCTTGGGCTACCAGGTTACCTCCGACCACGCCGTCGACGTCCGCTTCCAGGTGGACGACCGGCAAAGCGACCGGGCCGCGACCTGTACCGTGCGGGCCCGGGACTACGGCGGGAACGAGGTGGGCCGACTGGATGTCCCGGTCCCCCTCGGCCACCGGACCCAGGTGCTCAGCGCGACGATCCGGACCAGCAGCCGGGCGATCAGCGGCGAAGTACTGGACTGCCAGCTCAACTAGGCCCGGCGTCCACAGCCGATTCACCCGGCGTTATCCGTCCGTGCTCCTTGTTACGATCGCCATTCTGTGCGTGACTGAAAAGCACGGTCCCTCAATGAGTAGAACCCCTAGGAGTACCCGTGACCCAGACCAACGACAGCGTCACCTGGCTGACCCAGGACGCCTACGACCGGCTGACCGCCGAGTTGGAGCAATTGTCGGGACCGGGCCGCGTCGAGATCGCGCAGAAGATCGAGGCCGCTCGGGAAGAGGGCGACCTCCGCGAGAACGGCGGCTACCACGCGGCCAAGGAGGAGCAGGGCAAGATCGAGCTGCGCATCCGTCAGCTCACCCAGCTCCTGGAGCACGCCCGGGTCGGCGACTCGGTGGAGTCCGGCGTGGCGGTGCCCGGCGCGGTCGTGACCATCGCCTTCGACGGCGACGAGGACGACACCCTGACCTTCCTGCTCGGCTCGCGCGAGGACGCCGCCGACAACATGGAGGTCTACTCGACGCGGTCGCCGCTGGGCGGTGCGATCAACGGCAAGACGATCGGGGAGCAGGCCGAGTACGAACTCCCCAACGGCAAGCCGATGATGGTGAAGCTGATCGACGCCAAGCCGTACATGGGTTGAGGCGGCCGTCAGGCACGCATTCGTGCAGCGGCCCCCGCGTGGAGGACACGCGGGGGCCGCTTGCTTTGTGTTCGGGTTCTGGTTCGGTCTTGGTTCGCGTTCGGGTTTCCGGCGGGCGCCGGCTCAGCTGTGGCTCGACGTGGGATGCGAGGCCGGCGGGGACGAGGGCGAGGACGCACCCTGCGTACTGCTGTCCGTCGAGCTCGGCAGGCCCGAGGAGCTGGAACTCGACGTGGTGCTGGTGTCGGTCGGCTGATCCGACCGGCTGCTGGTGGTCGGGTCGGTCGAGGAACTGGACGTCCCGGCCGCCGAGGAGTGGGTGTAGCTGGGGTACGACGAGGGCGAGTGATGCGAGTAGGTGTGCTCGTACGTGCTCGTCGAGGTGGGGACCGGCTCGGTCGGCGGCACGGTGTCCTCGGTGCCGGTCGCGGTCGGCGCGTCGGTCTGCTGCGCGGTACCCGGCGCGGGCTGGCCGCCGTCCGGCGACTTCCCGGACGAACTCATCGCCAGCGCCACGGAGAGCCCCAGCACGGCCGGTACGGCGACCGCCGCGGTGATGAACGCCTTGCGGCGTACCTCGGGCCGCAGACCGCCGCGCAGGCCGCCGCCACGGCCGCCGAGTCCAGTGGTGCCGCCCGCGTAGGGCTCGGCAGCACCGCGTCGGCGGATCGGGGGTTCTTCGGGGTCGTAGCCGTCGGGCTCGTAGCCGGAGCCGGCGCGCCGGCCGCCGGAGTCGGCGAGAGAAGCCGGGAGGGCGTCGTAGACGCGGGTCCCGTCCGGGACGGCCGCGTGGCCGTGGCGGCCTCCGGAGTCGCCCAAGGAGGCCGGTATCTCTTCGTAGACCCGGGTGCCGTCGGCCGGGAAGTCGGCCGGGTAGGGCAGCCGGGCGGTCGCGCCGGGCAGGCCACCCGGTGCGGCTCCGGGTATCGCGCCAGGTGCCGCTCCGGATATCGCTCCCGGCAGCGCGCTCAGCGGAGCGGTCTCCTCCAGCGGACTGACCCGGCCGTGGCGGCCTCCAGCCTCGGTGTAGGAAGCAGAGCTCGCCGGATATCCGTTCTCGTATTCGTCGTGACCGTACCCGGAGCCGAAGCCGGACGCGGCGTTCTCCCCGAACGCCGCGTCGCGACCGTACCGGCCTGCCGGGCCGGCGTCGCCGTATAACCCGTCTTCGTACCCTCCCGCAGCGGCTGCGGCGGCCCCGGCGGCCGCGTATCCGGCCTCGGCGCCGGGCCGCCGACGCCGGCGCCCGCCGGAGTCGGTCAGGGTGTCCTCGTAGCCGCTGGGGGTCCCGGAGTAGCCGGCGTGCATACCGCCGGCGCCGACGTCCTCGCCGGCCTCGACCGGGCCGGCCAGCACGTGCCGCAGCGCCTCGGCCATCTCGGCGCCGTCGGCCCAGCGGTGCGCCGGGTCCTTCTCCAGCGCGTGCCAAAGCACCTCGACCACGGGGGCGGAGACGTAGTCGGGCAACGGCGGTGGCGGCTCGTGCATGTGCATGTACATCACGGCGGCGGTGCTTGCGGCCTGGAAGGGCTGGCGGCCGGACAGCAGTTCGTAGCCCAGGATGCCGACCGCGTAGACGTCCGCGCCCGGGGTCGGGGCCTCGGCGTGGAAGAGTTCGGGGGCCAGATACGGGACGGTGCCCATCAGCGCGTCGGCGGCGGTCAGGCCCAGCGACTCCGGGGAGCGGGCGATACCGAAGTCGGCCAGCACCACGCCGCCGGCGGTGAGCATCACGTTCGCCGGCTTCACGTCCCGGTGCACGACGCCGGTGCGGTGCACGGCGGCCAGCGCGTCCAGCAGCGAGGCCAGCACCTTCATCGCGAACCGCGGCTCCAGCGGGCCGGTGCGGGCCAGCACCCGGTCCAGCGACTCGCCCTCGATGAACTCCATCACCAGGAACGCCGCGCCCGGGGTGTCCGGGTCGGCGCCGTCGGCGTAGCCGTAGTCGTAGACGCCGACGATGCCGGGGTGGTCCATCATGGCCATCACCCGGGCCTCGGCGACGAAGCGGGCCCGGAAGGTCGGAGCGTCCAGCAGCGCGGGCAGCACGATCTTCACCGCGACGGTGCGGCCCAGCACCAGGTCCCGGCCGCGCCACACCTCACCCATCGAGCCGCCGCCGATGCGGTCGATCAGCTCGTACCGGTCGTTCAACACCTCGCCCGGTCTAGGTCCTGCCATCGGTCCCCCCTGCTGCTGTTTGTTGCGCCCCCTTTCCCCAAGAATATGACGCCGTAACATCGGGGTCGGTTGCCGGTGTGCTCGATCATGCCAGGATCGTGCTCGATTTCACGCCGAAACCGAGCGGTATTTGCGCACCGACAACGGGACGAACACCACCAGAATCAACAGTGACCAGAAGAGCGAAACCCAGGGGGCGTGCTCGATCGGCCACGGCATCTTCACCGTCGGCCCATAACCATCAGGGTTTCCCCACAGTGATCGCAAGGCCTGCACGGTCGAGGAGACCGGATTCCAGTCCGCGACGTCCTGCAGCCACTGCGGCGAGATCTTGCGCGAGGGCACGAACGCGTTGGACAGGAAGGTCAGCGGGAAGATCCAGATGAAGCCGATGGTGTTGGCCGCCTCCACGGTCCGCACCGACAGCCCGATCGTGGCGCCGATCCAGCTCATCGCGTAGGCGAACAGCATCAGCAGCGCGAACCCGGCGATCGCCTTGAGCACCCCGTCGTGGATCCGCCAGCCGACGACCAGCCCGCAGGCCGCCATCACCACCAGCACGAACAGGTTCTGCAACCAGTCCGCCGTGGTCCGGCCGGCCAGCACCGCCGAGCGGGAGATGGGCAGTGAGCGGAACCGGTCGATCAGGCCCTTGTGCAGGTCGTCGGCCAGGCCCACCGAGGTGGTCGCGGCGGTGAAGGCCAGGGTCTGCACGAAGATGCCGGGCAGCAGGAACTCGCGGTAGGCGGTCTGCCCGCCGGCGCCGGGGATCGGGATCGCGCCGCCGAAGACGTAGGCGAACAGCAGCACGAACATGATCGGCTGGATCGAGGAGAAGACCACCATCTCCGGGATCCGGGTCATCCGCCGCAGATTACGCAGGGTGACGACCCAGGCGTCGTGCAGGGCGGTGGCCGGGCCGTGCCCGCCCAGCGGGACCGGGGGCGCCAGACTGTCCGAACTCATCGCGCTGCCTCCTGCGGCTCCTGGCCGTCGCCGGCCCCTGGTCCGGCGTCGAAATCGCCGCCGGCCTGCCCCTCGTCCTCGGTCGAGCGTCCGGTGAGCTGAAGGAACACGTCGTCCAGGGTGGGCCGGCGCAACGCCACGTCGTCGATCTTGATGCCCAGGCCGTCCAACTCCCGGATCGCCTCGACCAGCAGCTGCGCCCCGCCGGAGACCGGCAGCAGGATCTCCCGGGTCGGCTCGTGCACCCGCGGCTCGGCCGTCCCCATCCGGCCCAGCAGCGCCGCCGCCTCACCGAGCCGATCCGGATCGGAGACCACGATCTGCAGCCGCTCCCCGCCGATCTGCGCCTTGAGCTGGTCCGCGGTCCCCCGCGCGATCACCTTGCCGTGGTCCACCACGGCGATGGAGTCGGCCAGCCGGTCGGCCTCCTCCAGGTACTGCGTGGTGAGCAGCAGCGTGGTCCCACCCTTCACCAGCCCGGCGATCACATCCCACATGGCGATCCGGGTCCGCGGGTCCAGCCCGGTGGTCGGCTCGTCCAGAAAGATCACCGGCGGCTTCACCACCAGCGCCGCCGCCAGGTCCAGCCGCCGCCGCATCCCGCCGGAGTAGGTCTTGGACGGCCGATCCGCGGCATCGCTGAGCGCGAACTCGTCCAGCAACTCCCCCGCCCGCTTCAAGGCCGAGGCCTTCCCCATGTGGTACAGCCGCCCGACCATGACCAGGTTCTCCCGCCCGGTCAGGTTCTCGTCGACCGCCGCGTACTGCCCGGACAGCCCGATCACCCGCCGCACCTCATTCGGCTTGCGCAGCACGTCGATCCCGAGCACCCGCGCACTGCCGGCATCCGGCCGCAACAGCGTGGTCAGCACCCGCACCGCCGTGGTCTTCCCCGCCCCGTTCGGCCCGAGCAGCCCCAGAATGGCGCCCTCGGGCACCGCGAGGTCCACCCCGTCAAGGGCGCGGACCTCCTTGCTCTTCTTGCCTCCGCCGTAGATCTTGACCAGACCTTCGGCCTCGATTGCTGCCATGGACTGACCGTAGATGAGGCTTCCGACACTATGTGCGCGCGCGATCGCCAGTGATGGGCTGAATGGGTGAATGGTGGGGATGTGGGGGCGGCGCGGAGTTTTCGGG
>NZ_JAAFYZ010000320.1 GCF_018274385.1 Catenulispora pinistramenti | reverse complement strand
CCTACAGTGCCGGTGGCCGGGGGTCAAGTTCGCGCTATCAAAAACCGCCGCCTACCTGCATGTCCGCCGCGCGCGGACTTTACCCCCGGACACCGGTGCTGTACCCCCCGGGCTGACGACGCGACCGTGGGGAACGGACCGCACCACCTCAGGGACCGCAGCCGCTGAGACTAGATCGGCCACCCGAGGGAACCGCGCTAGTTTCCCTGAGGTTGTCGAGGCCCGCCGGAGGCCCGGCTCTTCACCACAGCTCTTGACCTTGACCTTGACCTTCAGCTCTTGATCTTCAGCTCTTGATCTTGCCTGCGCTGTTGATCTTGCTCTTGATCTGGCCTGTGCCCCTTGCCCTGACTTGCTGGTGTTGAAGAGGCCTGAGGCGGGGCGGGGTTGTGAATGCGCGAACTGGCAGCCGACAAACACACCCACCACCCCGAACCCCGAACCGGCACAACTATGACCGAAGGCCGTAAAAAGCTTTGAACCCACACGCCAACCGCCGCCCGGCCAGCAATCTAGCGAAACCACCACGCCGACAACCTCCGCCCAGCCCAAGTCATCACCAGCGCAAACGTTGCCTGATACGGCACTAGCTTCTCCGCTCCACCTGCCCAGCAGCTTTCCGCCCCGGCCAGCTCGGCGCTCGCCGGGCAAGCTCCTCGCCTGCCCGGTCAGCTCTCTGCTCTGGCCCGATTGGTTTTCCGCGCCAGCCAGCTCGGCGCTTGCCGGGCACGGGCTAGCTTCTCCGCTCCCACCTGCCCAGCAGCGTCCCGCCCCGGTCAGTCAGCCCTCTGCGCCGCCCAGCTCCGCGCCCGCCGGAATCCCCAGCGCCGCCAACCACACATGCAGCAGCGTCGCCGCCGCCTCGTCCAGCGAGCCGCCGCTGACCGTCGCCTGGTAGAGCGCGCGCTCAGTCATCCACACCAGTGCCGCCGCGACCGCCGCGGCGTCGTGTGGCCCGGGGCCGGCGGGTAGGCCAGCGCGTTCGGCGATGCCGCGTGTGGTGTCGGCTAGCGCGACCACGGCTGAGCGCCAGGCCTGGTCGATCGCCGGGACCGTCGGCGACAGCTCCACCGCGGTTCGCATCACCGTTCCGTGCTCGCGCCACATCCGCGCGGTCTGCTCGACGCCTTGGCGCAGGGCGTCGCCGGGGGCACTGGCGCCGTCGGCGTCCGCCGCGTCCATCTCGGCGCGCAGTGTGGCCACGGTGCGCGCCACCAGAGCCGCCAGTACCTCGTTCTTCGAGCCGAAGTAGAAGTACAGCGCGCCCCTGGTGATCCCGGCCGCCTGCGCGATCGTCGCCACGGTCATGCCGTCCGCGCCCTCGGAGTCCAGCTGCTGCTCGGCGGCGTCGAGGATCGCGCGTTCGCGCAGGTCACCCTTGGTCGGGGCCACCCGGCGGCGGGTCCCCGCTTCTCGTCGATCGTCCTCCATCCCGGCATGCTATCTGGTGCCGAGTATTTTTGACACTGTGCAGATTTTTCTCAGCGCTGTGTAGAATCGAGGCATGACGACGAACCCCACACCCCAGACCTTCCTGATCACCGGTGCCAGCTCCGGCCTCGGCCGGGCCTTCGCCGAGGGTGCCCTCGCGGCCGGTCACACCGTCGTCGGCACCGTGCGCAAGGACGCCGACGCCGAGGACTTCGAAGCGATACGCCCCGGGCGCTCGCTGGCCCGCCTGCTCGACATCACCGACGACGACGCGGTGTTCCGGACCGTCGAGGAGGTGGAGGCCACCGTCGGGCCGATCGGCGTCGCCATCGCCAACGCCGGATACGGCCACGAGGGCGTCTTCGAGGAGTCGACGATGGCCGAACTGCGCGCGCAGTTCGAGGTGAACGTGTTCGGCGCGGTGGCCACGGTCAAAGCCGTGCTGCCATATATGCGGCGCCGCCGCCGCGGCCACATCCTCGGCGTCACCTCGATGGCCGGCCTGATCACGGTCCCGGGCACATCCTTCTACCAGGGCAGCAAGCACGCCCTGGAAGGCATCCTGGAGACGGTCGGCAAGGAGGTCGCCCCCTTCGGCGTACACGTCACCGCGATCGCGCCGGGCTCCTTCCGCACCGACTGGGCCGGCCGCTCCATGGTCCGCACCGACCGCTCCATCGCGGACTACGACCAGGTCATGGACCCGGTCCGGGACCACCGCAAGGCCGCAGACGGGCACCAGCTCGGCGATCCGCGCAAGGCCGCCGAGGCCGTACTGAAGATCATCGGCGTCCCGAACCCGCCGGCCCACCTGCTCCTCGGCTCGGACGCGCTGCGCCTGATCACCAACGGCCGGGCCGCCGTCGACAAGGAGATCCAGGAGTGGGCCGACCTGACCCGCTCCACCGACTTCCCGGACGGCGCGCAGCTTCCCGGCTGAGCGCCGACCCGGGAAGCTGCGAGCCCTACTCCGACGTGAGCAAGCCCTACTCCGACGTAAGCAAGCCCTACTCCGACGTAGACGTCTTCGGCGGCCCGACCCCGACGTCACTCAGCGAGGGTGCCGTGGAGATCAACGCCTGCGCACTCGGCGCCGGCCGGTACATCGACGGATACCGCTTCCCGGCCGGCCCCTGCGCGTACGCCCGCAGCACGTTGTCCGTCACCGCCGCTAAAACGTGGGCCGTCCCCGGATCCACCGGCCGGTCCCCGCACATCTGCGCCATCTGGCAGTCCCAGTACGTCATCCCGCCGGCGAACACCCCGGCCCCCGACGGATCCGTGTAATACGACATCGTCGCCATCGTCGACTGCCCGCTGAACACGATCGGCGCCGCGGCGATGACGTCGATGTCCGGCGGGGTCCCGCCGACGCTCTTCACCGTGTCGTACTCACCGGCCAGAGAGTTCTTCAGGTACTGGTCCTTGGCGACCCCGGTCCCGGCGAAGATCCAGGAATCCGGTTGCAGGATCCGGAACGCCCCGCCGTCCGCCCCGAGCTCCCCATAGGCCGGACCCACGATGGAGTTCTCCGGCCGCTGCAACTGCGGGGAGTTCCAGAGCACCGTCGCCTGCGACGGATCGGACTTCGCCAGCGGGTCCTCGTTCGCGTACCGGTAGACCACCATGCGCCGGTCCGCACCCGACGGCGAGGGCTCCAGCCGCGCGTGCCAGTAGATCTCGTTCGCGCCGAAGAACCCGATGTTGGTGCCCTTGTCCCGGGCATAGACGGCCGCGTCGTACATGCGCCGCGTCCAGTACTCGGAGTGGCCGCCGATCAGCAGCGCCTTGTGCGCGGCGACCTGGCTCGGCCGCTCGTCCACGTCGATGTCGGTGGTGTAGTCGACGTCCAGCCCGAGCTTTTCCGCCTCTTCCGCCAATGGGATGTCGTATAGAAACGGCGCGCGATAGCCGTCCCCGTTATAGGGACGGTCGAAGGAGGCCACGCGGGAGCGGTCCGTGCGCTTCGAGGACAGATCCTTCGGGCCGTAGTAGAGGCTGTAGCGCCCGTAGTTGTTGTACGCCTGGTACGTCAGGACGGACGCCTGCAGAAGCAGCGGAGAACTCCCGCTGCCGGCCGGTCCGTTGCCGTTGCTGTCGTCCCGGATGATCAGCGGGATCGCGTCGCCGTCATCGTGCGGTTTGGCGCGTATCACGATCAGGTAGTAGCCGGGCGTCCAGGCCGCGGTGACCGGGATGCGTTCGGCGACCGGCCAGGAGGCCTCGACCGTATAGGTGGGCGCTCCGGAGTTCTTCACAGGACTCGCGGTGACCGGGACGTGCGAGGTGCTCCACACCACCCGGCCGCCGGTGCCGCCGTACCAGCCCATCCGGTAAGCGGTGACGGACGCGGACGACACGTACCCGGACAGGTGCAGCTCAAGGGTGTCCCCACAGGCCGCGCTCACCTGGTTCAAGTACCCGGCGACCAACGAGGTGTCCGCGTCGAAGCTGGACCGCCACGAGGAGTCACCCGGCTTGGCGTTCTCGATCTTGCTCCAGCCGGCCGGGCGGCGCACCGTCGCGCACGGGGCTGAGGACGGCTTGGTGCGGTCCGCAGGGAGGTTCCCATAGGAGTCCGACGCCTCCGGGGTCTGCGTGGTGATCTTCACCGGGGGCCCGGCGCTCCCCGCGGACGGCGCCGAGGCCCCGGTGCAGGCGTAGCCCAGGGCGAACACCGCTGCGGCCGAGACGGCGGAAACGGTGACGATCTTCCAGCGTGCCGTCCGTGGTGCGTTCACCGCTGCGGTATCCCGCTCGTCCATTCGCTTCCGTTCCAGACAGTGACCCAAAGCGTGCAGCGCCACGTTAGCCTTCTGCGGACGGCGACCGCGAACAGGGAGCCGACAGCCCAGCCGAACGGAGCCCGCCCATGCAGAACGCCAAGCCGACCACGCTCAGCGTCGGCCTCACCGGTGGCATCGGTTCGGGCAAGAGCGAGGTCCTGACCAGGCTCAAGGCCCGCGGCGCCACCGTGGTCGACGCCGACCTGGCGGCCCGCCGCGTGGTCGAGCCGGGCACCGTGGGCTATGACGCGGTGGTCAAGGAGTTCGGTTCCGAGGTGGTCGGCCCGGACGGCGCGCTGGACCGGGCCAAGCTGGGCGCCGTGGTGTTCGCCGACCCGGACCGGCGGGCCGCGCTGAACGCGATCGTGCACCCGCTCGTCGGTGAATTGATGGCCGAATGGGCGAATAGCGCCCCGGAGGGGGGCATCGTCGTCTACGATATTCCGCTGTTGGTCGAGGGTGGGGCGGACCGCGGTTACGCGGCCGTGATCGTGGTCGACGCCGACGACGAAGTCCGTTACGCGAGACTGCTTGCCAACCGTGGTATGTCCCGACAGGACGCGACCGCGCGGATGGCGGCGCAGGCGACGCGTGAGGAACGTCTGGCGGCGGCGGATTACGTCATCGCAAACAACGGGTCGCTCGCAGACCTCGATCAGGAAACGGACCGGGTGTGGTCCGAACTGCTGGCCCTGCGCGATTCAACCATCCGATAGGTTTGCCCGGTGACATCCCTTCCCACGCAGTCTGCTGAGCCGCAAGTGTCCGAGCCCCAGCCCGCGACGGGTCCGACCGCCGCCACCGCCGCGGTCGATGCTCTCGCCGAGCAGCGCAAGCGCCCGCCGTTGCCGGTCGCGCTGGTGCTGGCCGCGCGGCCGCGGCAGTGGGTCAAGAACGTGCTGGTGCTGGCCGCGCCGCTGTCGGCGGCCAAGCTCGGCCACGCCGACGTGTTGCGTACCTCGGCGATCGCCTTCGTCGCGTTCTGTCTGGCGGCGTCGTGCATCTATTTCGTGAACGACGTGATGGACGTGGAGTCCGACCGTCGTCACCCCAAGAAGCGGTTCCGTCCGATCGCGGCCGGGTGGGTGTCGATTCCGCAGGGCCTGGCGGCCGGCGCGGTGTGCGGTCTGGCGGGCCTGGGGGTCGCGGCCATAGCGAACTGGACCACGGTCCTGGTGGTCGCGGTGTACATGGCGTTGCACATCGTGTACTCGCTGTGGTTCAAGCATGTGCCGGTCCTGGACCTGGCGATGGTGGCTTCGGGCTTCCTGCTGCGGGCCATCGTCGGTGGTGTGGCGGCGAACCTGGAGCTGTCGCAGTGGTTCCTGCTGACCACCGGGTTCGGTTCGCTGTTCATGGTGGCCGGCAAGCGGTACTCCGAGATGGTGGTGATGGGCGAGGAAGCCGCCGCCTCCCGCAAGTCGCTGAAGGAGTACTCGCAGTCGTACTTGCGTTTCGTGTGGCAGGCCGCGGCGACGGTGACGATGGTCACCTACTCGCTGTGGGCGTTCCAGCTGGCCTCCACACCGGATATCGCGCACAAGTCGGCCAAGCCGTGGTTGGAGGTCTCGGTCATCCCCTGGGTCTTCATCTTCCTGCGCTACTCGATGTTCATCGACAACGGCAAGGCGGGGGAGCCCGAGGACGTCGTCCTGAAGGACCGCGTCATCATGGGTATCGGGGCCGTGTGGCTCGTCGTCTTCGCCACCGGCGTGATCCTGGTCGGCGCGCGCGGCTGAGACCGCCGGCGGCAGTACTGAGAGTCGAAATGAATAGGGACGTGAGAGACGTGGCCGTGCCACAACAGAGTTCAACCGACGGGGTGCACGCCGAGCGCCTGTACGGCTGGGGCATGACCAGCCCCTCGGTCGCCGACGTCGCCGACCCCACGGCGGTCGAGCAGCTGGCCGAACTGGTCACCGGGGCCGGACCGCGCGGCGTCATCGCCCGCGGCCTGGGCCGCTCCTATGGCGACCCGGCGCAGAACGGCGGCGGCCGGGTGGTGCGCACCACCTCGCTGAACAAGATCCTGAACATCGACATCGAGCACGGGATCGTCACCGCGCAGGCCGGGGTCAGCCTGCACCAGCTGATGGGCACGATGCTGCCGCTGGGCTGGTTCGTCCCGGTCACCCCGGGCACCCGCTACGTCACCGTCGGCGGCGCGATCGGCGCCGACATCCACGGCAAGAACCACCACAGCGCCGGCTCCTTCTGCCAGCACGTGCTGTCGATGGACCTGCTCGGCGCCGACGGCCAGATCCGCACCCTCACCCCGGACACCGAGCCCGAGCTGTTCTGGGCCACCGCCGGCGGCATGGGCCTGACCGGCATCGTCACCCAGGCCACCATCGCCTTCAAGAAGGTCGAGACGGCCCGGATCAAGGCCGACATCTGGCGGGCCCCGGACCTGGACGGCGTCCTGGCCGAACTGGCCGCCACCGACGACAAGTACCCCTACACGGTGGCCTGGATCGACTGCCTGTCCACCGGCCGCAACCTCGGCCGCTCGGTCCTGACCTGCGGCGACTTCGCCAAGCTGGACGAGCTGCCGGCCAAGGTCCGCAAGGACCCGCGCAAGTTCGCCCCGCTGTCCCTGGGCAAGGTCCCGCCGGTCCCGGTCAGCGGCCTGCTGAACAAGATGACCGGCCGCGCCTTCAACGAGATGTGGTTCCGCAAGGCGCCGGTCCGCAAGGAAGGCGTGATCCAGGGCGTCGGCGCCTTCTTCCACCCCCTGGACGGCATCATGGAGTGGAACCGCGTATATGGCCCCGCAGGCTTCCTGCAGTGGCAGTTCGTGATCCCCTTCGGCACCGAGGACACCCTGCGCCAGATCGTCGAGCGGATCTCCGCCCACGGCGCCCCCGCGGCCCTGACCGTCCTCAAGCGCTTCGGCGAGGGCAGCCCCGGCTACCTGTCGTTCCCCACCAAGGGCTGGACCCTGGCGCTGGACTTCCCGACCAACACCCCGGGCCTGGCCCAGCTGCTGGACGACATGGACGAGAAGGTGCTGGAGGCCGGCGGCCGCCTGTACCTGGCCAAGGACTCCCGCATGCGTCCGGAACTGCTGGCGGAGATGTACCCGCGCCTGGAGGCGTTCCGCAAACTGCGCGCAGAGATCGACCCGCACCAGGTGTTCATGTCAGACCAGGCGCGCCGCCTGCACCTGTAGAGGTTTCACGGTGTCGTAGTCGGCACATCCCGGACCCTCTACAGCCCCAACGGATAGGAACTACAGCCATGAAGGACTCTCTGGGCGCGCCCCAGTCGCTGCTGGTACTCGGCGGCTCCTCGGACATCGCCATGTCCACCGCCCGCAAGATGGCGGCCGCCCGCACCAAGAAGATCTACCTCGCAGGCCGCCCCTCCCAGCGCCTTGAGGACAACGCCGCCGAACTGCGCACCCTCGGCGCCACCGTCGAGGTGGTCCCCTTCGACGCCGCCGCCACCGACGACCACGACAAGGTCCTGTCCCAGGTGTTCGCCACCGACGACATCGACGTGGTCCTGCTGGCCTTCGGCGTCCTCGGCGACCAGGCCGAGGACGAGAAGGACCCGGCCCGCGCCGTGGCCGTGGCGCACGTGAACTACACCGGCGCCGTCTCCAGCGGCATCATCGTCGGCCAGGCCCTGAAGAAGCAGGGACACGGCTCCCTGGTGGTCCTGTCCTCCGTCGCCGCCGAGCGCGCCCGCCGCGCCAACTTCATCTACGGCTCCTCCAAGGCCGGCCTCGACGCCTTCGCCCAGGGCCTGGGCGACAGCATGGTCGGCACCGGCGTCCACGTCATGGTGGTCCGCCCCGGCTTCGTCGACACCAAGATGACGCAGGGCAAGGAGAAGACCCCCCTGTCCACCACCCCCGACGCTGTCGCGGACCTCATCATCACCGGCCTGCGCCGCGGCTCCCACACCGTCTGGGCCCCCGGCGCCTTCCGCTACGTGATGTCCGGCCTGCGCCACGTCCCGCGCCCGCTGTTCCGCCGCCTGCCGATGTAGCGCACGGCTGCCGTCTAGCGGCGCGCACCGGGATCACCATCCCGGCGCGCGCCGCTTCATTTCCGCCCCGGCAACAACCAATCAACGGCGGCAGCGAAGTCAGCAGCCGTATACCAGGTCCCTGGCACATCACCCACCAGCCCATATTCCCCCGTCTTCACCCGAATAGCCCTTATATCAAGACCCATAGCCCCCATAACATCTTTATCAGGCCGGTCACCCACAACAACACACCGCGCGGGCCCCACCCCAAGCCCCTCCAGAGCAGCCACAAAAGGCGCCTGATGAGGCTTCCGCACGCCCCGCCCGCCAAGCGCGTCCGAAACAACGACGCACTCGAAGAAAGCCGACAACCCCAAGGCGCGCACCTTCCACGCCTGCATCTCCACATCCCCATCAGTCACCACCGCGAGCCGCACCCCCGCCACCCGGAGCCGGGCCAGCGCGGCCCGCACCCCGGGATACGGCTCCAGCCGCTCGGGCTGGTGCGCACGAAACACGCCGACCAGGTGCGCCACGAGCTCGGGCGCGGTGCTGCGAGCCGCATCCGCAGTGCTACGGGTCGCATCCGCAGCGGCGCGGGCCGGATCTGCGGGCTCGCGGGGCGCGTCCGCAGTGCTGCGGGTCGCATCCGCGAGGTTGCGGGGCGCATCCGCAGTGCCGCGAGCTGGATCTGCGGTGCTGTGGGCCGGGTCCGCGGGTTCGTGGGTCGCATCCGCAGTGCTGCGGGTCGTACCCGTGGGGTCGCGCGCGTCTGAATTCTGCATGGTCGTATTAGCTGGTTGGGAGGGGGCGGGGTTAAGGAGAGAACTGAGTCCTGCGGCGCCCACCGCCGCGGGACCGAGCCCCGCCGCGCCCACCGCCGCCAGCGCCCGGTCAATGATCCCGCCACGCGCGGACCCGAGCGCCGCCTCGGCCCGAAGCGCGTCCAGAAACGCCGCCTCGTCGATCCCCCGACGCGCGCCGGCCGCCGCGACCGCGCACCACGCGCCCTCCAACCACGCGGCCTGCGGATACAGCGTGTCATCGAGATCGCAGAGGACCGCCTCCACATCCGCCGAGCGTGACGTCGGTACATCCTGCGCGCCACTCATCTCCACAAAACCTCCCCATCAGCCC
>NZ_JAAFYZ010000032.1 GCF_018274385.1 Catenulispora pinistramenti | reverse complement strand
GGGCAGGGGCAAGGCGGGCACTGAGGCAGCGCACCGGCGTCGCGACGAACGCACAACAGCCGAACGCACAAACAACTGGCCCGCCGGACGAATCCGGCGGGCCAGTCGGGCTCTACTGTTCAGTTGTCAGGCACTCGCGAAAGCGCCCGGTACCGCCGAGCAGGTTCTTAGAACTTGCCGACAGTGGCGACCTTCACCAGCGCGGCGATCTCGTTGCCGACGGTGGTGGAGATGGCCTGGTCGCCACCGAAGATGTTCACCTGCTGGGTGGTGGTGCCGGTGATCGCGTTGGCGGTGTAGACCGGCAGCACCGACGGAGCGGTGAGCAGCAGCGGGCCGTCGACGGAGGCCATGTACGCGCCACCGGTCAGGGCGTCGGGGAACTTCAGGCCCGTGGCGACACCGATCTGGTCGGCCTTGCCGGCGGGCAGGAAGGCCGCCGCCACCTTGGCCGCGGTGGCGTAACGGTCGGCGCCGACGGCCGAGGAGTACAGGCCCTTCGAGCCGGTGATGGACCCCACCGCGGTGGTGGCCTGGCCGCCGACCGAGGCCACGTCCTGCTGACCGGCGTGCAGCTTGCCGGTCACGTACGCCTTGGTGGCCGGGTCGAAGGTGTTGAAGCTGCTCAGCACGATCGCCGAGTTGCCGCCACCGAACACGTTGGCCGCGTACGGGCCGGCCGCCAGGGCGTCGGCGAAGCCGTCGTGGTTGGCACCCTCGTCACCGCGGGCGACGATCACGTGCGACGGGTCGCCCATGCCGACCTTGGCGATGTCCAGCGCGGTCGCGTAACGGTCCGCACCGGCCAGGCGCTGGACGGTGTAGCCCAGGCCCGAGATCTGGCTCTCGATGCCCGCGCTGACCGCCTGGTCGCCACCGAGGATGTAGACGGTGGAGCCCTTGGTCGGCAGGATCCGCTGGATCTCGGCCAGGACGGCCGGGTTCGTGGTGTTCTGCAGACCGTCGGTCAGCAGCAGCGGGCCCTGGGCCTTCTTGGCCAGCGGCACACCGGCCAGCGCGTCCGGGAACGCGTTGCCGGTCGACAGCACGATCGCCTTGGCCTGCTGACGGCCCTGCGCGTCCGTGGTCACGCCCTGGTTCGCCCACTGGTGCTGGGAGATGATCAGGCCGGTGTCGTAGCGGGTGTCACCGGCGGCGCGGAGCACCTGGACGCCGGTCTTGTCGCTGACGGTGACGGTGAAGGACTGGGTCTGGGTCGAGGTGACCTGGCCCTGACCGTCGTCCAGCGTCACCTTGACGGTGTAGGTGCCGTCGGTGGTGAAGGTGTGCGACAGCTTCGGGTCGCTGGCCTTGATCAGCGACGGGTCACCGGTGAAGCTGGTGGCGGTGGTCTTGTCGCCCCAGTCGACGGTGGTCTTGGCGCCGGCCGCGACCGCCTTCGTGACGACCGAGCCGGTCAGGGCCAGGGTCACCGGGCTGGTCTTGGTCGCCGACTTCGCGGACAGGGCCGCGTTCAGGTAGATGTCGGCCACCGAGGCGGAGGCGTTCGCGGTCACCGCGGGGTTGGTGCCGTCGTTCACGGTCAGCAGGACCTTGTAGGTGCCGGCCGCCGTGTAGGCGTGGGCATCCGGAGCGATCGCCGCACCGGTCTTCTGGTCGAACTTGACCGTCGAGGTGTTCCCGTCGCCCCAGTCCAGGGTGCCGGTCGCGGCGGTGGCCAGAGTCGGGTCGACCGCGGTGCCGGTCAGGTCGGCGGTGGCGGTCAGCAGGTTCGCGCCACCGTCGGTGAGCTTGACCGCGGCGGTGGTCTTGGCAACCGTGTTGTCCTGCGAGTGCGCCAGCGGCGTGTTGGTGGTCGCGGCGTTGGCCGCGCCCGCGCCGACGACACCCACGCCGACAGCGGCCAGCGTGGTGGTGATAGCCAGCGTCGAAAGACGCTTACGAGCCATAGAGTGGTTGTTCTGGTTTCCCATTATGGGGGGACCTCCGGAATGGGCCGGGTGCCTGGGACTGGCTTCTCCGGCGTTTCTCGTCTGCAATTTTCAGTTGTGTGGTGCCCCGGTCGCCTCTCGGCGCCGGGGCTGGTCGCGGATCAGGCGGCGTACCTCGTGGGTACGTCTCCCGCCCGCGGCCAGGCTTTGGGGTATCGGCCGGTCAGGCCAGGTGGCCGTGCACCGCGGTGACGACCGATTGAAGCGTGGTGCCGCTGACCGCCGCCGGGCCGCCGAAGACCTCGACGGTGCCGGTCGCGCCGACCGCCGCCTCGATGCCTTGCAGGGCCGCCCACGTCGCGGGAGCGAGCAGATGGGTCGGGGTGAGCACCAGCGGGCCGCCGGCCCGGGCCAGGGAGGCCGCACCGGTCAGCGCGTCGGCGAAGTTCTCGCCGGTGGCCACGCCCGCGGTGGTCTCGCCCTTGAAGGCGCCGGCCACCATCGCGGCGGTGAAGTAGCGGTCGTAGCCGCGGAAGCTCGCGCCGAGCGCCAGCGCGACGTGCGCGCTCTGGGCCGCGGTGACCGCCTGGCCGCCGACCGCCGCCACGGCGCCGCCGGCCTTGGCCAGGTACGCCTTGACGTCGGGGGTCAGCTGCTTGTCGGCGGTCAGCAGGATCGCCGCCGGGTGCGAGGCGTCGGCGCCGAAGATGTCGGCGGCGTACGGACCGGCCGCCAGCGCGTCGGCGTAGTCCTCGCCGGTCGCCAGCACCACGTGGCTCGGGTCGCCGAGCTGGTCGGCGATCTTCAGCGCGGTCTCGTAGCGGTCGGTGCCGCCGATCCGGTCCACGTTCACCGCGCCCAGGGCCTGCACGACCGACTGCGGGACGGCGTTGGTACCGCCGAGCACGTACACCGTGCCGCCGGGCTTGAGGACCCGCTTGATCTCGGCGGTGACCGCGGCGTTCGGGCCGGTGCCCGGGGTCAGCAGCAACGGGCCGCCGACCTTCTTCGCCAGCGGGACGCCGGCCAGCGCGTCCGGGAAGGTGCCGCCGGTGGCCAGCACGACGGCCGGCGCCGAACCCGCGGGGAGCTTGGAGGAGATCGCGATCGCGGTCTGGTAGCGGTCGCCGCCGGCTATTCGCGAGACCGCGGTGCCGCCGGTGGCCGACGCGGTGACGACGACCGGGGCCGTGGAGGCCTCGGCGATGCCGTCGGCATCGGTGACCGTGGTCTTGAGGGTGTAGGAACCCGCGGCCTTGTAGGTGTGGGCGACCGGGGTCGCCAGATCCTTGGCGGTCGGGTTCTTAAGGTCGGTGGTCGATCCATCGCCCCAGTCGAGGGTGATCAGGGCTATGGTCTGCCCGCTGCCGGCGGCGCTCTTGGACAGGTCCGCCGAGACCGCGAGGGAGCCGGGCGTGGTCGTCACGGTCGCCAGGGCGGTCGGGCCGGACTGCGCACCCGCGGTGTACGACACATTGCTGACACCGGTATTGCCCTGGTCATCCTTGATGGTCAGGGCAACTTGGTAGGTACCGGCGGTCTTGTACGTGTGATGCGCGGTGACCATGCCGTCGGGGCCGAGCACCGGGCCGCCGCTCCCGGAACCGTCGCCGAAGTCCAGCGTGTAGGTGAGCTTCGCGCCCGCAGTGTCCGACGCGTGGATCACGAAGTCAGTCGCCAGCGGATTGCTGCTGTCCGGGTCCGGGTGGATGTCCAGATTGGCCTTGATGGCGCCGACAGGCGTCGGGGCCGAAGGCGCCGCCGTCCGCGCCGGAGTCGCCGCCGCGAATGAAGGCGCGGCTACACCCATGCTGACGGCAGACGCGGCCACCGCGGCGACAGCCAGCCGGGCCTTAGTCGGGACATGCATGCGATTTCCTCCGTGGACGGGCGCGGCGGTCGGCAATTACTTGACCGCCCACGCAACCCTCCCCAGAGGCAGACATCTGCGCATCCTGCGATGTGCGTAGAAAGCCATGGGACTAGGTACGTAGCAACGCATGGTTGCCCTTACGCAGGTAAAGTCTTCGAAACAGCTTTGTGACAATCACCGGATCGGGTGCCCCCGAGGGGTCAGTCGGGCCACTTCCCTGTGGCGAGCGCCACATGCAGCCGCTCGTTGTGCGGCGCCAGATCGAGCCCTTGCTCGGCCAGCCACGCGTCCGATTTATACGTGTTCCGGTACCGGTCGCCCCCATCGCACAGCAATGTCACGATCGAACCGCGGGCGCCGACGGCGCGCAGCTCGCACATCAGCTTCACCACGCCCCAGAAATTGGTGCCGGTGGATCCGCCGGCGTCGCGACCGCTGAGTTCGGACACGGTGCGCATCGCGGCGATGGACGCGGCGTCCGGGACCCGGATCATACGGTCCACCACGTCGGGCTGAAAAGAGGGCTCGACCCGCGGCCGTCCGATCCCCTCGATACGGGAGCCCTTGCCGGTGACGAAGTCGGGGTCGTGGCTGCGCCAGCCTTCGAAGAAGGCCGAGTTCTCCGGGTCTACGACGCACAGTTGCGTGCCGTACCTCTGATAGCGCAGGTACCGGCCGATCGTCGCGGACGTGCCGCCGGTCCCGGCCCCGACCACGATCCAGCGCGGGCAGGGGTGCCGCTCCTGGCTCATCTGCTCGAAGATCGACTCGGCGATGTTGTTGTTGCCCCGCCAGTCGGTGGCCCGCTCGGCGTAGGTGAACTGGTCCATGTAGTGGCCGCCGCCGGACTCGGCCGGGGCCGCGGCGGCGACCCTGCGGGCCTCCTCATACAGCGCGCCCGGGTCGTCCACGAAGTGGCACTCCCCGCCCTGGAACTCGATGAGCTCGCACTTCTCCTTGGAGGTCGAGCGCGGCATCACCGCCACGAACGGCAGGCCCAGCATCCGCGCGAAGTACGCCTCGGACACCGCCGTGGATCCGCTGGAGGCCTCGACGATCGTGGTGCCCTCGCGGATCCAGCCGTTGCAGAGGCCGTAGAGGAACAGCGAGCGCGCCAGCCGGTGCTTGAGCGAGCCGGTCGGATGCGTGGACTCGTCCTTCAGATACACGTCGATGCCCCACTCGGCCCACGGATCGGGGAGCCGGAGCGGGATCAGGTGGGTGTCGGCGGAGCGGTTGGCGTCCGCCGAGACGCGCCGGATCGCCTCGTCCACCCAGACGCGGCCGGACTGACAGGAGGGGTCGGAGACATCCGTGCTTTGCTGCATGGCCTCATGCTAGATCGTTGTGCTGACACGAATCATCGGAAAACGGGCGTGCTGCGTGATCAAAAACCGGTAAAAGGCGGGGCCGCGGCGGCCCTGATCCGCCACGGCCCCGCCGTCCTGGGGGCACTTCCGAGTGCGCGGCTCAGCCGGCGCTCTCCACGCCGTCCTTGCGCGCGGCCGCGAGTTCGGCCGCGTAGACGGCGGCCGGGGAGATCGCCAGATAGTCCAGCGCCGACTGCGTGGATCCGTGGCGCGACGGGTGATACGACGGCTTGAGGTACTTCGGTACCTCCGCGACCAGGCTGGCCAGCGTGGGCAGGCGGTCGCGCCGGGCGGCGGCGCGGAACCGGCCCAGGAACTCGCGCTCGGTCATGTGCGGCGGGCGGCCGGGCCGCAGGCCGTTCGGGTCGGCGGCGACCATGAACTTCGCGCCGCGGCCCCAGATCCAGGCGAACGCCACCGAGGTCACGATCATCGCGCGGGTGCGCCGGGCGTAGGAGCCGTCCAGGTGCATGAACACGTCGTACGCCACCGACCGGTGCTCCACCTCCTCGGCGCCGTGCCAGCGCAGCAGGTCCAGCATCACCGGGTCGGCGCCGGCCGCGTCCAGGCCGCGGGAGTCGACGATCCACTTGCCGAGCACCGCGGTGAAGTGCTCGATCGCCGCGATGATCGCCAGCCGCTCGCGCAGCCACTTCTTGCGGGCGAACGGCGGCATCGTGGTGTCGCCGAGCAGCTGCTCGAAGAGCCACTCGATCTGCCCGACGAACGGATCGGGATCCAGCCCCTGCACCTTCATGTGGTACAGCACATTCTGGTGCGCGACCGCGTGCGTGCCCTCCTGGCCCATGAAGCCCTTGACCTCGGCCTTGAGCCGTTCGTCGCGGATGTAGGGCAGCACCTGCTTGTAGACGTGCACAAACCAGCGCTCGCCGGCTGGCAGCAACAGGTGCAGCACGTTGATGATGTGCGTCGCGTACGGGTCCTCGGGGATCCAGTGCAGCGGCGTGTTCTCCCAGTCGAACTTCACGCGCCGCGGCTTCAGGTCCGGGTGCCGCTCGTCGAGTTCCGCTGCCGAGCCGCGGCCTGCCGGGGTATCAGCCATGTCGATCAGCTCCTCAGCCGGTCGGGTCGATCTTCGCCATCCGGCGCGCCAGCGCCGGGGACAGCCGGGAAATGGCCTTGCCGGCCTTGGCCTCCAGCGCGACCGGCACCACCGGCTTGTCGCGCCGCACCGCGTCCACGATGCGCTCGGCCACCTTGTCCGGCCCGAAGTTCCGCCTCCGGTACAAGCCGGTGATGCGCTGCCGGGTGCGCTCCTGCTGCTCCGCGCTCTGCCCGACGAACTTCGTGGTCCGGGTGATGTTGGTGGCGATGAAGCCGGGGCAGATCGCCGAGACGCCGATGCCGTAGCGGGCGAACTCCGCGCGCAGGCACTCGGAGAGCATGAGGACCGCGGCCTTGGAGGTCGAATAGGCGGACAGCGTGCGCGACGGCGTATAAGCGGCCGCGGACGCGAGGTTCACTATGTGCCCGCCCTCGCCGCGCTCCCGCATCATCTCGCCGAAACACCGCGCGCCGTGGATGACGCCCCAGACGTTGACGCCGAGGATCTTCTCCCAGTCCTTCACCTCGGTGGCGAGGAACGGCCCGGACATCCCGATGCCGGCGTTGTTGACCACGACGTCGGGGACACCGGCGGTCGCCTTCACGTCATTGGCGAACGCCTCCATGGCCTCGCCGGAGGAGACGTCCACGGTGTAGGGGTATCCCCGCGCACCGAGCAGTTCCACGAGCTCCACGGTCCGGGCCGCGGCGACCGAGTCGATGTCGGCGACGACGATGTCCGCGCCCTTCTCGGCGAACGCCAACGCCGTGGCGCGGCCGATCCCGGATCCGGCGCCGGTGATGACGACGAGCTTGTCCTCGAACTCCGGCCGGTCTTTAGTGCCTTGCTTAGCCTCGGCACGCAATAGGGAACGCACAGGCTCGGGTCCTCCCGGAGTCGCGATGCTGGACTGGACGAACTCGCGAATCCGCTCGGCGATCAGTGCGGGCTTCTTCACGACGATCCAATGGCCGCCATGGACCTTGCGCACATAGAGCCGCTCCGTCCACGGGGCCGGCGCCTGTGCGGCCAGAGCCGGAGTGACGAACCGGTCGCCGGTCGGTGTGAGCACCTGGACCGGAACGGTGGTCGGCCGCTCCTCGGGATGCCGCATCTTGGGCAGCATGTTGGCGCGGTAATAGAGGACACCGCGCGAACCGTCTCTATGGAGAGTAGGAGAGGGGTCGAGTCTGGTCCCCTCCATGGCCCTGATGATCCGCGGCCACTGCTTGGCCAGCCCCAACCGCCATGCCACCCGCGGTCCCACCGGCAGGTGGAACACGACGATGTACCAGGACGCGAGCGCCTGTTTCAACGAGCGCACGGCCGCTTTGGGTGTCGGTTTACGGATCCCGGAGCGCGTCCACATGGCAGCGTGGTCCAGGCACGGCCCGGAGATGGACGTATAGGAGAGGAAACGCTGTGCGGAATCCGCGCGCGTGACCGCTTCCCAGGCCTGGATGGATCCCCAGTCGTGACCGACCAGGTGCACCGGCTGGTCCGGAGCCACGATGTCGGCGACCGCGTAGAGGTCGTCCGCGAGGAGTTGCAGGGTGTAGCCGTGCTTGAACAGCGGCCCCTTGGAGGCGCCGATGCCGCGGGTGTCGTAGGTGACGACGTGGAAGTCGTCGACGAGTTCGGACACCACGCCGTCCCACACCGCCTGGGTGTCGGGGTAGCCGTGCACCAGCAATACGGTCGGCTTCGAGGGGTCCCCATAAGTGCGGACGGAGAGCTTGCCGCCCTCCACGGTCACCGCCAGGGTGCGGACGTCCTGGGTCATGAGCGCGCGCCTTCCAGCACCGGGACGGCCGCCAGGCCCTGCTCCTGCCACCGCCGGACGTGCGGCAGGTCGTCGTCCAGCCAGAAGGCGTCGTCCTCGGTGACGACCAGCAACTCTTCGAACTTCACCCCGACGTTGCGGAAGCCGATGTGCGGCTCGACCGCCCAGAGCCCCGGCGTGGGGGCGTGGCGGGAGGCGCGACCGCCGGCCCACAGCGGGGAGCGGCCCTTGATGCCCTCGGTGACGATCTCCCGGCCCAAGGTCTCCAGGGTGCGCAGGCCGAACCCGAAGGCGTAGCGGCCCATGTTGCGGCGCTGGGTCATCCGGCCGACCTGGTGGCCGATGACGCTGCCCGGGTAGACCTTGTGGCGGGACTCGTAGCCCTGCTGCGCGATGAGTACGTCGACCGCCGCATAGACCTCGGAGAGGGTGTCCCCGGCCTTGATCCGGTCCAGGATCAGGGTCCGGTATTGCGCGAGGTCGCGCATAAGGGCGTCGAAGATGCGGTTGTCACCGGGCTTACCGAGTACCCCGGCGTAGCCGATGTCGGAGACGTAGCCGTCGACGACCGGGGAGCAGTCGAGGACGTAGGACATCCCCTCCTTGAGCCGCTTGTTGGTCGGGAAGAAGTGCAGCGGCGTCCACGGGCCTTTCAGCGACCGGAACGCCGTGCGCTCCCCGAACCAGGCGAAGGGGATGTGGAAGAAGTCCGCGACGCCGTTCTCCCGCAGGAAGGCGCGCATCCGCCGCGCGACCTCCCGCTCGGTGACGCCGGCCTCCAGTCCCGCGCCGACCGTCTCGGCGCAGCGGTAGGCCAGCGCCTGGGCGTCACGGTGGCGCTGCAGGGCCTCGGACGTGGGACCGGTTTTATTGGACACGGCGTCTAATGTAAGCGCCGGGGCCCCCGCCGACAAGACCCCGTTCCCGGAACGGACACCGGGTGTGACTCGCGGCTTCAGCCGGCGGATCCGACGACGTGGTAGTCGGCCAGCAGGTAGCCGGACGGCGTCCCCACGTTCCGGATCAGTTCCAGACCGATGTGCGGCAGCCCGTCCAGCAGCCGTCGGCCGTGGCCGACGACCACCGGGACGACCGGGAGCCGCAGCTCGTCGACGACGCCGGCGGTGAGCAGCGACTGGGCCACCGCGATGCTGCCGTGGACGCCGATGTCGCCGCCGGCGGAGTTCTTGAGCTCGCGGACGAACTCGATCAGGTCGCCGTCGATCGCGGTGGCGTTGTTCCACTGGGTCGCCAGCGGGGTGGACGCGGCGACGTACTTCGGCGCCTTGTTGATGAACGTGGCGAACGGCTCGATGTCGCTGCCCGGCCAGAACGCGCACCACTCGTCGTAGGTGCGGTGGCCGAGGATGACCGCGTCCTGGGTGGCGATGATCTCGGCGCCGCTGGCGTCCACCACGTCGTCCCAGCCGGTGCGGAACTTGTCGGCGGCCTCGGCCACTCCGTCGAGGGAAACGAACTGGGTCACCACCACCTTGCGCATCGCGTTCTCCTTGGGCCGAGCGGGCTGTCATCTGGTCGAGCGGGCCGCCACTTCCTCAGACGACCCGCCCCGCCGATACTTATCGGCCGGTTCCACATCAGTCGCGGAGGCAGAATCAGGAAGACTGAAGAAGATTCAGGAACGGTCGCGACACGCTCACCGATTCGCTCCTCGCCCCGGACATGGCAGCATGGCGATGTGCAGTCCGAGTCCCGCAGCTCCCAGCCCGTCCCCTCCGCCACGCGCACGGCCCCCCGGCGCCGGCTCTCGGTGGACCGCCGCCGCGACGAGCTGATCGAGGCGGCGCTGGACCTGCTCGCCAGCCGCGGCCCGGAGGAGGTCTCGGTCGACGACGTGGCGCAGGCCGCCGGTGCCTCGCGCGCCCTGGTCTACCACTACTTCGGGACCAAGCAGGAGCTCTACGCCGCCGCGCTGTCCAAGGCCGCCGCCGAGCTGACCCGGCGGCTGGCCCAGGTCGAGCCGGGCGACACGCCGTTGCAGCGGCTGGATCGCGCGGTGCGCGCGTTCGTGGAGTTCGCCGAGGCGCACTCCGCGGGGTTCGTGGCGCTGCTCGGCGGATCCGCGGCCTACGGATCGGGCGGGGAGTCGGCCGCGCTGGTGCACTCCGTGGAGGACACCGTCTATGAACTCCTCGTGGAAGGCCTTGGGGAGCCCACTCCGGTGGACCCACTGGTCCGGATGACCCTCAAGTGCTGGGTCGCCGCCGCCGAGACCGCGGTACTGGACTGGCTGAAGCACCAGGACCTGGCCCGGGTGGAGGTCGAGCAGCAGCTGATCGTGCAGCTCGGCGCGCTGCTTATGGCGATCGGCCATGAGGTCCCGGTCTAGCCCCGTAATAGGGGACGCGGATACGGGGCGGGGAAATACGTTCCCTGTTCCAACCGCGGGGGCCGCACTCCGGTCATACCTGATGTGAGGAAACTCAAGAGCCCGCTGGCGCATGGCGGTTCGGCCGAGGCCCGCGAACAGTTCCGTGAGTACGCCGTGGGCGCACAGCCGCACCTGCGCCGTAGCGCGTACCTGTTGTGCGGGAACTGGCACACCGCCGAGGACTTGGTCCAGACGACCTTCGGTCGGCTGTTCCGGTCCTGGCCCCGGGTGCAGCGCGCCGATTCGATCGACGCCTACGCCCGCACGGTGCTGTACCGCGCCTTCCTGGATCTCAAGCAGAAGGACCACGCGACCGTCGCCCTCGACGACGCCCCCGAACCGGCCTCCCCGGCCGACGACGCCGCCTTGCGGCTCGCGGTGCGCAGCGCACTCGACACGCTGCCGCCCCGGGCCCGGGCGGTCGTCGTCCTGCGGTTCTGGGAGGACCTGAGCGTCGACCAGACGGCCGACGCGCTGGGGGTGTCGCCCGGAACGGTGAAAAGCCAGACGTCCCGGGCGATCGCGATTCTGCGGCAGCGGCTCGGTACCGCCGTCAGCGAGCTCATCCACGACTAGCTGGGAGAAGAACTGTGAGCGACATGCGTGAGCTGTTGTCCGGCGCCCTCCCGGCGCCGCAGGACGAGCCACAGCACCGGGACGTCATCGACGACGCCATGGACTGGGGAACGCGCCGGCGGCGGCGGGACTGGGTGCTGTCCGGCGCGGCGGCGCTGGCGGTGCTCGCGGTGGGGACCGGGGTGGCCGCTATGAGCGGCGGGTCCGGGAGCACCGTGAACGCCGGCGGCGGGACGCCCTCGGGCGCCCAGACACACCGGTCGGATGCTTCCCCGTCCGGACCGGAGGGGAGCTGGTGGACGCCGTACTGCTCGGCGAGCGGCACGGTCACGAAGGACTTGCAGAAGTACTGCGAGCTGTACAACGAGGAGCAGAACTTCGGCATCGACTTCGCCGCGGGATCGGCGAAGTACATCCAGGCGGCGCTGCCCGCGGGGTTCACCGTCCAGCCGACGGGCAAGTGGGTGCTCATCCTCACCGGGCCGGACGGCAAGACGAACTACATGTTCCCGTCGGCGGAGCCGGCTTCGTCGCTGGACGGGCATCAGCTCGGCTGCGGCGTTCCAGCGCCGTCCGACTGCGTCCAGACCAGCACCGCCGGCGGGACCGTGGTCGTGGCCGGCGGGCCGTCGGGGGAGCCGAGCGCCGGGTACGTCGCGGCGGGGTTGAAGGACCCGCGCGTCGATCTCATCCTGGGGACCTCGGTCACCGGCGGGCTGAACGGGATGGCGGGGCCGACCGGTCCGGTTCCGCTGTTGACCGATGCCCAGCTGGCGAAGATCCTGACCGATCCGGGGTTCCTCGGCTACGCGAAGGCGCAGGTGCGGCACCTGGCGGACATCACCGAGCAGCTGCAGTCCATGGCGCCGCCGAGCGGTTCCTGGACGCCGTCCAGCGGTGCTTCAAACTCGGAGTCGTACCCGCCGCCGGGCGGGTACCCGTCGAGTCCGCCTTCGGGGAGTGCGGGTTCGTCCAGCTTGTCGTGGCCGTCATCGCCGTCGGACAGCGGGGCTTCGACAGGCCAGTCGTCGCCCTCATCGCCATCCGGGAGCGGGCCTTCGTCGGGCCAGTCCTGGTCGTCGCAGCCGTTGGGGAGCGGGGCTTCTTCCAGCCTGTCCACGCCCTCGTCGCCTTCGGGGAGCTCGTCCTCGTGAACTGAGGTCGGTATGAACTGAGGTCGGTATGAACTGAGGTCGGCCCTGAGAAGCGTTTCCGCGCTTCTCAGGGCTTCGCCGTGCGCGTGCTCGTGCTCGTGCCCGCGTGCTCAGGCGAAGACGACCGTGCGGCTCCCGTTCAGCAGTACCCGGTGCTCGGCGTGCCACTTCACGGCGCGGGCCAGCACCTGGCACTCGACGTCGCGGCCGACGGCGACCAGCTGCTCGGGGCTGACGCCGTGCCCGACCCGGGCCACCTCCTGCTCGATGATCGGGCCCTCGTCCAGGTCGGCGGTGACGTAGTGAGCGGTGGCGCCGATCAGCTTCACGCCGCGGGCGTGCGCCTGGTGGTAGGGCTTGGCGCCCTTGAAGCTCGGCAGGAAGGAGTGGTGGATATTGATTATCCGGCCCTCCAGCGCCTTGCAGACGTCGTCGGTGAGCACCTGCATGTAGCGGGCCAGCACGACCAGCTCCACGCCCCGGCTCTGGACCACCTCCAGCAGCGCGGCCTCGGACTTCGCCTTGGCCTCGGCGTCCCCGGCGGCGACCGGCAGGTGCACGAAGTCCACGCCGTAGGAGCGGGTCAGCTCCTCGAAGTCGCTGTGGTTGGACACCACTGCCGCGATCCGCACCGGCAGCGCCCCGGTGCCGGCCCGGAACAGCAGGTCGTTCAGGCAGTGCCCGAACTTGCTGACCATCAGCACCACCGGCATCAGCTCGCGGGCGTCGCGGATCCGCCAGTCCATCCGGAAGGTCGCGCCGACTGCGGCGAAACTGCTGTTGAGCTGCTCCAGGGTGACCTCGTCGTGCACCCGCTCGAAGCTGACCCGCATGAAGAACAGCCCCGAGTCCGGGTCGCCGTACTGCTGGCTGTCCAGAATGGTGCAACCGGTCATGAGGAGGTAGTTCGCGACGCCGTGTACGACACCGGGGGTGTCCGGACACGACAGGGTGAGGACCCACTGCTGCTTCTGCTGGTCAGCCATGCCCGTCATTGTCGCTGATCGCGGGCGTTCGCCCTAGTACCGTCCGGCTGACGACACCGATACCTGCATCGGCGACCCTACCTGCTGGTCATCGATGCGGATCGAGGCACCTTCGCGGCCGAGCAACGGCTTGGCGACGTAGATGAGGTTCAGTCACGAGGAGTTTTGTCAGATATAGGCTTGTTTGTGGCTTTTTGGTCCGAATCTTCTTTGGGGTTGGAGTTTGCGGGGCGGGTTGCGGTTGGGGTGTGGGTTGAAAGGCGATTTTTACGGCCTTCGGTCATAGTTGTGCCGGTTCGGGGTTCGTGGTGGTGGGTGTGTTTGTCGGCTGCCGGTTTTCGCGTTCACAACCCCGCCGCACCTCAGGCCTCTTCAACTCCAGCAAGTCAGGACAAGGGCAAAGGGCCAGATCAAGAGCAAGATCAAGGGCATAGGCCAGATCAACAGCAAGATCAAAGTCAAACCCATGGTGAAGGGCCGGGCCTCCGGCGGGCCTCGGCAACCTCAGGGAAACTAGCGCGGTTCCCTAGGGTGGCCGATCTAGTCTCAGCGGCTGCGGTTTGTGGGGTGGTGCGGTTCGTTCCCCTCGGTCGCGTCGTCAGCCCGGGGGGTACAGCACCGGTGTCCGGGGGTAAAGTCCGCGCGCGGCGGTTGGCCGTGTGAGCTGCGGTTTCGTACGGCGCGAACTTGACCCCCGGCCACCGGCACTGTAGGCGAAGCCCTGCCGACGCGACCGAGGGGAACGAACCGAAAACCAGCCGGAAGAATAGCAATCGCAGGGAACGTGGACACCGGTTTGGTGATGCGGCTGCCGGTGAGGGTGTGGCGGCGGGTCCGTGGTCAGTTGGTCGAGAACATGCCCGGGTGCAGTGAAGCGCGATATGGGGCATGTGCCCGCGATAGCCAACCGCCAGCTCCTGATATCCCCTGGTAGACCTTGCCAGCCGCAGCATCGGCCTTGGCCGCGAGGCCAAGCAGCTATCCGCCGGTGTCCATCTGGGGAGTCGGGCCAGTCCGCACCCGCCAGCCCAGAATGCGCACCTTCGGGACTGCCGCGCTGCCAGCACCCTGACCGGCGGTTGACCTCGCCGGGCCGCCGGTACCGAACCACTGGGCTTTGCCATTCTTCCGGCTGGTTTTCGGTTCGTTCCCCTCGGTCGCGTCGGCAGGGCTTCGCCTACAGTGCCGGTGGCCGGGGGTCAAGTTCGCGCCGTGCGAAACCGCCGCCTACCTGCAGGTCCGCCGCGCGCGGACTTTACCCCCGGACACCGGTGCTGTACCCCCCGGGCTGACGACGCGACCGAGGGGAACGGACCGCACCACCTCACAAACCGCAGCCGCTGAGACTAGATCGGCCACCCGAGGGAACCGCGCTAGTTTCCCTGAGGTTGCCGAGGCCCGCCGGAGGCCCGGCCCTTCATCACAGCTCTTGATCTTGATCTTGTTGGTGGCTCTTGATCTTGCTCTTGATCTGGCCTGTGACCTTGCTCTGACTTGCTGGAGTTGAAGAGGCCTGAGGTGGGGCGGGATTGTGAACGCGAAAACCGGCAGCCGACAAACACACCCGCCACCCCGAACCCCGAACCGGCACAACTATGACCGAAGGCCGTAAAAAGCTTTGCAACCCACACCCCAACCGCAACCCGGCCCGCAAACTCCAGTCCCCCAAAAAAGCATCCGAACCTGCATTCACAGAAGGTGTGCAAGAGCGGCCGCAGCACTGCCGCAACCATTCAGCCCGACAGCCCGACAGCTCCCCCACCAACAGCTCACCCAACCTCACCTCACCCAACCTCACCTCACCCGAAGTAACCCTCACCCCACCTCACCTCAGCCGAAGTACCCCCCACCTCACCCGAAGTACCCCTCAATATCCCCATGCGCCAGCACCCCACCCTGCGCGAACTCAAACGTCCCCCGCTCCGCGATCTCCCTCGCGGCGCCGATCGCCGCGCTGAGCGCCACCCGGGCCAGGTTCGAGCCGAGGCTGATGCGGCGTACGCCCCAGTCGCCGAGTTGGGTGACGGTGGCGGTGAGGCGGGCGCCGCCGGCCAGGACGTTGACGGGCTTGGTGACTTCGGAGGTGATGGTGCGGATCTGGTGTTCGGTGGTCAGGCCGGGGGCGTAGAGGACGTCGGCGCCGGCGGCTTCGAAGGCTTGCAGGCGGGTGATGGTGTCCTTCAGGTCGTCGTGGTTGTAGAGGAAGTTCTCGGCGCGGGCTGTGACGGTGAACTTGAAGGGGAGTGCGCGGGCCGCCTCGATGGCTGCGGTCAGTCGTTCCAGGGCCGCTTCCAGGGGGATCACCTCGCCGGCGATCGCGTCCTCGATGGAGCCGCCGACCAGGCCGGCGTCGGCGGCGAGGCGGATGGTCTCGGCGATGTCCTGGGGGGTGGCGCCGAAGCCGCTTTCGAGGTCGGCCGCTACTGGCAGTTGGGTGGCCGCGATCAGGGTGCGGGCGTTGGCCAGGCTGGCGTCGCGGGTGATGGCGCCGTCCGCGTGGCCCAGGCTGTGGGCGATGCCCGCGCTGGTGGTGGCCAGGGCTGGGAAGCCGAGGGCGGTCAGGATCTTCGCGGTGCCGGCGTCCCAGGCGTTGGCGATCACGAAGGCGTCCGGGCCGGCGTGGAGGGCGGCGAAGGTCTCGGCGCGGCGGTACTGGTCTTCGGCGGTCAGCAGGCTCATACCGCCGAACCTTACGCCGCGAACTCTTCGGCGAGGGCCGAAACCTGCGCGGTCAGGCGTTCCCGCTGGTCGGGGGAGTTGTCGATCTCGTGGTGCGGGACCGGCGGGGGAGTGTCGGGGCGGATCGCGGCGGCCCATGCGTCGAACGCGGCGAGTTTCGCAGTGTCCTCATTCCGGCCGCGGGCGACGATCCGGGACCGCAGGGCGTCGACGTCGCACCGCACCCACACCAGGCGCACGGTCCCGCCGCCGAGCTCGGCAGTCCACCGCGACCATCGCTCCGGATCGCGGATCTGGGACGTGAACGGCGCGACCAGCAGTACTGGACAGCCCAAGCGCCGGATCTCCCGCGCGGTCGCGGTCATCCCGCCGTATTCGTGGGCTTTCACGTGTTCGTCGTACCAGGCGCCCTCACGCTCGCCGAAAGGGCGCCCGGCCGCGGCCAGGACTTCCGAGGCGAAATCGCGGTACATGGTGTCCTTGTCGAGGACCGCCGGGACCGGACGCAGGCGCGCGGCGAGCAGCCCGGCCACCGTCGACTTCCCGACGCCGGGCGCGCCGGCGACGACGAACAACTCAGCGGGGTCGTCCAGAAAAGCGACCTCAGCGATCTCAGCCACACGCCGACCTTATACAGAGCCCAGGACCCTCTCACCGCGCCACAGCCGCAGCAGAAACCAGCGTCGCCGCCGCGAGCGTCCCCCACAGCGCCACCGGCCCGGCGGCGGCCAGCGCCGTGATCGCCGCCGGCGACACCGCCAGGCCGAAACCCGAGGAGAGCTGGAACCTGGCCAGGGCGCGGCCCACCGCGCGGGGCGGGGCGACGGCGGTGATGAGCGGCGTGGCGCTGCCGGCGTAGACGATCTCGCCGAGCGCGCAGACCACGGACACCGCCGCGATCATCGGGGCGCCCCAGCCGCCGCCCAACGGGGTCGCGGCGAGGAACCCGAGGTAGGACGCCGAGATGATGACGCCCGCGATGACCAGCGCGGTGCGCCGCGAGAAGCGCGCCATCCAGACGGTCACCGCCACCTGGAGCGTGACCACCAATACGGTGTTCATCACGAAGATGCCCGCCGCCCACGCGAGTGAGGCGTGCAGCTGGGTGACCAGCACCAGGGGGAGCGCGATCTCGGGGACGTTGAGGCAGAACACGTAGATGACGTTGGCGGCCAGCAGCGTGCCCATCCGGGGCGCGGGCTCGTCCGGGTCCGCCGCCGCGGCCGGAGCGGTCGCCGCCGGCGGGGCGCTGATGTGCACCGACCATGCCAGGGTCGCCGCGGCCAGGTACGCCAACCCGGTCGTGGCGGCCACCACCCGCAGCCCCGAGGTCCCGCCGGCGAGCGCCCCCGCCGCGATGAGGGCGCCGACGCCCATCCCGCCGTTGCGCAGTGCCCGAGCCGCGGCCAGGGCCGCGTCCCGCTCCCGGCCCTGAGCGATCGTCGCCACCAGGGCCGCGTGCGCCGCGGGCCAGGCCTGGTTGCCGATGCCCAGGAACAGGCAGGCCGCGGCGAACATCCAGGCGTTCCCGGCCGGGGTCGCCAGCAGCAGCGCGGTCCCGACCACCCGGATCAGCATCGACGCCGCCACCACCGTCGAGCGCGGCCCGCGGTCCAGCCAGCGGCCCACGCCGGGCATCGCCGCCAGGCCCAGGACGATCCCGCCGGTCATCGCGGCGCCGGCGGCCGGGGCCGACAGGGCCAGCACCTTGATCGCGAACAGCAGCAGGAACGGCCGGAGCAGCCCGGTGCCCAGGGCGTCGATGGCGATGGCGACGGCGTAGCGGGGCCCGCCGGTGGCCCGGACCAGCTCGCGGCCGCGGGTCTTTGCCGGGTTCTTCGGTGCGGTCATGGCGGCCACGGTATGGGCCGGCCGTCGATACCGGCACGATGGTTGACGGTTCCCGTCAATCGGAGCTGCCGGCCGCGTCCCGACCTGCGATGATGGTGGACATGACGTTGCGCATCGACATCACCGGCCTGGCGCCGGACCGCGTCCGGTTCGCCGTCTCCCCGCTGGCCGAGCTGACCTCGATGCTGCACGCGCTGGCCGCCACCGAGCACCACCCGGACCTGGCCGCCTGGGTCGCCGCAGTACGGTCGGCGCTCCCGCCGGAGCTGACCGAGCGGCTCCAGGAAGCCGAGTTCCTGTGGCGCTCCTCCCGGGCGGACTTCCTGCTTCCGGCCCGGCCGGCACCGACCCTGGCCGAGGAACTCGACGATGTGGACCGGATCGCCGACGAGGCCTATGTCACCTCGGCGCTCGTCACCACCTGCGGCAGCAACCGGGTCACGTTCGCCGGCCGCTCGCCGCTGGCCGATCCCCGGGCCCGCGAGTGGGCCCTGGATCTGGCCCAGGCGCGCGGTGCGGTCCAGGAGGGCTTCGCCGAGCGGCTGCTCGCGGACCCGGCGGCGGTGCGGGCCCGGGTGCGGCAGACGTTGCAGTGGTGCGCCGCCGAGTTCTTCGACGCCGCCTGGCCGGGCCTCGTCGCGCAGCTGACCGCGGACACGCGGCAGAAGGCGGACCTGCGTGCGCGGCAGGGTGTCGGCAGCGCGCTCGCGGCCGTGTCGGCGATGGTCCGGCTGGAGCCCGGGGGGAACGCGATCGTCGTGGACAAGCTGCAGGACAACGCGACCAGCGCGGGCGAGGCCGGGGTCACCTTCCTGCCCAGCGTCTACGGGCATCCGCACCTGGTCGCGGTGCATGCCGCCGGGTGGCGTCCGGTGGTGCAGTACCCGGTCGCGCACCCGAGTGCGGCGCAGGCGGTGTCGCTGGAGACGATGCAGGCGCGCTTGGAAGCCCTCGCGCATCCGGTGCGGCTGCGGCTGGTGCGGACGCTCGCCCGCGGCGCGCACACCACGGGCGAGCTGGCGCAGGCCTGGGACCTGACGCCGCCGGAGGTGTCACGGCACCTGGCCGTCCTGCGCAAGGCCGGGCTGCTCACCGCCGAGCGGCGCGGGCGGTATGTGCACTACCGGCTGGACCTGCAGGCGACGACGGCGTTGGGCTCGGACCTGGTGGCCGCGGTGCTCCGGTGACTGCGTTCGGCCGCGCTCAGATCAGCGCCCCGACCACCCCCGTCAGCAGATCCGCACACGTCGTCGGCGTCGCGTGCGCCGGGTCCAGCGCGTTCGCCGCCTCGTGGAACGCCACCCCGTCGACCGTCCCGACCAGCACGTGGTCCGACACGTCCAGCGGGCACAGATCCTGCACCAGCACGTTGTGCACGTTCGGCCCGGACAGGAACTGGTTCGTGTAGGGCGTGACCAACTCATCGTTCCGGGTCACGATCGTCGTGTACTGAACCCCGGGCACGGTGTCCCCGCCGGCGTCGAGCCGCCGGTTGAAGGCCGACCCCACGAACTGCTCCACACACGCCGGGCACGCCGTCCCGATCACCCGCGTGGCGCCCGGAATCTGCTGCGCGAGCGTGAAGATCCCCGATGCGGTCCCGCCGTGGTTGGTCGGCGCGATCCCGACCAGGGTGTGCACCTTCGGCGCGCCGCCGAGGAACTTCAGGTAGTACCGGGGCAGCGCCCCGCCGCCTTGGGAGTGCCCCAGGATGTCCACTTGGCTCGCGCCGGTCGCGGCCAGCACCCGGTCGACATACGCCGCCAGCTGACGTCCCGATCGCTCGATCGGCCCGATCCCGTGGACCAGCGGGATGCCGTCGTACTGACCGTAGTCGAGCTCGAACACACAGTATCCGAGTTCGGCGAAGTAGGGCCCGCCGATCAGCCACTGCTCGGTCGGGTTCACGAAGGTGCCGTGCAGTAATACGAGAGGCCGTGGATGTTCGGCGCTCGGCCGGCATCCGAAGTCGTTGACACCGGAGGAGAAGGCCGGAGCCGATGCCGCGTGCGCCGGGGCCGCGGCGAGCGCCGCGGGGCCGGCGAGCAGGGCGGCGGCCAGCAGCCGGGCCGCGCGGCGTCGCAGGGTTCGAGGACGCGGGAAGTGCGGTCGCATGAGTCCTTTCTAGGCCCGCGGCGGGCTCCCGTACATTCTCAACACCATGATATTCACCCGTCTGGCCCCGGGCTGTCGGAGGGCGGGGGAGGTATTGACGTCGGCTCCAATTTACCGGAGGGTAACTTCGAGCGAGCGGCGTTTCGGCGCGGACGCACACCCCCGCCCGGCCCCCGCGCGCCGACCGACCTGGTTCCACGGACGAAAGCAGGTACCGACCATGCCCGGCCCGGCAGGCGCGACCATCGACGGCGGCGGCTCCCACCTGGCGGTGGTCGCGACCCTGGTACGGGCCGGCGTGCTCCGCCCCGGGCCGCCGCACCGCAGCGTCCCGCAGCTGCGCGCGCTCATGAACTGGGGCGCGACCATCGCCGGGGGCTTTCGCGCGGCGGCCGCGCGCACCCCGAACGCCGAGGCGGTCATCGACGAGCGGGTCGTGCTCACCTACAAGCAGCTCACCGCCCGGGCCACCCGGCTGGCCAACGGCCTGCAGGAGCGCGGCGTCGCCCCCGGCGACAAGGTCGCGCTGCTGTGCCGCAACCATGCCGGCATGGTGGCCTGCTTCATCGCCTGCGCCGAACTCGGCGTGGACGCGGTCCTGCTGAACACCGGCCTGTCCGCCGGCCAGATGGCCCAGGTCATCACCGAGCAGCAGCCCAAGGCGGTGATCGCGGACAGCGAGTTCGACGCGGTCCTGGCCGACTGTCCGGACGGCACGCTGCGGATCAACGCCTGGCCCGAGGACGGCGCGGCGATCGCCCTGAGCCTGGATGAAGTCATCAAGGCCGCCCCGGCCACGCAGCGCAAGCCGCCGGCCAAGCCCGGCCGCATCATCGTGCTCACCTCCGGCACCACCGGCGCCCCCAAGGGCGCGCGCCGCCCGAACCCGCCGGGCATCGGCGCCGCGGCCTCGATCCTGAGCCGGATCCCGCTGCACGCCGGCGAGCGGATCCTGGTGCCGGCCCCGATGTTCCACTCCTGGGGCCTGGCCGCGCTGCAGATGGCCATGCCGCTGCGGGCCACGCTGATCATGCAGCGCCGCTTCGACCCGGAGGCCACGCTCAAGGCGATCCAGAGCAAGCGGCCCACGGCGATGTTCGCGGTGCCGGTGATGGTGCAGCGGATCCTGGATCTCGGCGAGGACGTCATCAAGAAGTACGACACCTCCACGCTGCGCGTCGTGGCGCTGTCCGGCTCGGCGATCCCGGCCGCGGCCGTGACCAAGTTCCTGGACACCTTCGGGCCGGTCCTCTACAACTTCTACGGCTCCACCGAGGTCTCCTGGGCCTCCATCGCCGACCCCAAGGACCTGCGCCAGGCCCCGACCACGGCCGGCCGTCCGCCGCTGGGCTCCAAGATCGTGATCCGGGACGTGGCCACCGGGCAGCCGGTCCCCACCGGCACCGTCGGGCGCATCTTCGTCTGGAACGACATGCTCTTCGAGGGCTACACCAACGGGGCCGGCAAGGAGACCGCCGACGGCTACATGGCCACCGGCGACCGCGGCTACGTCGACCCGCACGGCCTGCTGTTCGTCTCCGGCCGGGACGACGACATGATCGTCTCCGGCGGCGAGAACGTCTTCCCGCGCGAGGTCGAGGAGCTGATCGCGGCCCAGCCCGGGGTGCGCGAGTGCGCGGTGGTCGGGGTGCCGGACGCCGAATGGGGCCAGCGCTTCGCCGCCTACGTCGCCCTGCTGCCCGGTGCGACGATGACCGCCGAGGAGGTCAAGGCCCTGGTGAAGGCCGGGCTGGCCCGCTTCTCGGTGCCCCGGGACGTGCACTTCGTGGACGAACTGCCGCGCAACGCCACCGGCAAGGTCGTGAACCGGCTGCTGGCGGACTGAACGGTGGCGGACTGAACGGTGAATGAAACCCGGTCTGCGGGATAACCGTCTGCCGATCTTGTCAGCGGCCGACTCCCGAACGGAACCGGAAAACTGCGAACCCCACGAACGCCCAGCCATCCGTCACCCCGACAGGAGGGCCCCGCCACCATGTCCGTCAGCCGTGCCGAGCCCAGCGAGATCACCGGCCCGAAGGGCAGTAGCCTGCGGGTGCTGCGCATCCTGACGCGCTCGGGGGTGGCCTCCCCGGCACGCCCGGACCGCAACGTCCGCCAGCTGCTGAGCCTGGCCCGGTGGGGAGCCACCGTCGCCGGCGGCTACCGGGCCGCGGTGGCCCGCTCGCCGCAGCGGCTCGCGGTCATCGATGAGCAG
Organism: Catenulispora pinistramenti; assembly: GCF_018274385.1. GTDB lineage: Bacteria > Actinomycetota > Actinomycetes > Streptomycetales > Catenulisporaceae > Catenulispora > Catenulispora pinistramenti. The sequence continues at coordinate 43,712 of NZ_JAAFYZ010000032.1, read as the reverse complement.
CGTTCGGTGACCTTCCGCGAGCTGCACGAGCGCGCCGTCCGGCTGGCCAACGGTCTGGAGCGGCTGGGAGCCGCCCCGGGCAGCCGGGTGGCGGTCCTGTGCCGGAACCACGCGTGGTTCGTGGAGTCGGTGGTCGCCGCCGCCGAACTCGGCGCGGACGTCGTCCTGGTCAACACCGGCCTGACCGTGCGCGCCACCGCTGAGGTGCTGCGCGCGCACGAGCCGGCCGTGGTGATCGCCGACGCCGAGTTCGCCGATCACGTCGCCGCCGCCCGGCTCGGCGTGCCGTTCCTCGTCGCCTGGCCGGACGGCGCCGGATCGGGGGCCGGCTTGGGCGCCGGACCGGGCGCCGGCCGGTCCTTCAGCCACTCCGCGCAGCGCGCCCCCGGCACCGCCACGGTCGACGACGTGATCGCCGCCGCCTCGGCCGCCAAGCGCCGCCCGCCCCAGCGCCCGGGCCGGATCATCGTCCTGACCTCCGGCACCACCGGCGCGCCCAAGGGCGCCCAGCGCGCGAACCCGCCGGGGCTGTCCGCCGCGGCCGGGCTCATCTCCCGAATACCGTTGCGGGCAAGGGAATCAGTGCTCGTGGCCACTCCGCTGTTCCACATGTGGGGGCTGGCCGGGCTGCAGATCAGCATGGCGCTTCGCAATACCCTGGTCCTGCAACGCCGCTTCGAGCCCAAGGCCGCGCTCCAGGCCATTGAAGAGAAGCGATGCGCGGTCGTGTTCGGCGTCCCCGTCATCCTCCAGCGGATCATGGAACTGCCGCCGGAGCTGCGCGACTCCTATGACGCCTCCTCGCTGCGGATCGTGGCGACCTCCGGTTCGGCGATCCCGACGCCTTTGGTCACGGCGTTCATGGACGTCTTCGGCGACGTCCTCTACAACTTCTACGGCTCCACCGAGGTCTCCTGGGCCGCCATCGCCGAGCCGGCGGATCTGCGCATCGCCCCGAACACCGCGGGCCGCCCGCCGCTGGACTCCCGGCTGAAGGTGCTGGACGACCGCGGCGAGGTCGTGCCGCGCGGCGTCACCGGCCGCATCTTCGTCTGGAACAACCTGCTGTTCGAGGGCTACACCAGCGGCGGGACCAAGGAACACCGGGCCGGCTACATGGCCACCAACGACCGCGGCCATCTGGACTCCTCCGGGCGGCTGTTCGTCCACGGCCGCGACGCCGACATGATCGTGTGCGCCGGTGAGCAGCTGTTCCCGCGCGATGTGGAGGACCTGCTGGCCTCGGTGCAGGACATCCGGGAAGCGGCGGTGGTCGGCGTGCCCGACGCCGACCAGGGCCAGCGGTTCGCCGCCTATGTCGTGGTCCGCCCCGGCGCCGAGATGACCGCGCCCCAGGTGCGTGGCGTCGTGGCCCGGTACCTGCCGGGCAACGCGGTGCCGCGCGACGTCGTGTTCGTCGACGCCCTGCCGCGCAACGCCACCGGCAAGGTCGTGGTGCGCGATCTGCCGCCGTCGCTTGCCGGAGCGTGACCGGTGGCAGTCACGGCCGGTAGCGACCGCGACCGGTAGCGACCGCGACCGGTAACGGCCGCGACCGGTAACGGCCGCCGGGAACGGTCGCCGAGCAGCCCCGCCGATCACCCTCAGCACACCCCTGAAAGCTCCCCGTACCCGAACCGGATGGCGCGCCCGCCAGGCGCGCGCCATCCGGCCGCTCTCCAATTGCCCGCGCCGGGCTCGCCTTATCCCCGTCGTCGCCGAATCTCTATCTTCGAGCGTGTGACCAGGGCCGCTGCGATCCCGGCGAGCATCGGAACGATCACGATCGTGCCGATCAAGAACGTCCACGGGATCGTCAGATAGCTCTGCGCGTGGACCGTCGGGCCCCCGCCGATCAGACCTCGAAGACCGTGCCCGGAGCGCCCCTGCAACGCCGACTGCACGAAGCTGTGCGACCGGGCCTCGACGATCGCGACCGCCGGCACCAGACCGGTCGCCGAGCCCAGTACGGTGCCCAGCACGGCCGTGATCGTGGCCTGCGATCCGGCCAGCGCGCGGCGCATGCGCGGCCGCGCGCCGACCGCGGCCAGGGTCTCCAGATCGGCCTGGCCGTCGGTGATGGCCAGCCCGGTGGAGATGGCCGCGGCGCCGAGCGTCACGAACGCCGCGACGGCGGCCAGGGCCAGCATCGTGGTGTCGTTTCCGCCCTGGTAGCCGCGCTCGACGTCCAGCAGCGCGGTGGTGCCCAGGGACTCGGCGGCGGCGTTCGCGCGCTCCTGCTCGGCCTTGGTGGGCATCCGGGTCGTGTCGAAGAGGACCATCGACGGCACGTACTTCACCCGGTACTTGTCGGCCGCGGACTGGGGGATCAGGGCCCGGACGCCGTTGACCGCGCTGCCGTCCTTCGTCCTGGCCACCGCGGCCGGCAGGGTCAGATCGGCCGGCGGCGGGCCGGCGCAATACGGCGCGAACTGGCTGCGCAGGTCGTCCGGCAGGTCCAGGCCGGCCGGCGGGCAGTCGCGCTGGAGCGCGATGGTCGCCCTCGGGGCGCCGCCGGCGGGAGCTGTCCCGGTGAGGTCGAAGGGGCTGAAGACCACCATGCCGCCGGCCGCGAGGATCTTCTCGGCCTGCGGGTCGACCGTGCCGGTGAGCGCGCGCAGCGTGGCGGCGTCCCCGGGCACCACCTGGCCGCCCCCGAAGGCGGCCTGGCAGCGCGGATCGGACTGGATCATCGACTCGCCGCCCTGGCCCGGCGGGAGCACCACGGCGCCGCCGTTGCCGTTGAAGAACGGGCAGTCGTTGGCCGGGGTGCGTTTGACGACGATGCTGACCGGCACGAAGCCGTTGTAGTCCTGGGTCGGGATCACGGCGGCCGAGCGCACCGGCAGCACGGCGCTGATCGCGGCGATCGCCTTGGCGGCGTCCACCGGGGTGAGGTCCGGGCCGGTCGGGGTGCCGTTGTAGCGCAGGCTTCCGCCGGACTGCTGCTCTTCCTGCTGCTGGGCGGCGGCCCCGAACATCAGCGCCACCTGCCCCGGTCGCAGTGTGCTGTGATACTGCGCCCGGCCCTGGGCGTCGTTGGTGGTGAGCAGCGTGGCCACGGCCGTGGAACCGGCGACGGCGGCCAGGATCGCCGCGACCGCCGGCGCGGTGCGGCCCCGGTTGCGCGCGCTGTCGCGCAACGCCATCCGGCCGGTCAGCGGCAGCAGCCGGCCCAGCTTGCCGGTCAGCGCGACCAGCAGCGGGGTGCAGGCCACCACCCCGAGTTCGGACACCGCGATGCCGCCGACCAGCGGCACGGTGTGGATCCCGGGCCGGAAGACCGCGTATCCGGTCGCGGCCAGCCCGGCGGCCAGGATCACCGCGCCGAGCGTGGCCAGCTTCCACGGCACGCCCCGGGCGCCGCGCCGGCCGCCGGTCAGCGATTCCAGCACCTGCTGCCGGCCGGTGATCACGGCCGGGATCAGGGCGGCGATCAGTCCGGTGACGACCCCGATCAGGGCCGCGCCCGCGAGGTCGCCCGGCGCGATCCGGAACGCCCCGGGTTCGCGGTGCGTGAAGTCCACGGCCTCCGGCAGCGCCAGCCGCCCCAGCCCGATCCCGGCCAGCGCCCCGACCACACCGCCGACCGCGCCCAGCACCAGCCCGTCGGCCAGCACCACGGCGCGCACCATCCGGTGGTCGGCCCCGGCGGCGCCCATCAGCCCGAAGTCGCGGCGCCGTTTGCGGGCTCCGACCGCGAACGCCGGTCCGGCCAGCAGCACCACTTCCAGCAGCGCCATGACGATGCCGACAGCGCCGACCGCGAGCAGCGCCTGGGTCAGCCGGCTGCTGCCGACCGAGGCCGCGTGGTAGTGCTGCATCAGCGGCACCGCGGAGTCCGGCGGCGGGTTCTCGACGACCAGGCGTGACTCGGCGGAGTACCCGCCCTGGTTCAGCTTCTGTACCTGGGCCCAGTTCAGGCCGCCGGGTATCTGCGCGAGCCACTGCGTCGGACCGGCGTCGTCCGGTACGGCCGGGAGCGTGCCGGGGTAGGCGATGACCTCGTCGGCGTCCAGATGCGCGGGGTCGTCGTCCTCGCCGACGATGGTGAGCTGGTGTTTGGGCAGCTGCCCGTTCTTGTCGGGGACCTGGCCGGGGGTGAGGAACTCGGCGGTCAGCTGGTCGCCGATGTGCTTGTCGAGGGAGGAGAGCAGCGAGGTGGACAGCGTCACCTCGCCCGCGGCGCGCGGGGCCCGGCCGGCCTTGGGGACGTAGAGCCCGGACAGCAACGGGTCCCCGAGATCGCGCTCGACGACCGGGACCGAATCAGCCCCCTGCGGTGCCTCGACGCGCAGTTCCTGCTGGTTCGGCAACGGCACCACGCGCGATCCCGAGGGCAGCACGCCGGAGTCGACCGGCGAGGCCACCTGCACCCCTTGCAGCGCACCGCTGAGCATCCCGCCGGCCTGCGCCGAACCGGGCACGGTGCCGTCCGGCAGCTGCTCGATCGGGGTCGGGGCGACGTAGGACACCAGCGCGTCGGCGTGCCCGAGGTCGCGCTGCAACTGCTCGACGGTGGTCAGCTTGGTGGTGTGGTAAAGCGTGTCGGCCGCGCTCGCCCCGGCCACCGGCAGCGCTAGCATCGCCGCGACCAGCGCCGAGCGGCCCTTGTGGCGCAGGGCCTCTCGCCGGGCGATGCGGACGGCTACCTTCCAGATCATGGTGACCAGGATTACCGGAGTATGTTCGAGTACTGCATCGGAAGGTTTGCGTAGCGCATCTGCGCGGGGTGCTGTAGTCGCCTGGCGGGCTCTGCGAAGTCTTAACTGGGCCGTCTCGCAGGGCCGTGCCGCGGGGCCGCAGGGCCGTCTCGCCGGGTCAGGCGATCAGCCCCAGGGGACTTCCGGCGACTTGTAGTAGGCGATCCCCAGCTTGTCCCACAGCGGCGCCTGATCGGCCAGCCGGTGCGAGAATCCCGGCCAGTCGTGGGTGTTCGGCGCGGACCAGCCGATCTCGGCGATGGCCGGCAGCCGGGGGAAGGCCAGCGTCTCGGCGTCGGCCAGGCTCTTGACCGTCTCGGTCCACAAGGGTGCCTCCACACCGAGGACCGAGGACGGGGACACGCCCGGCAGCACGGTCACCGGGTCCCAGTCGTAGGCCTTGGAGACCGGGACGTAGCCGGCCCAGTGCAGGCCGAGGCGGAAGTCGGCGACCGGCTGCTGGTCGAGGTAGGCGTGGTCGCCCGGGGCCATGATCAGCTTGGTGCCCTTGGCGGCGGCTTGGAGGACGGAGGGCTGCGGCTGCCCGGTGTTCCAGTACTCGAGGATCGTTTGCGGCAGCAGCGGCGCGGTGCCGGCCTCGGCCCAGGCGATCGGCGTGCGGTCGTGTGCGGCGACCAGGTTCTGGGCGCGCTGGACGAAGGCGTTGTACCGCGTCAGGTTCAGGGCTTGGGCTTCATCGCCGCCCAGGTGCAGGTAAGGCGAGCCGGGGGTGGCGTCGGCCGCCGCTTTCATCGCTGAATCGACAAATCTGTATGTTGATTCGCTCGACGGGCACAGGGCGTCGTAACCGGGGGAGACCGACGTCACCGGGCCGTGGCGGCGGCCGTCGCAGGCCAGCGTGGGGTAGGCATACACGGCCGCGCCGACGTGCCCCGGCATGTCGATCTCGGGGATCACGGTCATGGAGCGGGAGGCGGCGTAGTCGACGATCTCCTTCAGGTCGGCAGCCGTGTAGTAGCCGCCGTGCCCGCCGCCGACCTGCGTGGAGCCGCCGACCGCGGCCAGCTTCGGCCAGCCCGGGACGGTGAGGCGCCAGCCCTGGTCGTCGCTGAGGTGCAGGTGGAACTCGTTGACCTTGTACAGGGCGGCGGCGTCGATGTAGGCCTTCACGTCGGCCACGCTGAAGAAATGGCGCGCGACGTCGAGCATGACGCCTCGGTAGGCGAAGCGGGGGTGGTCGGTGATCGTGCCGGCCTGGAGCTTGTCGCCGATCAGGAGTTGGCGGACGGTCTGCACGCCGTGGAAAAGGCCCGCGTCGGTGGCGGCGGTGAGGGTGACGGAGGTCGGGGTGGTGGTCAGGGTGTAGCCCTCGGCGCCGAGGGCCGGGTCGCCGCCGGTGGGTCGCAGGAGGAGTCGGATGCCTGCGTCGGTGTTCGCGGTCGTTGGCAGGGCCAGGCCGGTCTGTTGCTTGAGGTAGGCGGCGAGCTCGGTGGCCACGGGTTCGGCGCCGGGATCGGCGTGGATGGTGGCGGCGCTGGTCAGCGTGAAGGTGCCGGTGGCCGCGGTGGCGGTGGTCGGCGCCGGGACGACGCGTTGGAGTGCGGCCTGGTCGGCGGGGGACGGGGTCGCCGAGGCGGAAAGGCTGACGCCGGCGGCGGGCAGCGCGGTGGTTTCCGCGCCGATCTTCGCCCTGGTGCTGCCGCCGCACGCGGACATGGTGAGGATCGCGGCGCACACGCCGATCGTCGCGGCGGTTCGGAGCAGGTGGGGTCGGCCGGTCACCCCGTGAGGGTAAACCAGAGGTGGCGCGGCCGGGCCGAGGTTCCCATCAGCGAGCTTGCTCAGTCACCCTTGCGTGTTGCTCGGTCATGCGCTCGGTTGTGCGCTCGGCCATGCGCGCGGTCGTGGCGAGCCAGGCGACGGCCAGGCCGGCGACCACCGTGGCGACCGTGAACATCCGCGCCGTCCCGGAGGACTCCAGCAGGCCGCCGGTGGCGGTGCCGAGCCCGATGCCGACGTAGATCGCCGAGGCGTTGAGCGCCATCAGCAGCGGCGCTTCGGTGGGCGCGGCCGTGAACAGGCGGTGCTGCTGCGGCGGGGTCTGACACCAGGTCGCCGCACCCCAGGCGATCGCGAGCAGCGCGACCAGGGCCGGGGCGTGCACGCCGGAGGCGGCGAGGAGTGCGAAGGCTGCCATGCTCGCGGCCATGAGCGCGTAGCCGGCCGTCAGGACGCGGATCGGGCCCAGCCGGTCGGCGGCGATCCCGGCGACCAGGTTGCCGACGATGGCGCCGGCCCCGTACGCGGCCAGGATCCAGGCCGTGCCGCTGCCGCCGATGCCGAGCGTGCGCAGGGCCGGGATCGCGTAGGCGTAGACGATGTACGCGGCGCCCATGCCGAGGACGGTCAGCGGCAGCACGGTCGCCACGCCGGGGCGGCGCAGGGCGGCCAGGCGTGCCGAGAGCGGGACCGGGGCCGAGCCCGGCAGCGTCGGCATCAGGAAGCCGGCGGCGATCGCGGTGACCAGACAGAGCCCGGCGACCAGCCCGAGCGCCGCCCGCCAGCCCATGACCGAGCCCACCGCGTCGCCGAGCGGCACGCCGAGCGCGGTCGCCACGGTCAGCCCGCCGACCACGACCGACAGCGCGCGGCCGCGCAGCTCCGGGCGGACCAGCGCGGCCGAGACCGCGCCGGCGGTCGGGGTGTACCCGGCGGCGCCCGCCGCGGCCAGGACCCGCGCGGCGAGCAGGAACGGCAGGTTCGGGGCCAGCGCGCAGGCGGCGTTGGCCAGGGCCAGGACGGCGAGGGCGGCGACCAGCAGGACGCGGCGGGGGAAGCGTGCGGTGAGGGTGGCCACCACCGGGGAGGCGATGGCGTAGGCGGCGGCGAAGACGGTGATGGCCTGGCCGGCGCTCGCGGTGGAGGTGTGCAGGGACGCGGCGACGTCGGGGAGGAAGCCGGCCAGGACGAAGGCGTCGGTGCCGACGGCGAAGGTGCCCAGGGCTAGGACGAGGGTGCGGCCCAGGCCGTTGCCCGCGGTGCGGGGCTGGTGCCCGTCTCGACTGTCCTCACGGCTGGCTTCACGTCCTTCACGTCCTCCACGTCCTCCACGTCCTCCACGTTGTATCGAGACGCTTCGTATCGAGACATTAGGCATCCCGAATCACCTTTCGCGAAAGCCCGGCCGAGGCGGCCGGGCTGATTGGTGGGAGTCAGAGGGTGATGTCCTGGTAGAAGCGGCGCATGCGGACCGGGGCGCCGGGCGGTGCCATCCCCATCACGTCGGCGACGGTCTGCGCGGCCAACTCCCGCCGCCACGCCGTCTCCGCCCGCCGCATCGCCCGCGCCACCCCGCACGCGTCCCCGAACTCGGTCGGCGCGGCCAACGTCCCGGCCCCCTGCTGCCGGATCTCGGTACAGCGGAACGCCTCGTCCCGCCCCTCCACGGCCGCCACGACGTCCATCAGCGTGATCTCCTCCGGCCGCCGCGCGAGCGAGTAGCCGCCGCGCGCGCCGGGCGTCGAGGTGAGAATCCCGGTGCGCACCAACGGCTGCAGCCGCTTCTTCAGGTACTCCGGCGGCAGATCGAAGATCTCCGCCAGCCGCCCCGTCGCCACCGGCGCGTGGTCATCCAGCCAGGCCAGTGCCACCAGGCAGTGCAGGCCCCACTCGACGCCTTCACCCATCTGCATAACCGGGATACTACATGTCTTGATTAGGGGGTGTGGGTGCGGGTGCGGACGTAGGTCGGGGCGGGCCCGCTGTCGGGGCCAGTGGCTACCGTCGTGGCATGACCGAAGACGGCTATTTGCACGGCGCCTTCGACGATCGCCACCAGACCTGGGACTTCGTGCGCTCATTCGCGGCCGCGTACAGCGAGCCGCTGCGCCCCGGCGACGGCGTGGAGGCCGCCCGGCTCGACGCGGTCGAGGCCCGCCTCGGTCTCGTGTTGCCCGCCGCGCTGCGCGAGGCGTACCTGCTGTTCGGGGCGCGTGATGACCTGACGCGGTGGCAGGATCGGTTGCTACCGCCCGATGAGCTGCACGTCGACGACGCCCGCGAGGCGCTGGTGTTCCGGCGGGAGAATCAGGGCTGCACCAGCTGGGGCGTGCGCCTCTGGGACTTGGGGCGGGACCGGGATGATCCGCCGACGGTCGTCCAGGACCGGGGGCGGTGGGCGCCGTTCACGGATCGGTTGTCGATCCTGGCGGCCGAGATGGTGTTGCTCGAAGCCATGTTCTCCAAGGACCCGGCCCGAGGGCTTTACGACACGACCGAGTTCGACTGGGACGAGCAGGGCTCGTTGTTGGAATCGCGCTACGAACCGCTCGGGCTGCCCGGCATCCCGCAGTGGAGCGCGCCCGACGGCCGCCCGATCCGCTGGTACCAGGGGCCCGACGTGCTGATCCGGGAGGACGGCGGCGGGACGTGGCTGTGGGTCCACGGCCGGACCCCCGCGGCCGTCGACGCGGTGCGCGCGGCGCTGCCGGCGTCCTGGCAGCTGGTCCCGGACTGAGGGGCCTCAGACACCGGCGCGCCTAGTCGGCGGCGAGCGAATACGGTACCGACCGTGACAGCGATGAACGGGGAGACCACGACAAGACCGGTGCTGGAGTTGCGCACCGTCACCCGGGTGCACGGCAAGGGTGCCGCCGAGGTGCACGCGCTGCGCGGCATCGACCTGGCCGTCGCGCCGGGTGAGCTGGTGGCGGTGATGGGGCCTTCGGGTTCGGGCAAGTCCACGCTGCTGTCGCTGGCCGGTGGGCTGGACATGCCGACCACCGGCGAGGTGGTGATCGAGGGCACGGCGCTGGCCTCGCAGAGCAGGACTCAGCTCGCTGCGATCCGCCGTCGCTCGGTCGGCTACGTCTTCCAGGACTACAACCTCATCCCGGCCCTGACCGCCGCCGAGAACGTGGCCCTGCCGCGCGAGCTGGACGGCATGTCGGCGCGCAAGGCCCGGCAGGAGGCGGTCGCAGCCCTGGAGGAAGTGGGCCTGCGGGCCGAGGCCGACCGGTTCCCGGATGAGATGTCCGGCGGCCAGCAGCAGCGGGTGGCGATCGCCAGGGCCCTGATCGGCGAGCGCCGCCTGATCCTCACCGACGAGCCGACCGGCGCGCTGGACAGCGAGACCGGGGAGACGGTCCTGGGCCTGCTGCGCAAGCGCTGTGACGCCGGCGCGGCCGGGGTGCTGGTCACCCACGAGTCCCGGCACGCGGCGTGGGCCGACCGCATCGTGTTCATCCGCGACGGGCTGATCGTCGACGAGTCCAGCCCGTCCCAGCGTCCCGAGGACCTGCTGGCGTCCGACGGGGCCGGCGCCGGGAGATGACAGTGCGGCCCCGCCGGACGCGTGATCGGCATCCGGCGGGGCCTGTGAACCGGCTTGCGTGAGCCCTATGTCGCCTCAGCTCGCGGCGCCGGCCGGCTCCTTCGCCTCGAACAGCGAGAAGAACCCACCCTGCGGGTCCTGGCACACCGCGAACCACCCCGGCGGGATCGGCGTCGTGGGCACCACGACCGTGCCGCCGAGCGCGCCGACCTTGGCCACCGAGGCGTCGCAGTCGGCGACGCCGAAGTAGACGGCCCAGTGCGGCGGCGTCTCCTTCGGGAAGTGCTCGTCGTCCATCTCCATCAGCCCGGCGACCGTGCGGCCGTCGACCTGCAGTTCGGTGTACTCCATGCCCTCGCCCATGGCGCTGGTCTCGGCCGTCCAGCCGAAGGCCGCGGCGTAGAAGGTCTTGGCCGCGGCGGCGTCCCGGGTGTTGAGCTCGTCCCAGGTCAGCGCGCCGGGCTCGTTGACCACGCCGGCGCCCTTCATGCTCCGCGGCTGCCACAGGCCCAGGATGGCGCCGGTGGGGTCGGCGAACATCGCCATCCGGCCGACGTCGGTGACGTCCATCGGGGCCACGATCGGCTGCGCGCCGGCGGCGGTGGCCTTGGCCATCGTGGCGTCGGCGTCGGTCACCGCCACGTAGGTGCTCCAGGCCGTCGGTTGGTCCGCCGACATGGTCTTCATCCCGCCGGCCGCCTGGACGCCGTCCAGCTCGAACAGGACGTAGCCGCCGGCCGCCGGGTCGTCGGCGACCTGCGCGGTCCAGCCGAACAGCCCCCCGTAGAAGGCCTTGGCGCCGTCCAGGTCCGTGGTCATCAGGTCCACCCAGCACGGGGTGCCGGGGACGTAGTCCGTCATCTTCATCGCGGGCCTCCTTCAGCCGGCCGGCAGCGGCCAGGCGGGGGTTTGCGGGTCTGCTCCCGAACCTACTCGCCGCCGGTCCGGTCCGCCCCCGGGACACGCCACGCCACGCCCACCCGCGCGACGGGGCGCTACGTTGGGAGCGTGCCCGACCGATCCTCCCGCGCGAAGTCCTCCGCCACCGGCCCGGGTGAAAGCCCGGATTCTGTTCCCGACCTGGCCGAACGCGCCTGGCGCGGGGCGCTGACGGAGGCCGGTCTGGACGTCGATTTCGGGACCCGGCGACGCGCCGAGTACAGCGCGGACGCCTCCAACTACCGGCACGTGCCGCGCGGCGTGGCGTTCCCGCGCTCCGCCGCCGACGTCGAGGCCGCGGTCCGGATCTGCGGTGCGCACGGCGTGCCGGTGACGCTGCGTGGCGGCGGCACGTCGGTGGCCGGGAACGCGATCGGCGAGGGCCTGGTGCTGGACTGCTCGCGGTCCTTCGGGCGGGTGCTAGAGCTGGACGCCGCGGCGCGTACAGCACGGGTCGAGCCGGGCGTCGTGCTGGACGCGCTCCAGGCCGCGGCGGCCCCGCACGGGCTGCGCTTCGGGCCGGACCCGTCGACCGCGTCGCGCTGCACGATCGGCGGCATGATCGGCAACAACGCCTGCGGGGCCCGGTCGCTGGCGTTCGGGACGACCGCGGACAACGTGCTGGCGCTGGACGTGCTGCTGGCGGACGGCACCAGGACCACCGTGCGGCGCGGCACCAGCGGCGTCGCAGCGCTCGACTCCCGGCTGCGGGATCTGGTCGCGCGGCACGACGCGGCGATCCGCGCCGAACTCGGCCGCTTCCCGCGCCAGGTCTCCGGCTACGCCTTGCAGCATCTGTTGCCGGAGAACGGTTTCGACGTCGCCAAGGCGCTGGTCGGTTCGGAGGGGACGCTCGCGGCGGTGCTCGGCGCCGAGCTGCGGCTGGTGCCGGTGCTGCGGGAGCCGGTGCTGGTGGTGGCGGCCTACCCGGACATGGTCGCTGCGGCTGCCGACGTGCCGGCCGTGCTGCCGCATCAGCCCTCGGCGATCGAGGGGCTGGGCGCGGAGCTGGCCGAGGTGTGGTCGGCGCGGCGCAAGCGGCCGCTGCCCGCCGCGCTGCCGGAGGGCGGCGGCTGGCTGTTCATCGAGACGACGGCGGAGCAGGCCGCGTCGGTCGTCGCGGACCTGGCCGGGGCCCACGCCACGCGGGTGGTCCTCGGCCCGGCCGAGCAGCGGGAGCTGTGGCGGATCCGCGAGGACGGCGCGGGGCTGGCGACGCGGACGCCGGGCGGGGCCGAGGCCTGGCCGGGCTTCGAGGACGCCGCGGTGCCGCCGGAGCGGCTGGCGGACTACCTGCGCGGATTCGAGGCGCTGATGCGGAGCGCGGGGCGCAGGGGCACGGTGTTCGGGCACTTCGGCGAGGGGTGTCTGCACGTCCGGATCGACCACGACCTGCAGACGGGGTCGGGGCGGCAGCAGTTCGCGGAGTTCACGGCCGCCGCGACGGAGCTGGTGGTGGCGCACGGCGGCTCGGTGTCGGGCGAGCACGGCGACGGGCAGGCGCGCTCGGAGCTGCTGGCGGCGATGTACAGCCCTGAGCTGCTGGCGGCGTTCGCGGAGTTCAAGGCGGCGTTCGACCCGGCCGCGGTGCTGAACCCGGCGATCCTGGTGGCGCCGCGCGCTTTCGCCGCGGACCTGCGGGCCCCGCGCGTGATGCAGGCGGCGCCGCCGCAGCTGGCGCTGGCCGGGGACGAGGGCGACTTCGGGCGCGCGGTGCGGCGGTGCGTGGGAGTGGGGAAGTGCCGCAGCGCGTCGGGCGGGGTGATGTGCCCCTCGTTCCGCGCGACCGGGGACGAGAAGGACTCCACGCGCGGACGTGCCAGGGTGCTCCAGGAGATGCTGGACGGCCGCGCGGTCGGCGGCGGCTACGCGGCGCCGGAGGTTCTGGACGCGCTGGACCTGTGCCTGGGGTGCAAGGGCTGCAAGACGGACTGCCCGGTCGGGGTGGACATGGCGGCGTATAAGACGGAGGTCTTGTACCAGCACTACCGGGGCCGGGTGCGGCCCGCGGCGCACTACTCGCTGGGCTGGCTGCCGGTGTGGGCGCGGCTGGCGGGCTTCGCGCCGCGGGTGGTGAACCGGCTGATGGCCTCGCCGCTGGCGCCGCTGCTGAAGCGGGCCGGGGGGATCGCGGGGGAGCGGGCGCTGCCGCGTTTCGCGGTGCGGTCGTTCCGGCGGGCGCGGGCGGATGCGGTGCGGGCGGAAGCCTTGCAGTCTGGACGGCGGGTGGGTCCACTGCCCCATGCCGGTGCCGCCTCAGCCGGATCGGCGGCTGATCCAGTGGTGCGCTCGGCAGCGGCCCAAGAGACGGGTGCTCCTGCCGGCGCCTGGTCGGGTTCTGCTTTGCACACGCTGTCAGGCACGCGCTCGGTCGTCCTGTGGGCCGACACCTTCACCGAGAACTTCACCCCCGCGGTCGGCGAGGCGCTGATCGCGGTGCTGCGCTCGGCCGGATTCCGTGTCGTGGTGCCGCCGCGTACCGGTTGCTGCGGCTTGACCTGGATCTCCACCGGTCAGCTGGGCGTGGCGCGCCGGGTCTTGTCCCGCACGCTGGAGCTGATGCGGCCCGCGATCGAGGCCGGATTGCCGATCGTGGTGCCGGAGCCGAGTTGTGCGGCGGCGTTGCGGGAGGAGCTGACCGAGGTGCTGCCGTCGCATCCGTTGGCGGCGCGGGCCGCGGGGCTGGTGACCGGGCCCGCGCAGTTCCTGGCCGCGCACGCTCCCGACTGGCGCCCGCCGGCTTCGCCCTGGAGCGGTCACAAGGCGCTGATCCAGATCCACTGCCATCAGTACGCGAGCGGTGCTACCGGCGAGGCGGAGGTGGAGTTGCTGGCGCGCGCCGGGGTGGCGGCGACGGTGGTGTCCGGCTGTTGCGGCCTGGCCGGTGACTTCGGTGTCACCGCCGGGCACTACGACGTGTCGATGGCCGTCGCCGAGCTGAATCTGCTGCCGGCCATCCGCGCCGCTTCCTCGGACACGCTGCTCGTCGCGGACGGGTTCAGTTGCCGCACGCAGGTTGAGCAGGCGGTGGCGGAGCGCCGGGTGTGGCACGTCGCCGAGGTGCTGGCCGCCGGCTTGCCCACGCCCGAGGCTTGATCGCGGTTCCGCCGCACTACTTCGCGATCAAGCATCCCCACCCGTCATACCCACCGCCATACCGCTCCGCCATTTCGCACAGCCCCCACACCACGCCGTGAATGTGGTCCAGTTCCACCGCGTCGTCCCGCTCCAGAAGCACCTGCCACCGCCCCTCCTGCGCCCGCACCCTCCCGCCGAACCCCGCCGCCTGCGCCTCGGCCAGCAGCGCGCGGCCGCTGCGTTCGTCCGGGACGTCGAGGCAGTGGTCGACCGAGCGCGGCAGGTCGTGCCGGTCCCCGTTCTCCGCCAGCGACTGCAGGACGCGCCGGTCCATCAGGTACTGCATCGTGCGCGGGTCGGGCCACAGGAACTCCGTGTAGTACGCCCACGCCGGGTCGTCCTCGCTGAAGGTCTCCAGCTCGTAGTCCGCCGACTCGGCTTCCACCTTCGCCACCACCGTGCGCCCGTCGCTGTGCGCGGGCAGGTGGAAGAAGTGCTCGCGATAGCCGTGGTTGTTCATGCACGCCAGGTAGACCGCGTCCGTCTCCTCGGTCAGCGCGGCGACCAGCGTGTCCTGGAGGGCGTACATGGCGTCGTTCTCGGTGCCGTCGGGCAGGCCGTTGGCGCGCGGCGCGTGGAAGGCGTGCCGGACGTGCAGACGCTGCGGGTGCGTGCCGCGCTCGGCGGTCTCCCGCAGGTCCAGATCCAGGCTGATCACCGCTGGCGCGCCGTCGACGCCGCACACATAGACATCCCAACCCATACCCATGACCGGCACGCTATCCAGCCGCGGCCCTGGCCCGCAGGTATACCGCCGGCTTGGTCGCGGATCAGCCCGCGGCGCCGCCGCTCGGCGTGGCCTTGCCCGCCCCGGTGTTGGCCGTACTCGGCGTGTTACCGCCGGCGGACGAAGTCGGCGGCGTCGTCGGTCCGTTACTGCTGCCGCTGCTCTGCGGCGTGGACGGGATCGAGGACGGGGACGTGGAGGGACTGCTCGACGGTGTCGAAGACGGCGCCGAAGGCGTGCTCGCCCCGGAACCCGACGGCGACGGCGTCGAGGGCGGCGTGTTGCTCGGCAGCCCGCTGGACCCGGACCCGGACCCGCTCGAAGAAGGCGAATCCGGCTTCTGCGACGGCGTGCTCTGCTTGTGAGTGCCGCCGGTGCCGCTCGGATCCTGCTGGGCGGGCTGCTGGTTGTTCGAGTTGCCGCCGGTCCCGGGGTCGAACACGCTGCCGTGGTAGCCGGGGAACTCGCCCTTGCGCGCCACTTCCAGGGCGGTGACGGCACCGGTGCCGATGACGAAGCTCGCGATCGCCGCCGCGATCATCGGCTTGCGGCCGGGGAGGCGGTCCTTCCACGTGCGCGCCGCGCCACCGGCCGCGCCACCGGCCGCGCTATCAGCACCGGCACCGGCTGTGATCGTCGGCAGCACCACGGTCTCGGCGTTCGGGTTCGCCACGGAGAGCGTGCCGCCGTGCAGCGCGATCGTCTGGTCCAGATCGCTGCTCAGGACACCGGTCGGCATCTCGACGGGGGTTTCGTCGACGCGGGTTTCATCGACCCGAGTCTGGCTGCCCCGAGTCTGGCCGAATCGGGTCTGGCCGAACCGAGTCGCATCGGCCCGGGTCTGGCCGCCCCGAGTCGCCTCGGCCCGGGAATGGCCGAACCGAGGCGCATCGACCCGAGTCGCGTCAACCGCCGTGCGCTCATCGGGCACCAGATGCGTCCGAGCCTCCCGGTCCGCCGCATCATGCTCGGCCGCCGACTCCCGCTCGATCCGGGCCCGCGACAAGATCGTCGTGTACGCCTCCGGATCCAGCACCGGCATCGCCTTGCGAGCCGCCGTCTTCCCGCGCTCGAGCGAGTGCCCGATCAGCGCGCTGGCCGAGGTGGCCACCACACTGGCGACCGCGGCGCCGGCGATGGTGCCGGCCACTCCCAGCTTCGAGCCCACCGCGGCGGCCAGGGCGGCGGCGCAGGCACCGGCGGCGATCTTGGTGACGGACAGGTCGATGTGGTGGCGGGGGGCAGGTTCGCCGCGTTCGTCGCGGTCTTCAGGCGTCGGCGTAGTCATACGCTCATCAGTTTTCCAAGCCGCGCCACGGTTTCTCGACTTACGAGCGGTAGCTGTGACCGGATTCACGCCTGGAGCGGCGTTTGCTCCTCAGCTTTCAACAGAGCGAACGCGGTCGGCCACGGCGCGCGCCAATTCCTCCGGCGCCTGATCCGGAATCCAGTGGCTGATCCCGTTCAGCTCCACGAACCGGTACGGCCCCTCGACGAACTGTGCGCACCGCTCCGCGACCGGGCGGCCGATCGCGATGTCCTCGGTGGACCACACGAACGTGGTCGGGATCGTCACGTTCGCCAGCGCCACCGACTGCTTCACGTCGATCGCGCGGTACCAGTTCAGCGCGGCGGTCAGCGTCGCACGCCGGCCCAGGGCCGCGTAGTGCGGCAGGATCGCCGATTCCGGCAGCGGGGAGAACAGGTCGTGCAGGGCGCGGGCGCTGTTCGCCAGCAGCACGTCCTCGGCCTTCTCGCCCTCCATCCGGAACAGCTGCACGTACGCCGACCGCTGCCGCTGCTCCTCGCCCTGCGGCCCCGGATCGGCCAGCACCTCGTAGAAACCGCGCAGATGGGGCACCGAGACCGCGGTCAACGTCCTGAAACGGTCCGGGTGCGCGACCGCGGCGTGCCAGGCGACGATCGCGCCCCAGTCGTGGCCGACCAGGTGCGCGGTCGGCAGGTGCAGCGCGTCCAGCAGCCCGATGACGTCCTGGACCAGGCGGTCCACGTGGTACTCGGCGACCTGCGTCGGGCGCGCGCCGGGGGAGTAGCCGCGCTGCTCCAGGGCGATGGTGCGCATGCCCTCGGCGGCCAGCAGCCGGGAGGTGGCCTGCCAGCTGGCCGGGGTCTGCGGGAAGCCGTGCAACAGCACCACCGGGGGACCGGTCTGCGGGCCTTCTTCGGTGGCGGCGAACTCGTACGCGCCGATGGTGACGTGGTACGCGCGCATGTGCGCCCCCTGCTGTCCGTGCGGCGGCCGGGCGACCGCCTCGCCTGCAGCGACGCTACCGAGCCGCCGCCGCGTCGTCCATGGGACTGACAAGTCCATGCCTTCTTGTCGGTATGCACGCGGGTATTGCGAGCCGACACGGCCAAGACCGGATACCGTCTACCTCATGTCTGAACCGACCGCCCCCACCGCCGCCGACGTCCGCACCGCCGCCGACGTCCTCAAAGCCGCGATCGACGCTCACCTGGCCGCGGTGGAAGGCCGGTCGGACGAGAGCGACCCCGCCGTGCGCGCGGCGTTCCTGGCCATGGCCGCCGCCGCCGAGGCCTACGACGACTCGCTGTACGACACCTACAACGAGGTCACCCCGTTCGAGATCCCGAGCCAGTACCCCGAGGTGGCCGCGGACCCGGACAACCCGGAGGCGATCAGCGTGCTGATCCGCCGCGACTACCAGATCGAGCACCCCGGGCGGCTGCTGGGCGCGGCCCGTGCCCTGGCCGCCGGCGCGGTCGACCCGGAGGTGGACATCAACACCGTCGCCGGCTCGCTGGCCGCGCTGTTCGACGTGTTCGACCCGGACGAGATCCACAACCGCTCCGACGAACTCGGCCTGCTCCCGGCCGACGGCACCACCTGGGTCCTGGCCGCCGATCCGGAGACGATCGGCGACGAGCAGTGGTTCGACGACCCGTTCTCCGACACCGACCCCGAGCGGACCGTCTGCCGGTTCGACGTGATCGGCGACGAGGAGGAGGACGACGAGTACTTCGACACGTTCGCCGAGGACGGGTCGGAGGACGAGATCGACGGGATCGAGGTCGTCTAGGCGGCGACGATCATCAGAAGCGACTCCTGAACGAAGACCGCGCCTAGGACGATCCCGATCGGTCCGCTGCGGAACCGCCTGTCGTCCCGCCTGTTCCGTGGGCGTCGGCCTCGGGGTTCAAGAGATGAACCTCAGCGCGCGGTCTTTGTTCAGATCCGCTTCATGCGCGGCGAGCCACGAACGGCCCTCCTCATACGGGATGGGCCGGAACTCCCAACGCATCACCTTCGGATGTCTGGTGATGTACTCCACCGTTTCGCTGTTGTTCAGCGTCCCGTACACAATGCCGCCGTTGTGGCAGACCACCGCGAGAACGCCCTCAGCGGCCCTGTACGGCAGTAGGCCCGGCGTGCTCCAGAGCAGCACGCTCGGGAGACGGGAGCGAGTCAGAACGTAGGAGCAGTCCGGGCACGGCCCGGCGTCGCGCCCAGCGTGGTGGATCTTCCAGCGGTTGTCGCAGGTCTCGCACTGCGCCGGGGGATCAGTCGGGTTCGTTGCCATAACGCAAGTTCATCCGAGTCGGCCATTGCACGGCAGACCAGATCGCAGACCAGATCGATCCTCGACCTCTTACACTCTTCGTATGGGACCGATCACGCCTAACGATCTGCTTCAGGCAGCTCGCGCGGCGTCCGGTTGGACTCAGGACGAGGTGGCCGAGCGGGTCCGCTCGATCGTTGAAAGACGGACGGGCCAGGTCAGACCTGGTTTCGATCAACGCAAGATGTCGCGCCTCGAACGGGGCGAGACCCGGTGGCCGGACAAGGACGAACGCGGCGCCCTGCGAGAGCTTTTCGGCGTCTCCGAAGACCGGGATCTCGGGTTCTACTACCGGGCTCCCGCCGCCGCCCAATTGCCACCTGCCACTATTGACGATGTGAACCGGCGGGAATTACTTCGTCTCGGGGCGTTGGTCGGCGCGGCTGCGGTCGAGCACGAAGCCGCCGCCATGTTCGGCGGTGCCTCACGCGGCGTTGTCAAGCAATCGGTCGGCGACCTGGACCAGTGGGGCGCGGCGAGTGCGGACCTGTGGACCGAATACGGGTCGGCACCGGTGAAAAGCTCAACCTTGCCGGCCGTCCGGCTACACGCGGGGCAACTCGTCGACGAACTTCGAACCCCCATGACATCGGCCCGCCGCGAGCATCTATACGAGCTGACAAGCAACACGTTCCAGCTCGCCGGGGAAATCCTCTTCGACGTCAACGACTACACGGACGCCGCGAACTGCTATGCCGTCGCCGCCCACGCGGGCCGTGCGGCCCGGCACTACGACCTGTGGGCCTGTTCCCTAGCTAGTGGACCTGGCCAAGGTCGGGGCGCAACTCCACGACCCCGAGCGCGTGGCCACGTACGCGTCAGCAGCACTCAACATCACGCAGCGCTCACAGTCCGGGGTGAACGCGCAGCGCCTCAACTCCCTCACGCCCTACCTGGACCGGGTGCCGGAAACCGCCGAGGTGAAGACCCTGCGGTCTAGGATCAACGAACTCAGGAGGAAGGGAAGCGCATGAGCGTAGACGGTGGTCAGATCTTCCGCGCGGCTTGGATCGCTGGCGTCCACAAGTACTACCCGGGCGAGCCGAAGGCGGGATACGTCGCGCCATGGGAGGAGACTCCGGAGTGGGAGCGCGCTGCCGCCGCATCGGTCTTCGAACTCGTGCGAGCGTTCACCGAAACGACGGGCGACGGGGTGAAGAAGCTCAGCCGGGAGGACAAGGGCCGCTACGTCGCGCTCTGCTGGACAGCGCAGATCTTCAAGCACATCGCGGACCCGAAGCCCGCCTACGTCGCCGGTTGGGAAGACCTGCCACAGTGGCAGCAGGAAACGGACTCCGACATCTTCGAGCGGATCGAGGATGCTCTCAGCGGCTCATAGCCGCCCGCAGAAGCCCTGTTGTACCCCGGCCACTGGCGACCGTTGCCGGAGGGATAGGAATCCCGACGGCACCGGTGGGAGGCCGGCTGTTCGCATGCCCGCCTATGCCGCTTATCCGCGATATCGAAGCCGTATATCCCGGTTTGGTGACGATGTTTCGGCCCGCAAGACCGGTCGGTCCCCGACCCTAGACTTCCGCCCATGACCGGAGGGGACCAGGGCGGATACGTGATCGACGGGCGCTTCGAGCTGCTCGCTCGGCTCGGCGGCGGCGGTATGGGGTTCGTGTGGCGGGCCCGTGATCTGATGCTTCAGCGCGAGGTCGCGCTGAAGGAGGTGCGCTCGCCGGATCCGTCGCTGCACGGCAGCGATCCGGCCGAGGCGCGTGTGGTGCGCGAGCGGGTGTTGCGCGAGGCGCAGGCGCTGGCCCGGCTGCACCACCCCAACGTGGTCACGATCCACCACATCGTCGACTCCGTCGAGTTGGCCCACCCGTGGCTGGTCATGGAGTTGGTGACCGGCGGTTCGCTGGACGGGCTGCTCGATCAGCGCGACCTGACGGTCCCCGAGGCGGCGCGCATCGGGCGCGGCGTGCTCGGCGCGCTGCGGGCCGCGCACGCCGCCGGGATCCAGCACCGGGACGTGAAGCCGGCGAACGTGTTGCTGCGCGCGGACGGCACGCCGGTGCTCACCGACTTCGGCATCGCCGCGCTGGAGGCCAGCCCCGGAATCACCGCGACCGGCATGCTGATCGGCTCGCCGGAGTACATGGCGCCCGAGCGCGTGCACGGCATCGAGGGCGACCCGGCCTCGGACCTGTGGTCGCTGGGTCTGCTGCTCTACGTCGGGCTGGAGGGCCGTAACCCGCTCACCCGCGAGACCACCATCGCGACCATCGCGGCGGTCTCCCAGGGCTACGTCCCGCCGCCGGAGCGCAGTGGTCCGATGCGCACGATCCTCAGCGCGCTGCTGGTCCCGGACCCGTCCCGGCGGCCCTCGGCCGAGGTGCTGGACGCGATGTTCGCGCAGGTCGAGGCCGGGCAGAGCGTGACCGCTTTCCAGGCGCCGATACCGGGGCCGCCGATACCGGGGCCGCGGATGCCCGACAGCCAGCAGTTCGGCGGTTCCACTGGCGAGTTCAGCGGTCCTGCCGGTCAGTTCAGCGGTCCTGCCGGTCACTTCAGCAGTCCTGCCGGTCAGTTCGGCGGTCCCGCCGGACAGTTCGGGACCACCGACCAGATTCCCGGCGCGCCCGGGCGCCCGCCGATCAACCCCTACGGCAACCAGCCCGGCCAGTCCTACGGCAACGGCATGAGCCCGGAGGCCGCCGGGCGCCACCGCTCGAAGGCCTTCCGCCTCACCGCGATGTCCACGGTGTGCGTCCTGGTGATCATGGGCTTCTCGGTGTGGGCCTCGACCCGGGCGCAGAGCCACGCCGCCCACACGGCGCGAAACGACGCGGCGAACACCGGCCCGACGTTCTCCATGCCGGTCACGGCATCGACGTTCTCCGTGCCGACGGTCCAGGACACGCAGCCCACGGCCCCCTCGACCGCGCCTTCGACCGGGTCGCAGGACCTGCTCACGCCGGCCGGGGTCCGGAACGTGATCGCCCAGATCTTCGCGGTCAGCGGCGGCACCCGGATCGTGTCGATGACCGTCTACGACGACCACGCGAGCTTCGACGTGATCAAGAAGGACGACGACACCGTCTACGACACCTACGACTACAACGACGGGCAGGCCGCCTTCTCGATGACCGGCAGCACCCTGGACCCCGACCAGCAGCCGCTGGACCCGGCCAAGGTGAACTGGAACGCGCTGCCGGCCCTGCTCAAGGACGCGGACAGCACGCTGAACGTCAAGAAGCCGACCTACCACTACGTCATCGTCGATTCCGACAACATCGACGGCTCCCTGGAGATGCTGGTCTACGTCGGTGACGACTACCGGGCCGGGTATCTCCAGGCGGATTTGACGGGCAAGATTCTTAAGCGCTACCCGCAGGAGTGAGCGCTCTGTTGCTAGTTTGCTGTCGGTGAGCGAACCCGAGATAGATCCGCGCCGCTACGCGCAGGCCGCGGCTGTCACCGCGGCCCGGTTCGAGGTCCCGGCGGTCGCCGGTGACTGGGACACCGGGATGCTGCGGGTGGTCGCCGATCCCGCGCGCCTCGCTGAGCTGATGCCGTTGCGACGCGGGCCGGTCCAGGGTCCGGCGGTTCAGGGTGCGGCGGTGCGTGGCGACGGCGCTGGTGTCGGCGACGGCGACGCGGATCGTTCGGCTCTCGGGGCGGCGGATCCGTATCTCGGGCGGGCGGATCTGTGGTGGCCGTCGGTCGAGGAGCCTGTGGCTTCGCAAGCCGTCGCGGCTGCTGACGTGCCCGCGGTTCAGAGTTCGAAGGCTGCTCCGCACTCGAAGCCCGTCAGCGGCGCGCGCTCCTCGGCCGCGATGGCCGCCGTGACCGTCCTGTCCCGCTTCGGCGGCATGGCGGCCCAGCTGCTGCAAGCCGCGGCCCTCGGATCCGGCGCGCTGGCGACCACGTTCACCGTCGGCAACACCCTGCCGAACATGATCTACTTCCTCATCATCGGCGGCGCGCTGAACGCCGTCTTCATGCCGCAGCTGGTCGCCGCGATGCACCGGGACCCCGACGGCGGCGCCGCCTACGTCGACCGCCTCCTGACCCTGGTGATCTGCGCGCTGTTGGCGGTGACCGTGGTGGCGACCGTCGCCGCGCCGTGGATCGTCGCCGTCCCGGCGCGGCACCTGGACCCGGTCCAACGCGCGCTGGCCGTCTCCTTCGCCCGCTACTGCATGCCGCAGATCTTCTTCTACGGCGTCTTCGCCGTCGTGGGCCAGGTGCTCGGGGCACGCGGACGTTTCGGGGCGGCCGCGTGGGCCCCGGTCGTGAACAACGTCATCGTGGTCGCGGTCTTCGCCGGCTTCATCGCGGTCGGCGGGGGACTCGGGCAGGGCAGCGACCACCTACCGGTCCTCAGTGTCGGGCAGACGATGGCGATCGGCGTCGGCACGACCGTCGGGGTCGTGGCGCAGGCGCTCGTCGTGGTCTGGTTCCTGATCGGCTCCGGCGTCCGCTTCCGGCCCCGCTTCGACTGGCGCGGCGCCGGACTCGGCCAGGCCGGTTCGCTGGCCAAGTGGACGCTGGCCTACATGCTGGTCGGGCAGGTGGTGAACATCCTGGTGATGTCCCTGGCCGCCGGCGTGGACCAGGCGCGCCCGGAGGCGGGCGTCGGCTACGCCGCCTACTCCAAGGCACAGCAGATCTGGATCCTGCCGCAGTCGGTGATCACCGTGTCGCTGCTGACGATGCTGCTGCCGCGGATGAGCCGGGCGGCGGCCGACAACGATCCGGCCGGTGTGCGCGACGACCTGTCGTTGGGTTTGCGGGTCTCCGGCGCCGCGATCGTGCCCTGCGCCTTCGCGTTCCTGGCTCTGGGTCCGCAGTTCGCCGCGGTGCTGTTCGGCTACGGCCACACCTCGCTCCCGCAGACGCACGGGATCGGCTACATGCTCGCCGCCTCCGGACTCGGCCTGATCCCGTTCTCCGCGCAATACGTGATTCTGCGTGGTTTCTACGCCTTCGGCGACACCCGCACCCCCTTCACCATCGGCCTGATCACCGGCGCGGTGAACGCCGCGATCGCGATCACGGCCAGTGCCGCGCTCGGCGGCACCCGCTGGCCGGTGGTGGTGATGGCCGGCGGCACCGGGCTGTCCTCGGCCGTCGGTCTGCTCTGGTCCATCCGCCGGCTGCGGCCCCGGTTGGCCGGGAGCGCCGCCGCCAAACCGGGCAAGGGCGTCTCGCGGGTGTATCGCAGGCTGTTGCTTGCCGCGGCGGTGGCCGCGGCCGTCGGCTACGCGGCGGCCCAAGACGTCGGCGCGCTCGTCGGCGGCGCACGGCTGGGCTCGGTGCTCGCCGCCGCGGCCGGGGGCTCGGCTCTGGTCGTTGTCTATGTTTTGGCGGCCAAGGCGCTGCGGGTGACCGAGGTGGACCACCTGACCCGCCGGGTCCGGTCCCGCGTCATGGGGTTGATTCCGCGGACCGGATGACGTGATTGTTCCGAAACGTCCTGACCTGCCAACCAAGAAGTTACCCGCTCGTCAAAACTCGTTAGTAACTTGGTCTTCACAGGGCCCTGACCGGGTGCCATTCTCATCCACGCGCACCCCCCATCCACCCCCACATGGAGGTTCCCTGTGCTCCCTCGTCCCCACAAGCGGACGCGGACGCGTCGTCCCGTACTCAAGCGGGCGCTCATCGTCCTGGGCGCGGTGACGACCGCCTTCACCACGGTACTGGCCACCAACGCCTCGGCCGCCAGCGGTGTCAACTACGTCGCGCTCGGCGACTCGTACTCCTCCGGAGTCGGCTCCGGCTCCTACATCTCGGCCTCCGGCAACTGCCTGCGCAGCACGCTGGCGTACTCGCAGCTGTGGGCCAACGCCCACAGCCCGGCCAGCTACACCTCGGTGGCCTGCTCCGGCGCGACCACCGCCGACGTGCTGAACAACCAGATCTCGGCGCTGAACTCCGGCACCAACCTGGTGTCGATCACCATCGGCGGCAACGACGTCGGCTTCTCCTCGGTGATGGAGACCTGCGTCCTGGACTCCGACAGCGCCTGCCTGAGCGCCATCAACACCGCCACGTCGCAGGCCGACTCGGTGCTGCCGGGCAAGCTGGCGAACACCTTCGCCGCGATCGCCGACGCCGCGCCCAACGCGCAGGTCGTGGTGATGGGCTACCCCGAGCTGTACGACCTGGGCAACTCCGACATCTGCCCCGGCCTGTCGACCACGGACCGCAGTGCTCTGAACAACGCCGCTGACACGCTGGACAGCGTCATCCAGACCGCGGCGCAGAACGCCGGCGACTCCTACGCCGACGTGCGGAGCAACTTCTCCGGGCACGAGCTGTGCGACTACTTCAGCGAGTGGCTGCACTCGGTCAACGTCACCGACGTGACCGAGTCCTACCACCCGACGGCCGACGGCCAGTCCGGCGGCTACCTGCCGGCGATGGACTCCGTCACCGGCTGAGGCCAGTCCAGGCAGTAGCCCACGCGGTAGTCCGCGCAGTGATCCACACATAAACCGAACCGCGCCGGTCCTCCCACAGGGACCGGCGCGGTTCTGCTATCTCTGCTTGCCTCGCATCGCCTTACACTGCCTCACAGGTCCCTGAGGACCGCCGGGAGCCGGGTGTGCCGGGGCCGGTCCGGGACGTTGGCCACGGCCTGAGGCAGCGCCGAACCCGCGCCGTGCACGATCGACAGGTGCCGCTCGGCCAGCCCGCACAGCCCGTAGACCAGAGCCCGGGTCAGGCTGCCGGACGACGGGCCGTCCAGCACCACCACGGCCGCCGGCCAGGTGCCGCCCAGCGCCTCGCGCGCCGTCAGCGCCCGCACCTGCTCGGTGCCCAGCCGCTCGCGCAACGCCCGGGTGAGCGTGTCCGCGCCGGCGTCACCGGTGGCGCGGATGGCCACCACCTGGATGTCGTCGGGCGCCAGACCGAAGGTGCGCGGAATGGAGTCGGCGGCCAGCTGCACGGCGCGCGCCACCGCCTCGGAGGCGTCCCGCACCGGCACGATCACCAGCCGCTTCTCCGGATCGTTCTCCGGCGGCGGCAGCTCCCCCTCGCGCAGCGCGAAGCGCAGATCGGTGAGCGGGTGCGGCTCGGAGTCGGCGGCCCGCACGCGCGGGACGCGGCCGTCGGCGGTGTAGGCCATCAGCGAGTCCGAGCGGGTGTCGATCAGATCGCGGAAGGGCTGGCCGGGACCGGCGGGGCCGGGCTCGGCGGGGTCCCCGGCCAGCAGGACGCGCATGCCCTCGGGGACCGCGTCGAGCAGGGCGGCCAGGGACTCGGCGTCGATCTGGTGGGCCGCGGAGACGACGACCAGGCCGGGCTGGGGTTCGGCGAACTCGGGGGCCGGGGGCTCGGCTTCGGCGTCCGACGAGTCAGAGCTCGCGGGGTCGGCTGCTTCGGCTTCGGCCGGGTCTGGGGCGCTCGGGTCGGCAGACTCGTCGGACGCATCGGTCTGCGCGGCAGCCGTGGTCGATGCACCCGCGGACTCGGCGGTTGCGGCGATCGAGCCGTCGGCCGTGCTGGTCGCGGAGCCGCCTGCCGCGGAATCGTCGCTGTCGCTGTCGCTGTCGCTGTCGCTGTCGCCGTCGCTGTCGGCTGCCGGGCCGCGCTGGCCGGGTACAGCGGTGGCGTCTGCCGCCTTTTCTTCCGCCTCGCCGCGGCCCAGCGAAGCCAGGTACTCCTGGATCGACAGCACCGTCAGCTCGGTCCCGCCGAGCTCCCGGTTCAGCGTCCGCACACTCGCGGCGTTCCCACCGATTATCGCCACCGGCACCCCGGCCGCCGCCGCGGCCTCGGCGAACCCGGCGATCTGCGCGGTCTTCGCGATGCCCGGCGCGGTCGCGACCAGGGTCAGTCCGTAGGCGCCGACGGTGTCCCGCAGCTCGCTGTGGATGCGGTCGCCGGTGGTGTCCAGGCGCTCCCAGTCCTCGCCGAGCGGTTCCGGCGTGGCCAGCAGGCGCTGCACCGCTTCGCCGACGCCCTCCTCGGCGAAGGCGTAGCGCTCCCGGATGATCATCAGATCGGCGGCGCCGGCCCCGGCCTCGCCGTCCCCGGAGTCGCCGGAGCCGTCTTCGTCCTCTTCCTCGGCCGCATTGGAGAACGCGAGCATGTCGCCTTCCTCCAGCGCCGCGTGCAGGGCCCCGGCCGGGTCGCCGAAGCCGAGCGTGCCCAGCGCCGAGCAGAGCACGTCGGCCGGCTGCGCGGTGTGTCCGTCGAGCGCGGCCCGGTCCAGCAGCCAGCCCAGCACCGCCCGCGCGCGCCGCGGGTCCTGCGGGCCGGCGGTGCCGCCGAGCACGCTGCGGGCGAAGCCGTCGGCGGCCTCGGGGCGCACCCCCGGCACCGACAGGATCAGCCACGGGTCGCCGGCCAGCCGGCTCGCGGCCTGCTCGCCGAGCGTCGCGGCCACCCGCGGGGCCAGGTCGCCCGGGGCCCCGGCGGCGGCCAGGAGCTGGTCCAGGGACGGTGCGTCCGGTTCGGTCATCGTCACTTCTCGTTCCATCCGTCCTGCGCCATCGCGAGTTCTGTTCGCGCTTTGAGCGGGTTTGTGCGGTTTACACAGTTTGCTAGTTTGATCGGTTCAAGCAGTACTGCATATCTTGCAAGGCCTGCTACTAGTTACTGCTGGCTACTACTGCTTGCTACTGGTTCTGCGTGTGCTGCGACACCAGCCGCGGCCGGGCCGGCTGCCAGGTGTGCTCCGGATAGCCGATCTCGGGCTCGGAGACGTCGTCCAGCGCCTCGCGGATCTCCCGGGGCAGGGTGAGCAGCTCGGCGTTGAGACAGCCCCGCAGCTGCGCCACGGTGCGCGCGCCGACGATCGGGGCGGTGACGCCGGGTCGGTCGCGCACCCAGGCCAGGGCCACCTCCAGCGGCGCCACGCCGAGGCCGTCGGAGGCTATGAACACCGCGTCCACGATGCCCTCGCTCGGGCCGTCCAGGTAGGGCTCGACGAAGGGCGCGAACATCGCCGAGGCGGCGCGGGAGTCGGCCGGCACGCCGGTGCGGTACTTGCCGGTCAGCACCCCGCGGCCCAGCGGCGACCAGGGGAGCAGTCCTATGCCCAGGTCCACGGCGGCCGGCAGCACCTCGCGCTCCACGCCGCGTTGCAGCAGCGAGTACTCCATCTGCGCCGAGGCGATCGGGGCCCGGCTGAAGTCGGCGGACTGCCAGGTCGCGGCGCGGGCCAGCTGCCAGCCGGTGTAGTTGCAGATGCCCACGTAGCGGGCCTTGCCGGAGGCCACCGCGGTGTCCAGCGCGGCCAGCGTCTCCTCCAGCGGGGTGGCGGCGTCGTAGGCGTGCAACTGCCACAGGTCGATGTAGTCGGTGCCCAACCGCTTCAGCGAGGCGTCCAGGGCGTTCAGGAGGTGGCGCCGGGAGGCGTCGAAGCGGCGCGGGCCGAACGGGACGCTCACCGCCTTGGTGGCGATCACGACGTCGGAGCGGATGCCCTCGACCATCCGGCCGATGATGTACTCGGCGTCGCCGTCGCCGTACACGTCGGCGGTGTCGACCAGGGTGCCGCCGGCGTCCAGGAACGTCTTGAGCTGGTCGGCGGCCTCGTGTTCGTCGGTGTCCCGCCCCCAGGTCATCGTGCCCAGCCCCAGCCGGGACACGCGCAGTCCCGTCCGCCCCAGGTGTCGCTGCTCCATGACAGGTGACGCTATCGGTTGCCGGGGACACCGCGTGGGCGGCGTCACCATCGCGCCGCTTACTACTGACGAGTAATATCAGCGGCGACGGCCTGGCGATCAAGCGCGGCGAACCGCGGACAGGAGTGGGCGATGAAGCTCGGCGTGAACATGGGTTACTGGGGCGCGGGCAACGATGCCGAGAGCCTGGAGGTGGCCAAGGAGGCCGACCGGCTCGGCTACACGGTCTGCTGGGCGGCCGAGGCCTACGGCAGCGACGCCGCCACCGTCCTGACCTGGATCGCGGCCCACACCCAGCACATGGACGTGGGCGCAGCCGTCTTCCAGATCCCGGCCCGCACCCCGGCCATGACCGCGATGACCGCCGCCACCCTGGACACCCTGTCCGACGGCCGCTTCCGCCTGGGCCTGGGCGTCAGCGGCCCCCAGGTCTCCGAGGGCTGGCACGGCGTCCCGTTCGCGGCCCCCCTGGGCCGCACCCGCGAGTACGTGGCCATCGTCCGCAAAGCCCTGACCCGCGAACGCCTCACCTACGAGGGCAAGCACTACCAGCTGCCACTGCCCGGCGGCCCCGGCAAGCCGGTGAAGCTCACGGTCCACCCGGTCCGCGAAACCATCCCGGTCTACCTGGCGGCGATCGGCCCCAAGAACCTGGAACTCACCGGCGAGATCGCCGACGGCTGGCTCCCGGTGTTCTTCAGCCCCGAGCACGCCGCCGACCACCTGGAACACATCAAGGCGGGCCGGGCCAAGGCCGGCAAGAACAACCTGGACGGCTTCGACATCGCCCCGACGGTCCCAACAGTCATCGGCGACGACGTACAACTGTGCGCGGACCTGGTCCGGTGGTACGCGGCCCTGTACATCGGCGGCATGGGCAGCAAGGAGCAGAACTTCTACAACCAGCTCGCCTGCCGCATGGGCTACGAGAAGGAAGCCGACGAGGTCCAGCAGAAGTACCTGGCGAAGGACTACGCCGGCGCGGCGGCCGCCGTCCCGTTCGAGTTCATCGACCGCACCAGCCTGATCGGGCCGAAGGAACGGATCGCGGAGCGGATGGCGGCCTATAAGGAGGCCGGGGTGACGACGCTGAGCGTGGCGGCGGCTTTCGGGGATCAGGAGACTCGGTTGGGGATCGTTCGGACGGCGGTGGAGGCTGCCGAGTTGGCGGGGGTCGCCTGAGCGGCGCCGGTGGGTGCGGTCAAGGGTCTCGCGGTCACGGCTCCGGGGCGGGCGGCGCGTCCGCCTCGGCCGTGCGCCTGAGAAACGGGTAAGGACCCTGGCTGTGTATCAGAAGGTCATCGACGTGCTACCGGATCATCATTAAACTCGCGTAAGTGCCGACCTCGAGTTTCCCCGGCGTCGAATCAGTGATCGACGACATAGCCAAGTGCGAGCTGAGATACCGCGACGGCACCGAGAAGAAGCTCGGCGAAGAGGAGCTGCTGGAGCTCCTCGACAGCTACCTGCCACCCCTGGTGTACGCCTTCGACAGCCGGGTCCCCTCCCCGCGGGAACGCGGTGGGGACCTGGCGTTGGAGAAGGAGTTCTACGAGTGGCGCAAGACCACGAGCGGGGATCCCGACGCGCGCCGGGCGGCGGTGATCCGGTCCTTCCTGGCGACCGAGACCGAGAGGCGCGGACAGTTCCGCCTCAGCCGCACGCAGACCGGACGCATCGCAGCCCACTATGACGCGATCGGCAAGGAATTCGTCGCGCTCGGAATGCCGGGGCACGCCATGTCGGCGTTCCAGAGCGCGGCAGACCTGTTCCTCCAGCTCCAGCAGAAGCCCAAGCGCGAACTATCGCTCCTGAACCTGCGGCGCGCGCAACAGCAGGCCCGCCCACGCGGCCCGGCCCGCTTCTTCGAGGCGATGTACGACGCGATCTGCGGGTACGGCTACCGCCCGTTCCGGATGCTCGGCTGGATGGCGCTGACGCTGCTGGTGTTCAGCGTGGCGGTGTGGCTGTGCGGGCCGGCGGGGTACGTGCGGTCGCTGCACGGGTGCCTGATCAACTTCCTCAATCCGCTGTCCTTCGGCGACCTGGACGGGGCGTTCAGCGGAGCCGGGCAGGTGCTGCTGGTCATCGAGAGCTACTTCGGCAGCATCTCGATGGCGATCTTCTTCGCGTTCCTGGTCAGGGACTAGGCGGGAGCCGCGGTATATGGGTTCTTGACCAGAGAGCGATGGAACACCTGGCGCGGCTCGCCGTTCCCGTAGAAGTTGTCGCGCTCCTCGCCGTCCGCGGTGAACTCGAATGCCTCGTAGAGGTGGCGGGCGGCCTTGTTGTCGGGGCGGACGGTGATGTAGGCGTCGGGGGCTCCGGAGTCCATCATCAGCTCCATGGCCCGGGCCATCAGAGTGCGGCCGAGGCCGTGTCCCTGACAGTTTCCGCTGACGGCGAGACCCATCAGCCAGACTTCGGAGTTGTCCGAGTCCGGGCACACCAGGGCGTAGCCCGCCAGACCGCCTTCGTGCTCGGCGAGGTACCAGCTCTTGCGGAACATGAGGTACAGCGACGTCATGTACATCAACGAGTAGGCGGCGTTGCCGAAGACCTCTTCGTCGAGGTTCGCAAGGGCTTTCAGGTCGGCTTTGACGACGGAGCGCAGAGTCGCATAGTCGGACTTACTGCCCAGCTCCTCGCGGGTGGTGGTCACGCACACCTCGTCAGACGTCGGATAAGGGTTTACAGGTTCCTGATACGGGGTATCGGGACCACCTTCCATGGCATGTTACCGTCCGGCGGCATCGGCTTGTACGCAGGATGCTGCAATAAGTGTCCACGCGCCTCGATCACGCCTGGTTCGCAAGCGCCGCGCCCCTAGAAACGTCGGGGCGGCCTGATCTTCACCTGGTCCCGGAGGTCGCGGATCCGCGCGACCTGACGCTCGAACAACCGCGAGTAGTGTGTCCGGCTCTCCATAGCTTCCCACAACGCCTTCATATCCGGGCTCAGGTGCGTCGGAGGCATCCATAGTGGCGCCAACTCATTGAGAGCGAACAGCAGCGAGTCCAAGGGATCACGGTCGCGGGCGATGTCGGCTTCGGCGCGGGGCACGATGACGTCCTGCACCGTGGTCAGCAGCCACTCGTGCAGCGCGAACTCCTCGCAGAAACGGATCAGCATCGGCAGGTCTTCCGGCGATCCGTTGAGCCGGATCACGTGGAAGTTCGGTATGTCGCTCTTCGCTATCCCGACCGTCGGCTTGGCCTCCTGGGCCAGCGTGGCGGCCCAGCGGACCACGGCCGTGCCGGTGCGCAGGGCGGTGGTGTGGTCCAGGCGGTCGCTCTGCTGGACCTCGTCGATGATCCGGTCGCTGATCGAGGCCAGGTCCAGGCCGCGGGCCGGGGAGGCGTCGGTGAGGTAGCCGTCCATGACGTTGTGCGGTTTCGGTGAGCCCAGCACCTCCACGACGCCGGGCTGGCGCAGGTAGTGCCGCCACTCGCGGCGCTCCTTGGCCGTGGCCGAGGCGAGGGCCGCGTGTGCCGTGCCCTGCAGGATGCGGCCGTTGGTCACGACCGCGTGGCTCAGCACGGTGCCGATCGCCCGGCCCCGGCCCTCGCGCGCCACGTGCAGCCGGCAGTCCACCCCGGTGACCTGTTCCGGGGACACCACGCGGCGGGTCGGCCGGTCCACCTTGCTCACCGGGGAGCCGGGGGTCAGCTGCATCAGGGCGACGCTGGCCGAGGGGGACAGGCCGGCCAGGTTCTGGATCAGGCAGGTGCGCACCTCGCCGAACCCCAGCAGGGGCTGCGCGCCGTCGTCGGGGACGGCCGGGATCGGGTCCCGGTCAGTCGTTGCGTGTGACATGGACGTCATCGAAGAACAAATGGCTCACGCGGCCCACCGGGTTGTCGGGTAATGTCACCGCGTTCGTCTCGTCCCGGGCCCGGTCCGCGGTCTGTTTCAGCACCGCCTTGTCGAAGCGCAGGTGGTCGATGATGATCTCGGCGGCGTGTTCGGCCGCGCGGAAGTGCGGCGGCAGGACGGAAAGGGCCTGATACGCCGCGAACGGGGCGGCGTCCGACGTCAGCTGGGTGATGCTCGGCAGTTGCTGCCACAGATCCGGGAACCCTTCGCCGGAGCCGAACCGGTAGGGCTTGGCGACGGCCTTGCCGGCGTCGCGCAGCAGGCCCAGTCGCAGCAGCTGCCAGACCGCCGACAGCAACGAGCACGAGTACTGACGCTCCGCGGACTGCAGGTTGCTGTCCTGGCTCCACAGCTCGATGTCCACGAACACCGAGTGCCGGTACTTCCCGAACTCCTCAGGCGGCTCCCACTGAGGGGCGTCCATGGCCACCGAGACGGCCGGGGAGCGCTCCCCGTTGGACAGCCAGCCGGTCTGCGCGGTCGGCGGCCGCGAGCCGTTGGCGCCGACCGCGGCCTCCTCGACGATGAGTCCGGCGACGATGTTCGCCAGTGGGCTCTGGTCGCGCGGCCCGGAGTAAGGGCGCTCGCAGGCGATCGCGCAGCCAGCCTCCCGCGCCAGGTAGTCGATCTTGAAACCGGCCTGGTCGGCGGCGGTGGTCACGATGTCCACCACCTCCGAGGGCTTGGGCTGGTCGTCCACCGGGCCGGACGGGGAGTAGTCGTCGACCAGGAAGCAGGTGCTGATCCTGGCGTTGCGGCCGAACCGCTTGCGGGTCCGCTTGGTCGCCGCTTCCAACCACGGTGCTGCCTGCTCCAGCTGCCGGGCGATCCTGCGGTCGCCGTCGGCGAAGTCCTCCAGGTAGAGGTGCCCGGTCTCGACCGAGAGATGGCTCAGTGGTACCGCCTCCACCCGCGCGGACTGGGTCATCTCGTCGTAGCTCACGTCCACGGCCGTCACAGCCCTTCCCAGAATCTCTCGTCCGACAGTTTCGCGGCGAGGTCTTCGAAGGCCTGCACGGTGGCCTGGTTGGCGATCTTCAGTCCGCTCACGTCGGAGTCGTCGATCACCTGCTCGCTCCACTGGAGCATCGGGTCGTAGGGTATCTGCCCGGCCAACCGGGCCCGGCCCATGCGCAGCTTGTCCGCCTGTTCCCGTAGCTTCTGGTCGTAGGCGCGCAGCCAGGCGCCCTGCGCCGGCCGGGTCACCGACTCCTGATCCACGCCCAGGTCCACGACCGCGGTGCGGACGTAGCGGACTGAGTTGTTCAGCTTCTGCGGGTCGTGGCCCCGCCGCTCGCCGGCCTTCAGCAGCCCCTTCTCGCCGAACACCAGGCCGTGTGCGGCCAGGATGTGCTGTTTGGTCCAGCGGTGGAAGACCAGCCAGCGGCTGGTCAGCGCGGCCAGTTCGGGTCGGGCGGTGGCCTCCAGGACCAGGTCTACGGCGTAGGAGCGGCCCGCGGACAGGTCCACGATGCACAGGTCGAACTCGCGGTCCAGCTTCAGGAACAGCTGGGCGCAGCGGGCTGGCATGTCCGCGCTGATCGAGAACTCCCCGCCGTCTTTGTCCCCGGGTAGCAGCACCAGTCGGCTGGCGCCGGAGATCCGCGGCAGGTCGCGCAGCGTGTCGCTGTCCGAGTGCAGCGCCGTGTCCAGCTGTTGGGCCTCGGTGTGTTTGGTGAAGTACGAGTGCAGGCCCGAGGCGTCCACGCCGCGCTCGGCCTTGGGAACATCGAAGATCGCGCCGGCGGTGGGCGATCCGAAGTCGAAGTCGAGATAGGCGACCGCCTCGCCCTGCAACGCCCGTCGGTAGGCCATGTTGCAACTGGTCACCGAACGCCCCGTGCCTCCCTTGTCGGAGGTGGCGAATATCAGCACGTCATGCGCTCCTGCTCGCTGCTTGGCGGGCGAAGGCCAGTTCGTCCAAGTCTCTGAGTACCTTGTCTGCCAGCGCCGCGGCCGTCGCGGGCCGCTCGCCGGACAGCGAGTCGGCGCGGTTCAGCGATTGTTCGGCCTCCCGGAGCAGCTTCTGTTCCTGCGACCCACCGGCCGTGGGGGTGGTCAAACGCTCCTGGTCCAGGATGTGCCGGGCCTCGGCGATCTTGTTGTTGGCCTGGTCCACCTGGCCCTGGTCGGCCACCGGAGGGGCGCTGACCAGCGCGGCCGCGGCGACGAAGACCTCGATGCAGCGCTCGGTCATGTCCCAGGCCGGAGTGGCGGGCGCCTGCGCGAGGCGGGGGTAGACGTTGGCGGGGTGGTCCCACAGCCCGTCGGACGGTTGCCGCCGGGCGAGCAGGTGCTCCACCGAGGCGTCCGCGACCTCGATCAGGCGGGCCCGGTTGCGGCGGCTGCTGCTGATGTTCGCGACGCGCAGCGCGGTCTTGGCCAAGGCGGCGGCGAAACCGTTGTAGGACCACGCCAACGACGGCCCTTCCAGCTCTGATCCGCCCAAGCGCATCAGGACGCCGGGATCGTGCAGCAGCACGCCGCGGTCGTCCTCGGCCGCGCGCCGGCTCACCAGACCGCGCTGGCCCAGCTCCTCCAGCACAGCGACGCTTCGTCCGATGCTGCCGCTGATGGTGCCGCCCTGCTGCGACATCGCGACGATCGCGAGCACCAGCTCGGTGAAGTACGGCGAGCTCTGACCGGTGGTCGCCTCCCACGGCACGTCCTCGATCGCCCAGCGGCCGGAGCCGAAGGTGGCGATCGTGGACCAGTACTGCAGCGCCAGACCCCAGCGCAGGTTCAGGGCCTCACGCAGGGACTGCTGTTCGGAGGTCAGCAGGCCTTGGCGCGAGGTGCGGGTGGAGAAGAGGTCGGCCAGACCGTCGAGGGCGTTGACCGTGAAGTGCAGCAGCGGACGCGACTCGGCGATGCCGTGGGGCTGCTTCACACTTTCGGCGGCCGTCAACTCGATGTCCGTGGCGTCCTGGGCCACCCCCCAGGCCCAGCCGCACTCGAAGAAGCGCTCGGGATAGTCCCGCAGCATCTGCTCGTTCTCCGGCGGCAGACCGAAGGTCAGCTCCGGCAGCTTGTCACGGACCGGCTGCAGCCGACCGCGCAGGTCCTGGGTCAGCGTCCGGCCCACGACCCGGCCCTGGCTGACCGTGCGCAGCAGGACGGCCTCGGCAGCGGAGTCGGGGTCCAGGACGTTGACGACGAACGAGCGCAGCAGGCCGACCATGGCCGAGGTCAGGCGCTGGTCCATGGCCAGGATCACGGCCTCGATCCGGTTCTGTAGCTCGCGCCGCTCGACCGTGCGCTGGAACTCGCGCAAGAAGCCCTTCGCTGACAGACAGAGGGTGACGGAGATCGAGTACGACTCTGTGATGTCGTAGGCGTACTGCTCCGGCTTCACCTCCTCGTCTGGGTCCTCGGCCAGCAGATAGGAACCGCCGGTGAAGGTCGGACCGCCGTCGTCGTCGGTGTAGCGGGCCAGGTACTGCTCCAGTGCCTCCAGCATCCGCATCGGGATGTCCAGGCCGCTGCCCATGGGTCTGAGCACCGCGAGCACGTCGTCCTCGATGGAGTCCGGCCGGTCCAGCCGGAAGCCGGCGACCTCGGTCGCCGGGTAGAGGAGGATCAAGATCTGTTCGGCATCGCTGATGCTGTTCGAGGCGTAGCGGCCACCCCAGGCCCACTCCCCGCTACCGAACGTCGCGCGCGCGAAGGCCCGCCACGTGTCCAGGATGTGTTGTCGTGGGTTCGTTCTCAAAGCTGCCGCCCCTGCCCTGACCTGCCCCGATCGCGCGTGTTCGGTCCCATGTCGCATGCCGGACCGGCACGGCGTTGTCTGCCGGACAACTCCCCTACCCAGGTTGTCGGGGTCTGATACATGCAGGTGGCGGGAATCCCCGGAACGGTTCGGCGCCGGGAGGGGGAGCCGATAGCATGGCGGGGCGAAAGTAGGGTCCTGACATGGCGATCTTCCCTGAGGGAGGCCCCGGTGCGGATCGAACCGCGCAAACAGATCCTCGACATCTGGCGTGACATGCTGAAGGACTGTTACGAGCAAAAGAAGTGGATCTGGGGCGGCCGCGCCGAGTCCAACTCCATCGCGGACGCCGAACAGCTCCTATGTCTCTTCTACCCGATCACCCAGATCGACACCTTCGGTGTCTACGATCCCGACGCCATTCCCGACGACGTGCTCGACGTGCTGCGGCCGCTGGGGGAGTCCAGCCGGATCTCGCGCACGCTGGTGGACGTGGCGCTGGAGTACTTCGACAACCACACCGGCGAGGACGGCCAGCCGCGGTTCGGCGCCGGCAGCTATCTGCGGACCCTGGATCCGGACCAACCGCTGCCAGAGGACCAGCGGCTCCAGGGGCTCGACGTCGTCGACGCCTACTCCATATCGATCACGCTGTGCCTGTCACTGCTGGTGTTCGTGAACGCTCGCGCCGAGGAGGAGAAGCAGGCCCGGCAGCTGGACAAGCTCGGCGATCTGCGGGTGAGGGCCTCCCGACGGCTGACCGCCGCGATGGTCGGCATGCTCCGCAGCTTCGTGGTGAACTCCGTCAGCGTGGACACCGCCGAAGGCCAGAACATCCTCAACATGCTGCGGCAGGGCGACACCACCGACGCGGAGCTACAGCAGGGCCTGAGCACCCGGTTCGGCCGGCTGCGCAGCCAGCTGCACGCCGACGTGCGCCTGGGCGTGCCGGACGACACCAAGCCCGACGACGACGAGCTCTTCGAGTGCGGCTGGACCTGGGGGATCGCCCAGGGCGCGGAGTCGATCGGGGACTTCGACTTCGACGTGGCCGCCAAGGACGGGTACGCGACGACTCGCCCCTGGCTGTACTTCACCGTGTCCGCCCTCGACGGCATCGTGGACCTCGACTCCCGCCGGATCAGGGCCCTGAACATCCTGGACGAGGACCAGCGCAGGCTGTCCGACGCGCTGGCCCTGCGGTGGGACCTGACCCAGCGATACTGGTCGGCGATGGCGCGCTTCGACCCGGAACACTGGCCGCTGGAGGACATCCCCTGGCGCACCAGCGACGGCGAAGAGTCCGACTACTACTCCCTGCTGGTCATGTCGGTCCTGATCCAGGACCTGATCAACCGGGCCGCCACCGACGCCGACCTGATCAAAGCGGTCGGCATCATCCAGGAGTTGGCCATCCGCGGCCGGATCACCCGCCGGATGACTGACGACGACCCCGCCGTCGCCCTGCACCACCCCGGTGTGCGACAGGGCCTGGGCGGCAGCGAGGACGTGGTGGACGCGGGCCTGGCACTGTATGCCGCGGACTACGCCCCGCTGATCATCAAGCGGTCCCTGCAGGCCGCGCAGCTCACCGACAACGTCGAGGCCCGCGAGGCGCTTATGACGGTCGCCGAGGCGGCCATGGACCATCTCAACGAGCGCCGCCTGATCCGGGACGGCAACCCGGTCGAGCTGTGGGACAGCCTCCAGCACTTCCCCGGCCTGGAGAACCTCTCGTTCGCCAAGCCCTCCTGGTACGTGACCGAGCGTGTCGTAGAGGCCCTGGTCGCCACTGCCGCCGCGTTCGAGCAGGAACCGCCCCGCAGCTCCCGCATGTACGACCATCTGCTCCGGCTGCTGCACGAGGCAGACCACGTATACAACCAGGAGCTGCTGCGCTCCAACGTCAACGACCGCTCTACCCTGCGCGACCGGCTGGAGGAGATCGGCGAGCACATCAAGCGGTCTCGTGAGCTGCGCTTCCGCCGCACGAGCACCGCGATCGCGCTGGCTGAGCGCGCGCTGCGGTTGCTGGACGCCTTGGAAGAGGCTCGCGAGGACGCCGGGAGGAGGCGGTAACCATGCTGATCTTCTCCTCCTCTGACAAGGGCGGCACCGGCCGCTCGGTGACCAGCTGCAACCTGGCCTACCGGCTCTCGCTGCTCGGCCAGGACGTGGCGTACCTGGACTTCGACTTCGGCTCGCCCACGGCCGGAGCGATCTTCGAGATCCCCACCCTGGAGCGCGGTACCAGAAACGGCGGCTTGCACTCCTACATCCGCGGCAGGGCCACCGAGCCGGTGCGCGCGGATATCCGCACTACCACCGAGCGCCAGGTGCTCAAGGAGCGGCCGCCCGGCTCGGGCAAGCTGACCCTGTTCCCCGGCGATGTCGGCGGTGCGGAGTTCTCGCTCACCAACGAGCACATCAAGAAGGCGGCAGAGCTCTTCCAAACCGTGGAGCGCGAGTTCGACGTCTGCATCGTCGACCTGAGTGCCGGGCGGTCCTCGGCGCTGGACATGTCCCTGCAAGCGATCTCGCCGAAGAACCGGCCCAAGAAGGCAGAGGCGGTTCGCTGGCTGCTGTTCCACCGGTGGACGACACAGCACGTGATCGCCGCCAGCGGTCTGCTGCTGGAGGAGAACGGTATCCTCTCCTGCGCCCTCGCGGCCGGTTTCGCCAGGCGGGAGTTCCTGCGCCTGGTGCGCACGATCCGCACCGCGGTGCCGGACGCCTCGGCCTTCGGCAAGAAGACCACCGCTGAGCAGGACGCCTGGCTCAGCCGCAGCGACGACATACTCAAAACCCTGGCCAAGAGCCGGGGGCTGGGGCTGGACATGCTGGCCGGCACCACCCCGCTGGAGCCGATGCTGCTGTGGCGAGAGCAGGTGATCATGGACGTGGACGTCAAGCGCCGGTTGGCCGACAAGGCCACCACCCAGGCGTTCGAAGAACTCGCGAACAAACTG
The DNA here is from genome assembly GCF_018274385.1 of Catenulispora pinistramenti. Lineage (GTDB taxonomy): Bacteria > Actinomycetota > Actinomycetes > Streptomycetales > Catenulisporaceae > Catenulispora > Catenulispora pinistramenti. The sequence goes on along the minus strand of NZ_JAAFYZ010000032.1, from coordinate 5,157 downwards.
ATCGATGATGAGGCCTGGGAAGGTTTCGAACGGTGAGCGCCATGTTCTCTGCGGTCCCGGACGCCGCGCCTTCGGTGTTTCACGAGCGCAACCAGGGCACGACCGTGCAGAACCTGGGCCTGTCACACCTGTCGGTCGCGGTCGGCCACTTCTATATGGACGAGCTCGAGAACGGCGAGGAGCCGATCCGCACCCAGTTCGAGCGGGTCAAGCCCTGGCTGGACGCCGCCAAGGCCTCGGCGATCAGCGGCGGTGAGCGGCCGCGGGTCAGCACCTGCTTCCTGGTCGATGACTACTTCCAGCACTGGCCGGATGCCCCGCAGATAATGGAGAAGCTGCTGCGGCTCTCACGCGAGGCCGGCGTCACCATCGACTACGTCGCCCGGGAATCAGCGTGCGCGCGGCGGCTGGACGGATTCCAGACCGCGGAACTGGTCGCCACGCGGCTTCTGGAGGAGCCGTTCCCGGAGGGGGCCAATGGCGGGCGTCCGCCGATCTCGATGTCGGGGTGGATGTCGAACGGGAAGCCGCCGCGTGAGTCCCGCGTGCTGGAGACCATGGAATCCCACGTGTGGGAACCGGCGCACGAATTCGGCGAACGCAACCACTCGATCTACCTCGACGTCGAACTCTGGGACAGCCAGGGCAGGCCCGGGGGCGAGGATGACGGAGAGCTGGGCAACCGCCGATACTCCTGTCCGTTCCTGGCCGCGGTCTGGCAACTCATCCGGCTGGGGCTGCTGCGCCAGGACGGCCAGCCCGCACTGAAGGTCACCGACTTCGACGGCGAGTGGCGTACGGAGTGGGATCAGTGCCCTGACATCGTGAAGGTCAATCCGAGTGCCCAGCCGTTCTACGCCTACCGCTCGTTGAGCATCCTGCCCCGGACCTTCCTGCCCATCGAGCACTCGGTGCAGAACATCATCAACCACTTCCTCCCCGACCCGGCGGTGGTGGAATCGCTCGATCGGCAGGCGGGCGCGAAGAACGTCCCCCTTCCGCCGGTCATCGCCGACCGGCTGAGCCACTTCTTCCTGGCCGGCGGGAATTGATGGCGCGCCCTGTCGGGCCGTCGGACCCGGGTGGGCAGCGACCACAAGTCGTCCTAGGGGCCGTGACGACCGGTCTGCTGAACACCTCCGAACCGCTTCCCCTGGAAGCGGCTCGCCAGGCGCTGGCCCTGCTTCCCGGCGTCAGCCCGGACTGGCACCGGCACCCGATCGAGCAGGTGGTCTCACCGGACATCTTCTTCGGCCTGGACTGCCGACTGGCCGTCCCGCCCGGGGCCGGTTCCCAGCCCAGGGTGATCGGCACGGCGCGGGCCCGGGCGGTGCTCACCGCCGGCCACATCCTGCAGGGCTCGGCGCGCGTCGAAGTCCTGCTGGACGCCAACCGCCGGCGGCTGCCCTGGGCGCACTACGCGGCCCGGACCGGCGTCGTGGAAGCGATCAACAGGGCCGACCCCGCCGACCTGGTGACCGGGTTCCTGCAGGGCGCGGTAAACAGCACCGTGTTGGACCTCGGTAAGACCGGGGCCTACGTGATGTCCCTGCTGGACCGGGTGCCGCAGATAGACCGGCAGCCCCGGCTGAAGACCGAGACCGGCCGCCTGCTGTGGGCTGTGCACGTCCAGGACGGGGCGGAACCGGACAGCCTGGTCGAGTTGCGGGACGACGGAATGCTGCGGGTCCGGATCGGCACTCCGGCCGAGCTGCTACCACAATTCGTCGAGTTCTGCGAGATTCTGGCATTGCACCACTGGCTATTGTCAGCGTTGCGAAACGCCTTCGAGCGCTCGAACCGGCGGGGCCGCCGCCCGGAGGGTGAACTGGATCCGGCGCTGAGCTACCTGGGCCACATGTGGAATCCGGAGGCCCACCTGCCTCACGAGATGCGCGGTCTGTGGCAACGCCTGGAGAATGAGGCACAACTGACGTGGGAATGGAAGTCCACTGTGACCCGGGTCCGGGACAAAGTGTCGCTGTTGACACGGAAAGCGATTGAAGAGGCCCTGCACAAGGAAGTTGTCTAGGGAGCTGACGTGGGCGCTTCGCTTTCAGTACGGGCTGCTGAAGGAGATGACCTGCCGCGGATCGCAGAACTCGAAGACATAGTGTTCGAGGGCACAGGTTTCACCTTCTCCACACTGATGCAGTTGTTCGGCCCTTCCGGGGTGGCCTGGCTGGTGGCCGAGGATTCCGAGGGGATCTGGGGCTACTCACTGAGCATGCGGGACACCGACGATCCACAGGTCGGCTGGCTGCTGGCGCTGGGGGTGCATCCGGAGCGGCGCGGCCTGCGCATCGGGCTGCGGCTGCTGGACGAGTCCATCGCCTGGCTGCAGAGCAAGGGGGCCAACGCGATCAAGGTGACGGTCAAGCCAGAGAACTGGACGGCCTACGACATGTACATCCGGGCCGGCTTCCAGGACACCGGCCAGTGGAAGGACGGCGATCTGGGCGACGGCCAGGGTCGCAAGATGCTGACCTTGCTCTTGCCAACACCGTGACCGCGGGCTTTCTCGACACCCGCTGGCAGCCGACAGGGGAGTGCGACGCGAGCCAATGCCCTCATCGCCACGGCTCGCAGGCGCACGATTCTCCGTCCGGAGCTTCCGACGCGCCACGACCGGGTACACCCGAAGAGGAGATCGTCCATCGGCGGATGATGACTCCTGGAGGAGACTTCGTGGACTCGTTCGACCCTCCGCGGCTGCGCGGCGTCAAGAAGAGGGATCTGTCTGCGATCGCCGAGTTGGAGGCCGCCGCGTTCGGGAGCAACAGCCTGACGCGCAGCGCGCTCGACGTCATCTTCGATCCGTCCGGCGGTCTCTGGCTGCTGGCTGAGGACGACGAGGGGGCTTGGGGGCACTCCGTGAACGCACGTGGTGAGGATCCCGCCATCGGATGGATCGTCGGGATGGCGATCCACCCCGAGCGGCAGCGGCGTGGCTGGGGCCAGCTGCTGCTGCGGGCGACCATCCAACGTCTGCAGGACCACGATATGGAAGTCGTCCGCCTGCTGGTCAAGCCCGCCAACAAGATCGCCCGTCATCTCTACGAGACCGCCGGTTTCCTCGACACCGGAGAGCGCATGGATCACTTCGGCCCCGGCGAAGATCGGATGGTGATGTCCTTGCTGCTCAGCAGCCAGTCAGGGCGGTCGGGCGGCGGGCACGTCAATGGCGCGATGGTTCCGCAGGTTCCTGCCTCGTGATCAGGGCCTGGGGCTGTAGTGCGTCGGTGTTGCCCTCACAGGCGGAACATGCGCCGGATGAACATCACTAAGAAGACCGTCCGTAGTATCTCACCGGTGTAGGCGTCGACCGCCAGTGTCGATTTCCAGCTTGCCGAAACACTCTTCGTGTCATTGAAGCCCAACGGGCTCAAGAAGTGTTCTATCGCCATGACGAAGGCGTCGCCTCGTGTGTTCGCCCTCGGCGCCGGTCAGCAGGACCCTGCCGCTCGCTTCCGCACGTGCGGCCGGCATCGTGGCGATCAGGTCGGCGTAGCGCTGCTTGAACGGCGCCGAGCGGTCGTAGAAGTCGTCCAGGACCAAGGCCCCGGGGCGCGCGGCGGCGGCTGCGGCTGCGGCTGCGGAGACGAACCTGAGCCGTGCGCCGGTTTGTATGCGGTCGAAGTCGGCGATGATGGCCGTCTCGGAGGATTCGCGACGGGTCCTGCGATGATCCTCCCGCTCCGACCGCGAACGCGCCCAGGACGGCCGCTTGTGGCGTTGGCTCCGCTCAAGGTCCTCGGCGATGGCGTTGGAATGCGAAACGACCAATGCCTTGAACGTGGTGAGCCGTGCTTCGCCGTCGTGGTCCGCTACCACGTTCGGTCCCCGCGCCGCCGATTCATCGCATCCCCCTGCGAAGTGCTGTGACCGGCTTCGAGTATGTCAGTCAGACCCTGAACTCGTAAGGCGTCGTGACACTCAGAGCCCGGAACCCCAGCCGCTCCAGAATCGGCCGGCTCATATCCGTCGCGTCCACCTGCAAGTACTCACACCCCAGGCCCGCGGCCACCCGCATCCGCCGCGCCACCAGTGCCCGGTAAATGCCGCGTCCGCGCCATTGCGGGGCGGTGCCGCCGCCCCAGAGGCTGGCGAAGCCGGTGCCGGGGTGGATCAGCATGCGGGCGGCGCTCACGGGTTGGTCGCCGGCCATGGCCAGCCAGGTCCAGACCGTCTCGGGGTCGTCGGCCAGGCGGGCCAGGACGCGGTCGCGGGCTCGGTCGCCGCCGCTGCCGAAGGCGGCTTCGGACGCTTCGCCGACCAGGTCGGCGTCGGCCTCGGTGGTGACCGCGCGTAGGGAGATGCCGTCCGGCAGTGCTTCCGACAGGCCGGCGCCGGGTTGCCCGGCGCCGGATAGCTGTGTGATCTCCGCCACGAACAGGGTTTCCGGGTCGTCGGCTACGAAGCCGGCCGCTTGCAGCCTTTGGGCCAGATCCGCGGGCTGGTCGTGGCGGTAGTGCTTCCACTCGAAGTCGGTGCCGAGGGTGCGGAAGTGGGCGATCTGGGCCTGGATCGCGGCGTCGGCGGTGGTGGCGTCCAGGTCGGAGTACAGGACGCCGTGCCAGTCCGTGGGGTGTGCGCCGATTTGGCGGCGGACGCCGTCGGCGTGTTCGACGCGGGCGCCGGGTTCGTCGGGCTCGGCGGTGGCGCGCATCCTGGTGTCGAAGATCGCGAGGAGGTCTTCGTCGGGGGTGGGGGAGGTCATCGGGTCAGCTCAGCACCGGTGGGCGGTTACGGCAAACGGTTAATGGGATTAGAACAGGCGGTGGTGGCGCTGATACCTTCGTAAGTGCCGACTACCTCGGACGGGAGAGACCTCTCGTGGGCGCCGAAGGAGCAACCCTCCCCGGAAACTCTCAGGCAAACGGACCGTTCGGGCAGGCAACTCTGGAAAGCAGGGCGGAGCTTCTGGGAAGCCCTCACCGACGGTGTAAGCCGTGGGCCGGTTCAGGCCGCCCGCGGTGAAACTCTCAGGTTCCATGACAGAGGGGGAGGACGGATCCGCGGGAGGCGCGTATCCACCACCCGACGTCTAAGAGCGTCCGCCTGAGAGGCCACAACAGTGACCGCAGTGCTCACGGATCTGCACGGCGCGGCCGGAGACGACTCCGGCGCCGGCGCGGTGCCCGCCCCTGTCTCTTA
>NZ_JAAFYZ010000319.1 GCF_018274385.1 Catenulispora pinistramenti | reverse complement strand
TTCTAAGAGACAGGCCGGGGAACGTGGGGCCGAGCTCGCCGATGGCGAGATCCCGGCTGCCGGTCTGGCCCGCCGTGACGCCGGTATGGGCGGCGGTCTTGCCGTTGCCGGCGGTCAGGAGGGTGATGCCGGTGACGACCAGTACCAAGGCGCCGCCGACGGCTATCAAGCGGTTCGCGGGCAGGGATGCAGGCCGGACCGTCGGCTTGGTGAAGGAGAGGGATTTGCCGGGACCGGCGGGTTTGCTGGGGCCAGCAGGCTTGCCGGGACCGGCGGGCCGGCCAGAGCCGGTAGCGCTGGTATCCGGTTCGGTGGGCGAGCCACCGGGTCCGGCCGCGGCCGCACCGGCGGCACCATCCGGACTCGGCGCAGCCGAAACCGGACCGCCGTCGCCTCCGTCACCGCCGCCACTGCCGTCACTGCCGTCACCACTGGAGTCCACCACCGCGTTCCCGAGCAGTCCGGCAAGCCCGACCTCGGCGCCAGCAGCCTTCGCCCGCCGACCCCGACGCCCGGAACGCCCACCACGGCCACCACGGCCAGAGGGCGCCACATCCTCGTCTTCCTCAGGCTCATTCAAGGCCCTGAGATACTCCAGTACCGCCGCGCTCCCCCGCCCGACAACGGCCGGCGGCGGCGAGATCAGATGCCGATTCCCCGACAACTCGAGATGTTCCAGCTTGCCCAGCCGAACAGCGAAGCCATCGGGAATCTCGATCAACTGGTTGTCGGCCACATCCAAACGGGTCAACGACCGCAGCTCCGCCAACGACCCCGGCAACGCCACCAACGCATTGCCGCGCAGCAACACGGTCTCCAGCGAAGTCAAAGCCCCGATCCACGACGGCAACTCCGCGAGCCGGTTGCCCGACAAATCCAATACCCGCAGGGTATTGAGACCGCCGAACCAATCCGGCAACCGCGCCAACCGGTTGTTCGACAGATCCAGCTCCCGCAGCAACGGCACCGTCGTCAGCGCGCGCGGCAGGCTCTCCAACCGCAGGCCGGCCAACGAAACACTCTGACCGCCGCTGCGGACCACCGCGTCAATGCGTCGCTGAGCGGTGGCTCCCCCTTCAACGGGTTCCATGTCCACTACCAACCTTCCACCGTCGGGTCAGAACGAGGCCGTCCACCATGGAAACCAGCGCGGCACGCCGTCGGCGACCGGCAACGGCCAGGAGTGGCCGAACGGCCATCGGCTGATGCCCGATGGACCCGAAGCGCGGCCATCGCGGGCTTCCCTCTGAACGATCCGTGCAGGGGCCGGGCCGAGCGCGCCCGCCGAATTTCGGCGGGCGCGCTTTTCGCCGGCGGGGACTGTGATTACCAGGTCTGGTACCACGGCGAGTCGGAGCTGCCCTCGGTCCCGATGCCGACGCCGGAGGCGTCGCCGTCGTACCAGACGGTGCCGAGGTAGCTCTGACTCCCGTCCCCGTTCACCTTGAGCACGTTGATCGGCTCCCAGGAGGAGCCGCCGACGTAGTTCCACCAGCAATCGCCCGGGTTGACGACCGTGCTCGACCAGCCGCCGCGGTCCGGGAACTGGATCACGGACGGGTAGTCGCCCTGGGCGCAGAGCTGGACGTAGTCGTTCTGGATGCTCGAGGCCGAGGCGGTGGCGGCGGACGTGACGCCGAGCGCCGCCGCGACGACCATCGGAACGGAGCCGAGCGTCAGGAGCCGTCGAGTCGTCTTGCGCATGGTGGGATCCTTTTCATTGATGGGGTTCGGACGTGACTTCTTCACATTGACAAGAAGTGTCGAGCCACGTCCATGACAGAGATCTGACGTTGCCCGGTAGTACTTGGAGAAGTGCCCGCTCGTGACTTTCCAAGTCTTCGCCGAGCCCGAGGAACAGAACATCGCGTGATACCGAAATCATTGCTCCGGAAAGAAGATGAATCTGTCGCTCTCCAGCATCTACGCGGACATTGCGGCAAGCGTTCACCGACATCGCGGTGTCGGTGGGGCGACGGGCCGTTCGGGCAGCCGCCGGTGGCCGATCGGGCAGGCGCAGAACGGCCGCCGGGGAGCCGACGTGATCACAGGGCATGGGACCGCAACGATGTGAGAGCACTGATACCGTCGGCCGAGTTCTCGACGAAGCCACTGATCCACCGGCGATCAGCGCCGCTGCCGCGATCGCCATCGCCCAGGCACTGGTGCCGCGCCTGAAGTCCGGCGCCGATCAGGCCGATCGTGATCGGCGCCTTCCGGCCCCGACCGTCGCCCTGCTCCGCGACGCCGGCCTGCTCCGGCTGGCCACCCCCGCGGGCTACGGCGGCCACGGCGCCGACGTCCGGACCGCCTTCGAAGTCTGCCGCGTGCTGGCCCAAGGCTGCGCCTCGGCTTCCTGGATCGCGGGGATCGCCTACGGCGGCGGCCGGTTCGTCTCGCAGTTCCCGGACACGGCTCGAGACCTGCTGTGGGGCGGCGGCGCCGACGCCTTCGCCTGCGGTTCGGCCAACCCTTCGGGAACGGTCACCAGGGCGGGCGGGCAGTGGCTCCTGGAGGGACGCTGGCCGTACGTCTCGGGGATCCACCACGCGTCCGGTGTGCTGCTCGGCATCAACCTGCCGGGCCGCTCCGGCCCGGCGGAACGCTGCTTGGCGCTGGTACGCCCCGACGAGATCACGGTGCAGGACACCTGGCACACCGCCGGAATGCGCGGCACCGGCAGTGACACGGTCGCCGCGAAGGCTCTGCCCGTCCCGCCGGACCGCTTGCTCCGGTTCAGTGAGATCACCAGTGGTACCGGCGCGCGCCGGCACCGCGGGGAGCCAAGGGTCCACTTCCCGGTGTCGATCAACCTCCCGCTGGTCGGCACCGTCATCGGCGCGGCGCAGGCGGTCCTCGCCGAGGTCGTGCTGGCTCTGGCCAACGGCAAGCGGAGCACCTCGCCGCTGCACGAGCGCGCCGCGGACCTGCCGGCGCACCAGCTGAACGTCGCCGACGCCGCTGTGGCGATCGACACCGCGAGGCTGCACGCGGTGCGGGCCGCCGACCAGATCGACGCCGCCGCGGTGACCGGCCGGGACCTGAGCCTTGAGACCCGGGCTCGGCTGCGACTGGACATGAGCCACGCCACGCGGACCGCTCGGCTGGCCACCGGCCTCCTGCTCAATGTCGCCGGGGCCGGCGCGTTCGGTGACGACACCTCGCTTCAGCGAGCATGGCGGGACATCGAGACCGCCTCCCGGCACGCCGCACTGAGCACTGAGATCAGTCGGGAAATCTACGGCCGGGTGCTCATCGGCCTCGACCTGCCCACCGCATCGGCGATCTGAAGGCGACGTGAGTACCTTGACCGACTCCCAGTCCACGCCCGAGTTCCAGTCCACGCCCGAGTGCACATCCAGCCCCCAGCCGGCCGAACCGAGGGTCGCCCTGATCACCGGGGCGGCTCGGGGCATCGGCGCCTCCATCGCAGCCGCGCTCCACGCAAGCGGTCACCGCGTCGCGCTCCTGGACCGTGACGGACCCGCGGCCGACGCCGTGGCGCGGGGACTCGATGCCGGCTCGGCCACCGCGATCTCGCTGAGCGCGGACGTGGACGACGGCGATCAGCTCGCCGCCGCGGTCGCCACGGTCGCGGCCCGGTGGCGCTCGCCTGACATCCTCGTCAACAACGCCGCACGTACCGTGACGACCTCGCTGTGGGACGTCACGCTGCGCGAGTGGGACGAGACCATGGCCACCAACCTCCGCAGTGTGCTGATCGCGTCGCGGCTGTGCGCGCCGGCGATGCGCGAGCGCCGTTGGGGCCGCATCGTCAACCTCGCTTCGTTGGCCGGCCAGCAGGGCAGCCGGGTGGCCGGACCGCACTACGCGGCCGCCAAGGCCGGCGTGCTGGTGCTGACGAAGATGTTCGCCCAGGATCTGGCCCCGTACGGGGTCACCGTCAACGCGGTCGCGCCCGCGGCGGTGGTGACGCCGGCGATGGACGGGGTCGATCCGGAATCCCTGCGAACCCTGGCCGACGCCGTGCCGGTCGGTCGACTCGGCCGGCCCGCCGAGGTCGCCGCGCTGGTGCGGCATCTGGTCGGTGACGACGCCGGATACATCACCGGGGCCACGTTCGACGTCAACGGCGGCTTGTTCATGCGCTGACCGTCGGGGTGAACGCGGTCGGGCCAGGAGCGCACCGCGGCTTGCGGGTTCGTTCGATTTTGCGCAAATGCCGGCACCGATCGGACACCCCCGGCTGCCCGATCGGCCCGTATCAGAACCCGAATTAGAACGATTGGGAACCCGACGGAGTAAATCGTTTCCGTAGACATTCTCAATCCAGACCCCGCTCCCGTCGACACAGGGACAGGTAATGCACGCAACCGATCAATCCTCCGCAAGACCCGGGCAGTCCTCGCCCGACGGCACCCACGCCGGCGCCCACCTCGGTGCCCGGCGGCACGGCACGGTGGAGGTCCCCGCCGCGCGAGCGCCCGCCGAGGCCGGCACATCGCCGGCCCGGGGCTTCGTGGGCGGCGGTACGACGGCGGTGAAGGCCACGCCGGTCAAGCTCGCGATCATCGCGGGGGACCCCGTGACGGGCCAGGGTGCCGTCGCCTATCTGCGCAACCGGCAGGAAGTCGATCTGGTGGCCGCCGAACACCAGCAGGAAGCCGAGGTCGTGCTGATCCTGGTGTCGAAGATCACCGAGGAGACGGTGGCGTGGATCCAGCACGCGGCGGCGACCGCCCAGGACGAGGTCCGGTTCGTCGTGGTCGGCGACGGCGTGCGGGAGAACCTGCTGCATCGGGTGCTGTCCTACGGCCTGGTCAGCGTCCTGCCTCGGCGCGACGCCGGCTTCGATCGCATTCTGCAGGCCGTGACGGCGGTCCGCGAGGACCGGCTGGAGATGCCGCAGGACGCGCTGGGGTGGCTGGTCAAACAGCTCCGTTCCATCGAGGCCGACGTCCTCGCGCCGAACGGGCTGACCCCCTCGGGCCTGGAGTCGCGCGAGATCGACGTCCTGCGGCTGCTGGCAGACGGCTGCGACACCGCTGAGATCGCCGAGCGTCTGAGCTATTCGGAGCGGACGGTCAAGAACATCATCTCCGGGATCCTGACGCGGCTGGGCCTGCGCAACCGCGCGCAGGCCGTCGCCTACGCGATCCGGCACGGTGCGCTGTGAGCACCCGCGGCGACCGGGTTTTCCCGTCCCAGTGCCGGCCCGGACACCCCGGTGTGTCCCGTCGGGCATCCTCCGGCGCCGCGGCCACCGGCCGCACCGCCGACAGAGCGTCGATCTTCACCGCGCACCGGGAGAAAGGGCGGCGGCCGTGGGCACCGTGATCGTGAAACGGGGACCGCGGGCCACCGCGCCCGAGACCCCGCAGGGGCAGGTCGAGCTGGCCGAACCGCCGGTGCTGGGCGAGCCCGCCACCCCGGACATGAGCTCGCTGGCCGGGATGCTGCCGATGGCCCTGGGCATGGGCACCATGACCCTGATGTTCTCGGTGTCCAGCAACTCCCCGCAGGCGTATCTGATGTCGGGGATGATGGGCGCCTCGATGGCCAGCATGAGCCTGGGCCAACTGAGCCGGTCCGGGGCCGACCGGCGGCGCCGGATGCGCGCCGAGCGCCGCGACTATCTGCGGTATCTGGCCCAGCAGCGCGGGGTCGCGCTGGAGGCGGCCGAGCAGCAGCGGATCGCGGTGGGCTGGGACCACCCGGGTCCGGCGGCGCTGTGGTCGCTGGCCGAGGGGCCGCGCCTGTGGGAACGCCGCGGCAGCCACGAGGACTTCGCCCGGGTGCGGATCGGGGTCGGGGAGCGGCCGGCGGATCTGGAGTTCGTGCCGCCGCAGACCAAGCCGGTGGAGGACCTGGAGCCGCTGTCGGCGATCTCGCTACGCCGGTTCACGCACCTGTTCCGCACGGTGCCGACAGTGCCGGTCGCGGTGGGTCTGCGCCGCTTCACCAGTGTGGAGTTCGCCGGCGACGCCGCGGCCGCGACCGCGCTGATCCGGTCGATGCTGGGCCAGCTGGCGGTCTTCCACTCCCCCGACGAACTGCGGATCGCGGTGCTGACCGACGAGCGCGGGCTGGCCGAGTGGGACTGGGTGAAGTGGCTGCCGCACAGCGCGCATCCCCGGCAGGAGGACGCCGCGGGGCGGGTGCGGCTGGTCGCCACCGACCATGACAGCCTGCTGACTCTGCTGGGGCCGGAGGTCACCGACCGCCCCGACCACGATCCGGCCGCCGTCCCGGGGGCGGCCGAGCCGTTCGTGGTGGTGCTCGCCTACCGGGAGCAGATCCCGGCCTCCTCGCGGCTGCTGGGCGCCGGCCTGCGGAACCTGGTGTTGTTCGACGCCACCGGCACCGTGCCGGGCGGGCCGAAGGTGCTGCGGCTGACGACCGACGACCACGAGGTCGTCTTCCCGCGCGGGCAGGCCGGCGCCACCGCCCGGATCGACCACCTGAGCCGGGGCGGGGCCGAGGCGCTGGCCCGGCTCGTCGCGCCGCGGCGCACCGGCGGCACCGTCGACCTGTCCGACAAGCCGCTGGAGACCGACTTCCAGCTGACCGCGCTGCTGGGCATCCGCGACCCGCGCCGGTTCGACGTGGCCGCCAAGTGGCGGCCCCGCTCCGCGCAGGCGGCCCGGCTGGCGGTGCCGATCGGGGTCACCGAGAACGGCGAGCTGGTGGAGATCGACCTGAAGGAGTCGGCACAGGGCGGCATGGGTCCGCACGGCCTGCTGATCGGCGCGACCGGCTCGGGCAAGAGCGAGCTGCTCAGGACCCTGATCATCGGTCTGGCCGCCACCCACTCCTCGGAGGTGTTGAACCTGGTCCTGGTGGACTTCAAGGGCGGCGCGACGTTCATGGGCATGGACAAGCTGCCGCACACCTCGGCGGTCATCACCAACCTGGCCGGCGAGCTGACCCTGGTGGACCGGATGCAGGACTCGATCAACGGCGAGGTGCTGCGCCGCCAGGAACTGCTCCGGGACAGCGGCCACGCCTCCCTGTTCGACTACGAGAAGGCCCGGCTGTCCGGGGCGCCGCTGGCCCCGCTGCCGACGCTGCTGGTGGTGGTGGACGAGTTCTCCGAACTGCTGGCCGCCAAGCCGGAGTTCGTGGAGCTGTTCGTCACCATCGGCCGGGTCGGCCGCAGCCTCGGGATCCATCTGCTGCTGGCTTCGCAGCGTCTTGACGAGGGCCGCATCCACAAGGTCGAGGGCCACCTGTCCTATCGCATAGCCCTGCGGACGTTCTCGGCGATCGAGTCGCGCAGTGTGATCGGCGTGTCCGGCGCGTACGAGCTCCCCTCCGCTCCGGGCAACGGCTATCTGAAGATCGACACCACCAACCTGGTCCGGTTCAAGGCCGCGTATGTGTCAGGGCCCTGCCCGGCCCAGCCGGAGGACGAGTCCGGACCGGCCCGGCCGGCGCCGGCCGTGGTGGCCTTCGACGCGCTGTCGGTACCGCCGCCGCCCACCGAGTCGGAGCCGGGACCGGCGGCCCGGAGCCCGCAGTCGGTCGCCGCCGGGCAGGGCTCCGGCTCCGACACCGCGCCGGAGTCCGAACAGAGCCTGCTCGAAGTGCTGATCGGCCGGCTCGCCGCGGCCGGCCCGCCGGCTCGGCAGATCTGGCTGCCGCCGCTCACCGACTCGCCGAGCCTGGACGAGTTGCTGCCCGGCATCGAACCGGACCCGGTGCGCGGGATGTTCGCGGCCGGATACGCCGGCCTGGACCGGCTGCGCGCCCCGATCGGTGTCATCGACCGGCCCTACGAGCAGTCCCGCGACCTGCTGGTCGCCGATCTGCGCGGCGCCGACGGGCACCTGGGCGTGGCCGGTGCGCCGCAGACCGGCAAGTCCACGCTGCTGCGTTCCCTGATGCTGTCCCTGGCGCTCACCAACACCCCGCGCGACGTCCAGTTCTACTGCCTGGACTTCGGCGGCGGCGCTCTGGCCTCGGTGTCCGCGCTGCCGCACGTCGGATCGATCGCCGGCCGCCTGGACCGGGACAAGGTGCTGCGGACCGTGGAGACCATGAATCAGATCATCGAGGTGCGCGAGACCCGGTTCGCCACGCTCGGGCTGGAGTCGATGGCCGCCTATCGGTCGGCGCGCGGGCGCGGGGAGTTCGAGGACCGGTTCGGCGACGTGTTCCTGGTCATCGACGGCTGGGCCACGCTGCGCCAGGACTACGAGGAGCTGGAGACGACCGTCGCGGAGATCGCCGCGCGGGGCCTGTCCTTCGGCGTCCATCTGATGGCCAGCGCGGTGCGCTGGTCGGAGATCCGGGCCCGGGTCCGGGACCTGCTGGGCTCGAAGCTGGAACTGCGTCTGGGCGACCCGATGGAGTCCGAGCTGGGGAGCCGGCAGGCTTCGGCGGTGCCGCGGCAGGCCGGCCGCGGCCTGGTGAAGACCGGGCACCACTTCCTGGTGGCGCTGCCCCGGCTGGACGGCCTGTCCGGCACCGAAGACCTCACCCAGGCCACGAAGAACGCCGCCGCCGAGATCGCCGCCTTCTGGCCCGGGGCGCCGGCGCCGGCGGTGGAACTGCTGCCGCACCGGCTCCCGATCGCCAAGCTGCCGATCTCGCCCGACGACGCCCGGATGTGCCTGGGCTGGGACGAGAAGCGGCTGGAGCCGGTGTGGCACGACTTCCGGCACACCCCGCACCTGCTGGTGTTCGGCGACGGCGAGACCGGCAAGACCAACGCGCTGCGGCTGCTGGCCCGGACGATCGCGGCCCGGCACACTCCGGACCAGGCGCGGATTCTGGTCGCCGACCCGGGGCGCGGACTGCACGACGTGGTACCGCCGGAATACCGGGTCGGATACGCCGTGGACAACGACGGACTGACCGAACTCGCCGGCGGCGCGTCGGTGTCGATGCGGCAGCGGCTGCCCGGGGCGGACATCGAACCGGAGCGGCTGGCCCTGCGGGACTGGTGGTCGGGCCCGGATCTGTACCTCCTGGTCGACGACTACGACCTGTTCGGCGGCGGCGTCGGCCCGACCGGGCCGGTCGGGCCGCTGGCCCCGCTCGTGCCGCTGCTGGCCAGCGGTGCGCACGTCGGGCTGCACGTGGTGGTGGCGCGCAGTACCTCCGGCGCGATGCGGGCGATGATGGACCCGCTGCTGCGGCGGATGTGGGAGCTGGGGACGCCGGCGCTGCTGCTGTCCTACCCGAAGGAAGAGGGCAAGTTCCTCGGCGAGGCCAAGCCGCGGACCCTGCCGCCGGGGCGCGCGCAGTTGGTGACGCGGCGCGATGTGCGGCTGATGCAGGTCGGGTTGGCCGACGAATGACACACGCCGACTCGCACCGCCCCCGGCGGCGCGCCGACGCGGGCCGCCGGCGTCCGGTGCGCGCCGACCGCACCGCCGACCGCACCGCCGATCGCGCCGACCTCACCGCCACCACCGCCACCACCGCCAC
>NZ_JAAFYZ010000318.1 GCF_018274385.1 Catenulispora pinistramenti | reverse complement strand
CCACCCACCCACCCGGGCCGCACCACTCCACACGTGGCAGCCTTCACCCGGCGACCCACCACAGGACGTTGAGGTGAATTGACGCCTACGGCGCAGCCTCTTAAGCGGATTACTCTGCCACTCACCACCTTCGCACCGCCGACACCGGCCCAGACACGGCGAAGGACCGGACCCGCTTTCACGAATCCGGCCCCACACACCATCACCACCTACTCGGCGCGATCCTCAACCTCAAACAATCGGGCCAGGCGCCGCACCGACTCCACACTGATCTTCTTCGGGAACTGCGAACACACACGGGCCAGATGAAAATCCCGATCGGTAGGACCGCCCGGAACCACATGGTGGCGAGGCTTCGGCTCACCAGTCATGCCGCCTCACCCCCGCGCATGCTCTCTAGCGCAGCAGCCTCACGAGCCAGCGCCTGAGCCTCCAACCTGTCTTCGTAGACTCCTTGCGCGTAGTCGCTGATCGCTTCGGTCTGCCAGCCCCGCCCGGCATACCGCCACTGCCGCTCGGTGACCGTCTCCACCTGCACGACCGGCTCACCAGCCGCCGCCGCCTCAGCCTGGTGATCCGCCCGCATCTGACGCAGCACACCCATGCCCACCGAAAACCGTCGAGTCGATGACAGCACATGACCGCCGAACCCGAGCATGTGACACCACCGGCCCAGACCCAAACCCGCGAACTCCCGCTGCTGGTCCAGCGTCCACGCCGTGTGCATCGTCGCCGCCACATGCGGGGTCCGCGCCCACAGATTGATCTGCGACCGATGCGTGATCGGCACATCCACCCCGTGCGCGTCCTCAGTACCCTTGGTCACATACTTCGCGAAATACCCCGCCGCCCGCTCCGCCGGAAACCCCCGGTCCGCATCCAACACGATCGGCCGCGCATCCAACTGCGACCCGAACCGCAGCACATGCGACCCGAACCCGGCTGATTCCGGAGCCGACACCGACACCGCCGACGCCGCCGACACCACCGCCGAAGCCAGCACCTCCGAAGTCGCCCACGACGGAGGCGCTTCACGATCTTCCGGGCCGTCCAGACGCAGCCCGACGTGGAAGTGCACCAGGCCACGCGCCTGATACTCCATCGCGCGAACGTACTCCACCCGCAGCAGCTTGCGGATCTGGTTGTTGCGCACCCCGCCGACCCGGGCCATCCGCCGATACAGTGCCTCACCGAACCCGTTCCACAGTTTCGTGGCCAACGCGTTGAACAGCACATGCCCGGCATGGTCGTAGCAGGCCGCACACATCGGCTGCCCGACCACCACATCACCGGGGGCGTGCCGCGCACCGCAGCCCATAGGCCGGCCATGCACACAGCACGGATCATCACGACGCGGACGACACCGATCGTTCGGCCGGGACGGATCAGGCTTGCGATGCACCGGACCGAACGACGGCGCGGTCAGCGTCGCGAACACCATCGGATGCTCCTGGACGGTTTCGGGAACGCCTTTGCCGCCGACGAACCCCGCCCGCACCAGATGGAACGCATCGGCCTGATACAGCGCCGAACACGACCGGCACCGCGACCGCCGACGATTCATACACCGCACCACGATCGCCCCACCCGGCGCATCCACCGAGGAGAACACATCCACCACACGCCCGGTGCCAGCCTCGGTCTTCACCGTCTCACCCGACAACCGGACCGGGTTCTCACACGCACCCACCGCCCGGATCTGCGCATCGATCTGCGCAAACTCCGGATTCGCCAACAGTTCCATCAGTTCCCGCTCACCCGGCGGCAGCCACGCGAACGGCGATTCAGCCGGACCCACCGACATGGCAGACCCAGCCCCCGAGACCTGAAACACTTCCACTCCCTGAAGATTCAGCGCACCGACCATGCACCGGACCATCAGCGCCCTATCCGGGCACACAAACCGCCACGGCAAAGACGCCACGGGAGACACCGCGACAGAAGAGAAAAAGCGCTCAGGAGGATTCAGAGAGTGCGCGGCGAAGAATCAGGAAAGCTTCGAAACCCCGGAACGACTGGATCGCCGCCCCGGCACCGGCTGCCACACCGGCCGCAGGAAAGGTATGCCGCGAGAAGAAGGGTTCACGTCCCGAGATGAGGAAACGTTTGGGATGCCTGCTGGTGTCCCCGCCAGATCCGGCAGCCGACGCCACCTGTCCTGACCCACCGAGTGTATCACAGAACCGTGATTCAGAGCAGCTTTTTTACCGTACCTTGCAAAGGGCTCAGGGCACAAGTCCCGCACGTCACGTCACGTCACGTCACGTCACGTCACGTCACGTCACGTCACGTCACGTCACGTCACGTCACGTCACGTCACGTCACGTCACGTCACGTCTTTGGCAACACCGCCCAGAGCCAGATACGAGACAGGTGAGAGGGGTCCTGGGGAATATCTTTACTGACTCAAGGGCGGGCCTAGCGGCCCGCCGCGCGCGCCCCGCGCCGTCCTCGCGCCCGCGCGGCATGCGGCCTGACGGCCGGTCCGCGCGACGCGGTCCGTCACGGACCGCGCGCTAACGAGCCTGGCCGCCCTCAAGTCAGAAGGTGGACACAACCACCACCGCCGGAACACCAGGAGCGGGAGACATGGACCCGCGACGACCGCCACGGCTGGACCGCTCCGCCGCTCCTGTCTCCGCCCCGCGCCGGACCGGCCCAGCGCGCCGGGGTGAACGGCGTTCTTACAGCCCTAGCCGATCAACTCGACCACGGGCTCGGAGCCTTCCTCCGGAACACGCGCAGCCACGGTCCAACCGCTGACGAGAGCGGCACGAGCGACGAGCCCCTTCTCGCACAGCTCGACAGCTTCATACTCGCCGCCGTTGACCTTGAGTACCGCCTGGCCGTGCATGGAGCGCGACCCGCCGGCTGAATCCGCCCGACATTTATTATGCGTGAGAAATCGCACGTCATGGGCCCGGGGCTACCCGCAGACCACGTGACCGGGGTTGGAGCTGACGCGACACCGGCGGCGGTACGAGCGCTATGGCGATTCCCCCGGGAAGTCGGCCGCAGGGGGCTTCCGCACAGAGGTGGACGCGACGTGAGACTGCCTCTGTTCCGACGTGCCCGGCACGAGACGATCTACGAGTAGAGCGCGTCGGTGTGTCAAGGTCCTTATTACGTGTCGCTGCTCGAATGCCGTCTAAACGTCTC
The DNA here is from genome assembly GCF_018274385.1 of Catenulispora pinistramenti. Classification (GTDB taxonomy): domain Bacteria; phylum Actinomycetota; class Actinomycetes; order Streptomycetales; family Catenulisporaceae; genus Catenulispora; species Catenulispora pinistramenti. Next base: position 6,303 of record NZ_JAAFYZ010000318.1, on the reverse strand, counting down.
AGGGTAGTGATTCATTTCACGAGGGGCCGTCCGCATCGGCCTAGCCCAATTGTTACTACGGGGTGTATAAACAACTAAGTCGTCAGTTGTAACGGATTCTTGAGCTTGCCTGCCCTGGCGCACGCAGGACAATACTCGCGCTGTAAGCCATAAGGAGGTTGTGAGCGCGATACACGAATCCGATCAATCATCACACGCAGGGATGGTGTTATGAACAAGGTTCGGAGACTTCTACTGGGTTGGCCGCCGCCGTCATCTTGACGTTGACCACCGCACTGCCAGCCATGGCCGCGAGCCCATCGCCACCACCCGGCCCGGTCACGGTGACGGCGACTGTGCCATCGTCGACTAAGACCGGGACGGGATTGGCTCCTGCAATTACAGTCTGGTGTAAAGCGCAGTCGGCCGTGCCCTTCCAGCTCACCAGGAATGGCCCGCTGTACGCTCAGGCTACGTTCACCACCTGTAGCGCCCCGCCGCCCCAGTTGTGCAATCTGTCGGTCGAGCTCCAGGAACTGATTCCCCAAGAGTCGGGCGGCTCATCCTGGACCAACATCCAGGAGGCTGGCGGAAACTGGGGAAAGTGCAGCGGAACGGTGACAACCTCCGGCTATCGTTGCCTTAGCACGCTCAACAACCAGCAGTTCCGTACTGGCATCGTTCTAGGAGTGCAGTACAACGGACTGACAGGCTTCGGCACCGCCGAGAGCACGGTTATCACTCTGCCGTGCGAGTAGGTACCTTACGCTGATCTCCATGATTCCGCGCCAGACCGCCTACTGGCCCTGTCGAACGCAGGGCCAGTAGTTCTTCTCTTCATTTGAAACCTGTAAATGCGAGGTAAAAATGGACGAGCTATCAGACCGGATCCAATCGTCGCCCGCGAGCGGCATGTCATGACGCTCATCGCGCAGTTCATCACGTTCGATTGTCGTGAACCCAGCAGGCTGGGGCAGTTCTGGAATGAAGCCATCGGCGTCCCCGTACAAGGTGTCAATGGTCAGTTGCGGATCGCCGTGCCGATGACGCCAGCGCTGGCAATGGTCCTCTCTGAGAACTTCCCCGTACGCGAACCAGTCGCAAGCCGATCGCACATTTCATTCACGCCCCTTGAGGGAACGCTTTCTGATGAGGTCGATCGCCTTATCGCGGCTGGGGCGACACTGCTGGACGACCATCGACGCCCGGAGATGGACAACGTTGGGTGGGTCGTCATGGCTGATCCCGAAGGCAACGAGTTCCAGGTCGAATCCAACGATGCTGAGAGCAATGCCCTTGAAAGCCGGATTCAAGCGGAGAACGCGAGACACCAGGCACAGAAGGCAACCGATGCGGCTGAAACCGCTGCCGTCATCGCACAACGCGGGTAGAGGGCAGCGGCAACCGAGAGAACCCGTCGATCCTGCCCGAGATACACGGCCGTCATCCTCAAGACCTCACCGGATCATCGATGCGGTAAGCCCGATCCCGCAGCCGACACGATCCGCAAAAAACCAGCAGATGCGCCACCGTAGGCTGACACCGTGTCTCTACACATCACTAACCGGCCGCAGAGCTATCGAATAGTTCAGCTCGCGCGCTCAGCTTTGCCGTTGGCGACGATGGCGGCGCGACATAGACTCCCGAGGAGCCGCCGGAGCTCGATGAGCCTCCACAGCCTCCGGAACCCGCGCTTGTGCCGACGATGACCACACCAGCGAGGATCACTGTTCCCAGTGCTCTCCTGTTCACGTGCTCCTCCACTCCCGTTGAATAGTGCGCTCATCAGCGGAACCGGCCGGCGGGCGGCGAGGACACCCCCGAGATCAGCCCCGCGGGAAGGCCGCCCGCCGGCCGAACCCGCCCCGCTCAAGCCTGGAACCTGGGTCTTGCGCTTCTAGAGCAGCGGTTGCAGCTCGACGGAGTAGTCGAGGCGGTCAGCCCAGACGATCAACCCGATCAGCCGGGGAAACTGCTCACCGTCCTCCCAACGCTGCAACGTCGATCTGGTAACCCCGACAATCAGGCCAAGATCGGTTTGGGAGATCTTGCGGGCACGGCGCCTGGCCTTCAAGAACGGAGCCAACAGCCGGTATTCCTGCATCTGCCAGATGTGGTGGTGCTTCACCTCAACCGGGAAAGCTGTCGCTTCGACGAGGCGATCGGCGAGCGCGAGGCGAAACCCCAGCCGCTGTGCCCAGTCGAACGCGTGGCCCAGGCTGGGCGAGTCGTAGTGCTTCTCCCAATCCCGCAACGATCTGCTCGTTACCCCGAGCACTTCGCCGAGGGCTTCTTGCGACATCTTGGCCGCCAGTCTTGCCGCGAGGAGCTGCCCTTGGATCGCGTTCAACCGCCGTTGTGCCGCCGCGTTGACCCGCAAAACCATGCCCTACCCAACCTTGTATCGAACGCTGATATTGGGTTATGCCCGTGTTCACCAGCGGAACTGGTGGCTATCTCTCGCCTGCGCAGCAGGTCACCACCACACCCGCCCCGTCTCCGCCGCCGCAAGGCCACCAAAGTCCAACGGCACCGGCTCATCCGGCCCGAGCTGCGCCCACAAGTCCGCGTCATCCGGATCGGGCCCGATCCACGCAATCGCCGTGCCATCCGCGCGCACCGCCCAGGCCGGGCCGTACAACTCCGCCGCCGACCGCAGGTCCGCAGAGGCCGCCTCACCACCGGCCAGCCTGACCAGCAGCGACGCCAGCCACCGGGCACGCGCATACGCGACCACGTAATTCACGCCCGGCCTGCACACCCAGAAATCCGGATGCACCGACCACTCACCGGCGACCACGTCCAAACACCCTCCCGACTCGGACCAACACGACCCGCGCCGAGGAATCAGAGTGCTCACATGTCGGTGCACCCCGGTACCATCGGCACCGGGGTTTGATCACCCCGCCGGACCGCCCCGCCTGCCAAGGATCAGGGCGGTCCGGCTTACTTTCTTGAGCGGGGAGCAGGTGGGGGGACCGCCGAGCGCACCACGGCCTGGCCCTACTCCCCGCCACGGCCACGCACGACCGACTCTGACGAGAAACCCAAGGCCCCTCGAAGCCGCACGCAACCGCCTCGCGGGCGACAGCCATCAAGGCCGAGTCACCTCACCCGCAAGCACCACCCCCGCACTACGGCGGCACAGGGGATTCTCCGTTGTCGTCCTCATCGACCGGGGTCAGATCGGCGACCTCCACCCACCGCAGCGGCCCGTCACCCTCGCCATTCGGGGTCCGGACCAACACGATCGGTACGCAACACAGCGAACCCAGATCCGGCGCATCCTCTGGCACCTCACAGGCCCGATGCGTCGGCAGCTCCACGACACTCAGCAACGGCTCTCTACGAACCCGCACCACATCGCCCGGCTCGTACCGTCGAACCCTCGCCGCGTCCACCCCGCCCGCGCCCATCACCGAACGCCACCTTTCGCGTAGTAGACGAGCAGAATCGCGTTCATCGTCAGCGAGGACACAGCCACCGTGAACAGAATCAGCACACGGGTACGCCCGCGAGGTTCGTCCCAGTAGGACATGCCGGACGTGTCGTTCTCCTGCGTCGTCACCACACCACCCCCGATGTGCGCGGAGCATCGTCACCGCACCAGACCTGCATGAACGACGGCTCCGCCACATACATCGACGGGAGCAGCGGCCCGGCCCAGAACACCCACCAACTTGTGGGGTTTCCGCCGTCGCCGCCGGTCGTCTCCCAACGCTCCAAACGCCGCCACGTGGCACCGATCAGCACCAGCGAACCGAACTCGATTTCGGACACGCGCGCCGGAACGGACTCCAGCAACATGCTCACGACCGCACCCCCTCAGCAGGGTCCGGGAACGTCGGCCGAGTACGGCACCACGCAACCCACACCCCATGCGGGAACTTCGATGCGTCCGGCGCCTTCCCCGCAGACGGCCTCTCGTGGAACAGCACCGAGTACTCCCGAGAAACCGCCCGGTCCACAGTCGGACGCCACGCACCAGGGTTCATCGACTCACCTAGCGGAGCGATCCACGCCCCTACCGGCACATCGAAAGCACGCCGAACCTCAGCACCAGGAGGGGATCCCACCGGCAGCTCAGGCGTTGCCCTCCTTCGCATCGAGATCGCTCCTCCCGACATTCCGGCACGGTCGGACGCCGCGACGGTTCCGGGCACGAGCCCTGCGTCGACGGTCGCGTTGGCCGGGCGGGCGTTGGCATCACTCATGACTCTGAGTATTCGATCGGAAGCGGGACGCCTAAACTGTCGCAAGGGACGACTTTAGGACGTCCTGTGCGCTATACAAGTCCCAGGGGTAGACGTCTGTGAGGTGAGGTATGGCGAACGAGCGGCTACGGGCGACGATGACGGCAAGAGGGATGACGGCCGAGAAACTTGCCGCTGCCATCGGGATTGATCCCAAGACCGTTGAGCGGTGGGTGAACACGGGTCGAGTCCCGTATGCCCGCCTTGCGGTTCCAGCCGCCGAAGCCCTCCAGGAAGACGCTATGTTTCTCTGGCCCAACCTGCATCAAGGCCGCTCAGCACGAGCCCTATCACCCGAACTGGTCGCGATCTACGGCCAACGAGCCGAGATGGCCCCCGCCGTCTGGTTCAGCTTCTTCGAGCAAGCCGAACAGGCGATCGACGTTCTCGTATACGCCGCCAACCACCTTCAGGAATCGGTTCCCGGGTTCAACGATCTACTCGCTGACAAGGCCGCGCGCGGATGCGCCGTCCGCATCGCGCTCGGCGACCCTGACTCGCCGAACATCATTGCCCGAGGCCAGGAAGAGAAGTTCGGCCATGGCATCGAAAGTCGCTGCCGACTTGCACTGATGCACTACCGTCCGCTACTCGGAAAACGGAACATCGAGATCAGAACACACGGTACGACTCTCTACAACAGCATCTACCGCTCCGACGACGAACTGTTGATCAACGGTCACGTTTGGGGCGTGAACGCTTTTGGTGCGCCGGTTTGGCATCTGCGACGCGGCAAGAGCGGCACCATGGTCAACACGTACCGCGACTCGTTCGATGCCGTCTGGGAACGGGCAGCTCCGGTAGCGTGACGACATGGCGCGTACCGACTACTTCGACGATCCCGCCGCACCCACGCCAAACTCGCTCGTGGTGGCGACCTCTACCGTAGTTACAGACGCGGCCGGCCGGGTTCTGCTGCTGCGCCGTACTGACTCAGGCAACTGGGCACTTCCAGGCGGAACGATGGAGCTTGGGGAGTCGCTGACGCAATGCGCCGTACGCGAGGCCCGCGAAGAGACCGGCCTCGAAGTCGAGATCACAGGGCTCGTTGGTACCTACTCGGACCCGCGCCATGTCATTGCGTACTCAGACGGCGAGGTTCGCCAGCAGTTCAACATCTGCTACACGGCGAAGGCGGTTGGCGGCGAGATGACGCCCTCCGACGAGTCAACAGCGCTGGAGTTCGTAGCCCCATCAGCCTTTGATGATCTCCCGATGCACCCCACGCAGCGTCTTCGGCTGAAGCATTACGCCGAAAGGCGCGATCATCCCTATCTTGGATGATCGGATCAGGACCGCCGCGTGGATGATGAGTTGTGGTCGTCTTAGGCGGAACCGCCACCTGTCGCTCGTAGTCGGTCAAGTACGGAATTTGCCGCCGCTACGGTGGCGCCTTCTCCGGACGTCAAGGGCACTTCGTTAGCCCTTGCCCTCCTCCGAAGACACCCCCTCCGCTCTTGAGACGCGTGGTCACCAGAACAGGCCAACAGCTCACGTCCCGCTCGTGGTTGTCTGCGGTCCGGTCCGGGGCGGGCCGAGATTTTACCCACCTCCGTGCACGGGGACCCCACCTGAAGCACTTCGAGGGGGCCTGAGAGTGCCACCTGCGGGCAGGTCCACGAACCTGCCCTCTCTGCTAAGCCAGCGTAAGGCCCCCTCGAAGTGCTTCAGCCCCGCACACGCAGGACACCGGCCAAAATCCCAGCCCACCCCTCAGCTCTCGACTCCAGTTGGCCCGTCTCCGCTGGTCAACTCATGGTGTGCGAACAAAGATTCGGCACCGTCAAGAGCCAGACGGCCCGGGGTCTGGCGGCGTTGCGCGTGGAAATCGCGAGCTCCGCGCACACCGCCGACCCCGACCTGCTCACGTGGAAGGAAGGATGAGCATGGCTGAGGAAGAAGTGGACTGGGCTCGCGAACTGTTCGACCGGACCCGGGGTGCCGGCGAGCCCGGATGGATCGCCGACCCGGCGGTGCTCGCCCACGCCGGGGACCGGCGGCGGCGGTTCCGGATGGCGGGCGCCGGCGGCGGGCTGGCCGGGGTGGTGGCGCTGACCGCGGCCGTGGCGGG
>NZ_JAAFYZ010000317.1 GCF_018274385.1 Catenulispora pinistramenti | reverse complement strand
TCGCCGAGCCGCCGGTACCCGCACCCCCTGTTTTGTATTTCTCCGGCTGGTTTTCGGTTCGTTCCCCTCGGTCGCGTCGGCAGGGCTTCGCCTACAGTGCCGGTGGCCGGGGGTCAAGTTCGCGCTGTGTGAAACCGCAGCTCAGACCGCCAACCGCAGCGCGCGGACTTTACCCCCGGACGCCGGTGCTGTACCCATCGGGCTGACGACGCGACCGTGGGGAACGGACCGCACCACCTCACAGGCCGCCGCCGCTGAGACTGGCTCGGCCACCCGATGGACTGGCGCTAGTTTCCCTGAGGTTGTCGAGGCCCGCCGGAGGCCCGGCTCTTCATCACAGTTTTTGATCTTGATCTTGATCTTCAGCTCTTGACCTTGCCTGTGCCGTTGATCTTGCTCTTGATCTGGCCTGTGCCCTTGTCCCAACTTGCTGGAGTTGAAGAGGCCTGAGGTGGGGCGGGGTTGTGAACGCGGGAACCGGCAGCCGACAAACACACCTGCCGCCCCGAACCCCGAACCGGTACAACTATGACCGAAGGCCGTAAAAAGCTTCTAAAACCCAAAAGCCAACAGCAACCTGACCCGCAAACTCCAGTTCACCGCAAACTCCACTGAGTCCGCGAGGCCTGTGAACCACGCGGCTTGTGAACAGCGAGGCCTGTGAACAGCACGCCTTGGGCCAGCACGCCTTGGGCCAGCGCGCCTTGGGCCAGCGCGCCTCGGGTCAGTGCGAGGTCGAGACCAGGCCCGCCTCATAGGCCGTGATGACCAGCTGCACCCGGTCGCGCGCGCCGAGCTTGGTGAACAGCCGCGCCACGTGTGCCTTGGCGGTGGCCGCGCTGATGAACAGCTGCTCGGCGATCTCGCCGTTGGACAGCCCGCGCCCGACCAGCGTCAGCACCTCGCGCTCGCGCTCGGTGACGCCGCCCAGCAGGGCCTTGTCCCCGCGGTTCGCCGCGACGCCGACCGGGTCGGGACGGACCACGAACTCGGCGATCAGCTTGCGGGTGATGCTCGGTGCGATGATCGCGTCGCCGCAGGCCGCGACCCGGACCGCGTCCAGGATCGAGTCCAGGGCCATGTCCTTGACCAGGAAGCCGCTCGCGCCGGCTCGTAGCGCGGCGTAGACGTACTCGTCGTCGTCGAAGGTGGTGAGCATGACGACGCGGGTGGTGTCGCCGGCCCCGGTGATGCGCCGGGTGGCCTCGATGCCGTCCATCTCCGGCATCCGGATGTCCATCACGGCCACGTCCGGGGTGTGCGCGGCGGCCAGCCGGACCGCCTCCGCGCCGGTGCCGGCCTCGCCGACCACCTCGATGTCCGGGGCGTCGTTGATCAGTACCCGCAGACCGGTCCGGATCAGCGGTTGGTCATCGGCCAGGATCACCCGGATGGGGCTCGGCGCGGGGTCTGGGATCACTGAGGCCTCTGGGATCATGGGGTCACCGCCGGATTCGGGTCGGGTGTCGGGAGCGCCTGGGGGAGGGGGCGATCGATGTCAGGCCGCTGCTCGGTCTCGACGGTCGCGTTCTCCTTCGCCGAGCCGGCGTACACGGTCCCGAACCCGCCCGGCACCGGCAGCGTGGCGCTCACCAGGAACCCGCCGCCGTGGCGGGGCCCGGCGGTGAACGTGCCGTGCACCAGGCTCACCCGCTCGCGCATACCGACCAGGCCGAAGCCGGTGCCGCCGGAGCCCAGCACGCCATGGCCGTCGTCGGCGACGGTGATGGCCACCGCGCTGTCCTGGTACTCGATCCGGACCCGGCAGGTCCGGGCCCCGGAGTGGCGCACCACGTTGGTCACCGACTCCTGGATGATCCGGTACGCCGCCAGGTCGACCTCGCCGGGCAGCGGTCTGGGCATCCCCGTGGTCTCCACGATCGCCAGCACCCCCGCGTGCTTCGTCGAGGCGACCAGCTGGTCCAGGTCGGCCAGGCCCGGCGCCGGGTCGCTCGGGGTCTCGGCGTTCTCGTCCCGGCGCAGCGCGGTCAGGGTGCGGCGCAGCTGGGACAGGGTGTCCCGGCTGGTGTCCTCGATCGCCTGGAGCGCCTTCCGCGCTTCGGCCGGCTGGGTGCCGATCACCCGGTTCCCCATCCCGGCCTGGATCGCGATGATGCCGATGCTGTGCGCGATCATGTCGTGCAGCTCGCGGGCGATGCGCAGCCGCTCGATGGCCACCGCTTGGACCGCGGCGTCGGCGCGCTGCCGGACGGCCCCGGCCCGGCGCTCCCGGGTCGAGCTGCCGAGCAGCCAGGCCACCAGGGTCAGCAGGGAGACCACCACGATGTGCGTCGGCATCAGCTGCGCGGAGCCCGGGGTGAAGGCGGCCATGGAGATGGTGCCGCCGGTCGCGATCAGGCCCGCGGCCTTGATCGAGGTGCGCCGTCGCCAGGCCAGCGCGATGGGGACCAGGCAGATGTCGGCCGCGATGAGGATGGTGTAGCGGGCGTCGCCCGGGGCGTGCACGGTCGCGACCAATAGCTGCGCGACTCCAATAGCGGTGGCGAAGAACAACGGTCGGCGGCGGACCATGGGCAGCAAGACCACTATGCACAGTGCCGGAAGCTCGCGCTGCCAGCCGTTGGCCTGGTAGTTCTGCTGGACCAGGTACCCGCCCGGCTGCACGATCCAGCCCATCGGGCCGCCGGGCAGGCCGTCGGGGTAGGGCGTGAATCGCGTGTAAGGCCGCAGATACGGCATGGTCATCGCGATCAGCCCGAGGTAGCCGGCCACCAGCAGGCCGTCTACCACCCACAGGCCGCGTCGCGTCTTCTCCATGCCCAAGATCGTAGACAGCCGCCGGGGATACCCGCATCGGCTCCAGGGCCTACTCCCGTAGGCCACCATCGGACGATCGCATTTGGCTCCCGGGCCGATGCCCGACTATCCGCTGTCCCGCCAGTCTGAATCCCGTGATCGAGCTGACTGACCTCACCAAGCGCTACGGCGACAAGACGGCCGTGGACCACCTGACCGTGACCGTCCGATCCGGGACGGTGACCGGCTTCCTGGGCCCCAACGGCTCCGGCAAGTCGACGACCCTGCGGCTGATCCTCGGCTTGAACGCGCCCAGTTCCGGCGCGGTCACCGTCGACGGCCACCCCTTCACCGACCGGCCGCGCGGGCTTCGCCACGTCGGCGCGCTGCTGGACGCGCAGGACATCCACGGCGGACGCTCGGCCGTGGCGCACCTGAAGTCGCTGGCCGTCAGCAACCGGATCCCGCTGCGCCGGGTCGGGGAGGTGCTGGAGGAAGTCGGGCTGGCCGAAGCCGGACGCAAGCGGATCGGCGGCTACTCGCTGGGCATGAAGCAGCGCCTGGGCATCGCCGGCGCGCTGCTCGGCGACCCGCCGGTGCTGCTGTTCGACGAACCGCTGAACGGCCTGGACCCCGAGGGCGTGCGCTGGGTGCGCGAGATGTTCCAGCGGCTGGCCAAGGAGGGGCGGACGGTGTTCGTCTCCAGCCACCTGATGTCCGAGATGGAGCACACCGCCGAGCGCCTGGTGGTGATCGGGCGCGGGCACTTGATCGCCGACGAGACGCTGTCCGAGTTCTCCCGGCGGGGCTCGCAGGCCACGGTGCTGGTGCGGACGCCGGAGGCCGCGGCGCTGGCCGCGATCCTCACCGCCGAAGGTGCCGACGTCCAGCCGGCCGCCGCCGACAGTGCTGCCGATGATGACGCCGACGCCGACGGTGACGCCGGCGGCCTGGCCGTCGTCGGCCTGCCCGCCCCGAAGATCGGCGAACTGGCCTGGCGCAACAACATCATGCTGGCCGAGTTGGCCACCCAGAACGCCTCGCTGGAGAAGGCGTTCATGGAACTGACCGCCGACGCCGTCGAATACGCCGCAGGAGAAGCCCGATGAGCACCATGACGACGACCGCCGTATCGAAGACCTCCGTCCCGCTCCCCAACGAGCCCAAGCCGCGCTTCCGCGATCTGTGCCGGATGGAGTGGATCAAGGTCGCCTCGCTGCGCTCCACCTGGCTGGTGCTGCTCGTGGCGGCGGCCGCTACCGTCTTCATCAACCTGAACGGGGTCCGCTCGGATATTCAGTATCTGGACAACGATCTCGCGCATCCCACGCAGGTCTTGCCGGACGGCACGGTGTGGCACTTCGTCTACAACCCGCTTTTCCGTTCCCTGTCCCGCATCGCGGTGCAGCTGATGATGCTGGGCGGCGCGGCGATCGGCGCCTTGACGATGTTCGGCGAGTTCTCCACCGGGCAGGTCCGCACCACGTTCGCCGCGGTCCCGAAGCGCGGGGGCGTGGTCGCGGCGAAGATCACGGTGCTCTGCACGATCACCACGGTGCTGGCGTTCGTCGTCGCGCTGGTCTCGTTCCTCGGCGGACAGGCGATGGTGGCCAGTCGGCACGTCGGGCTGTCGATCACCGACCCCGACGCCCAGATCGCCATCGCCGCCTACACCCTTGTGGTCCCGGTCTGCGCGCTGATCGGCATGCTGTTCGGCGCGCTGATCCGCAACGCCACGGCCTCGATCGTGGCCGTGGTCGCCTTCCTGTTCCTGCTGCCGGCCTTCTTCGGCGGCGACAAGTACCGCTGGGTGGTGGAGGTCCGCCATCTGTTCCCCGATGACGCCGAGCAAACGCTCGCGTTCTGGCACAAGGACCCGTATCAGACCATGGGCAAGTGGCCGGCCGGCCACACGCACGCCTGGCTGGTGTACGCGGGCTGGGCCGTGATCTCGATCGTGGTGGCGATGGTGGTCGTGAAGAAGCGGGACGCCTGACGCGGCCGGTTCTGACTTGCCCGCGGGTCAGTAATCCGCGTGGGTGTAGGGCGTCGCGACTGGTCCGAGATCGGGGGTGTCGCGCAGCTCTACCTCAAGGCTCTGCGAACCGGGCTCCGGTTCCAGGGCCAGCACCAGGATCTCGTTCTCGCCGGCGCGCCACAGGGGGGCCGGGGCGTAGAGGGTGACCTGGGGGCCCCGGTTCCACAACCGGCCGAGCAGGAATCCGTTGAGCCAGACCAGGCTCCGCGCCGTGGAGGGGACGGCGAGGAACCCGTCAGCCGGCTCGGGGAGGACGACGGCGGCCCGGTGGAACACGGGGCCCGCTGTGCTGCCCGCCGCAGGGTCCTGATTCTGGGCGGTGGGCAGCCCCGCCAGATCGTCGAGCGGCAGCACCCGCTGCTCCCAGCCGAACTGGAACTGGTGGTCCAGCCGCACCCCGCCGACCAGGCCCTTGCGGTCGGCCAGGTGCGGCCCGTAGTTCACCCGGCCGAGCGGCTCGACCAGGATCTCCAGATCCAGGCCCCCGTCCGGGATCTGGAGATCCAAGGTCTGCTCAGGTCTGTCACGCTCCAACATCCCGAGCAGCTTGCCGTCCGCGAAGACCTGCGCGAGGTCGCGGACGCCCTCGATCCGCAGCGTGTGGGTGCGCGCGGGGCCGTCGAGGCGGCGGCGGTAGTGGACCAGGCCGAAGGCGTGGCCGAGCTTTTCGATCGGCTCCGGGGTCGGGCGCCGGACCGGGTCCGGCGCCAGCAGGTCCACGTGGTCCCGCAGCGCCGCGATCCGGGGCGCCGTAACGGTTTGCGGCTTCGCTCGTGGCAACGGGGCGGGCGGCTCGGCGTCCGGGAGCTCGACATGGCGGCCGATGACCTCGCGGAACAGATGGAACTTCGGCGTCAGCTCCCCGGCCTCGCCGACCGGGGCGTCGTAGTCGTAGCTGGTGATCGTGGGCTGATATCCCGGATCGCCGGCGAGCAGGCCGGAGTGGTTGGCGCCGGCCCAGAATCCGAAGTTGGTGCCGCCGTGGCCCATGTAGAGGTTGACCGAGGCGCCCGCGGCCAGGATCTGGTCCAGAGTCTGCGCGGCGTCCTCGGGGGTGCGGGTGTGGTGCCCCTCGCCGAAGTGGTCGAACCAACCGTTCCAGTACTCCATGCAGACCTGCGGATCGTCCGGGCGGAAGCGGCGCAGGCCCGCGAAGCCCTCGGCGGCGTGCGAGCCGAAGTTCACGGTGGCCAGCACGTCCGGCAGCGAGCCGCCGGCCAGCATCAGATCCTGCGGACCGTCGGCGGTGAACAGCAGAGTGTCCACCCCGCGCTCTATCAGGCCCTTGCGAAGGTGGCCGAGGTATTCCGGGTCGGCGCCGAAGCTGCCGTACTCGTTCTCGATCTGCAGCGCCACGATCGGGCCGCCACGCGTCGCCTGCAGGTCCGCCAGCACCGGGATCAGCTGGTCGAACCAGGCGTCCACGGCCGCCAGGTACGTCGGATCGGTGGTGCGCAGCCGCACGTTCTCATCGGCCAGCAGCCACGCCGGCAGCCCGCCGAAGTCCCACTCCGCGCAGATGTAAGGGCCCGGACGCACGATCACGTCGAGCCCCACCTCGTCGGCCAGCCGCACGAAGCCGGCGACGTCCCGCCAGCCGTCGAAGCGGGCCGGACCCGGCTCGCCCTGATGGAAGTTCCACGCGATGTAGACCTCGATGGTGTTGCAGCCCATGGCCCGCAACCGCTCCAGCCGGTCCCGCCACAGTCGCGGATGCACCCGGAAATAGTGGATCGCCGCCGAGACGATCCGGTGCTCCAGGCCGCCTCGCAGGAACCTGCCGCCGGACTCGATGGACTCGATGGACTCGATGGTCAGTACGCGCTCTTGTGCCACCCTGCGATGATCGAGGCGCGGGCGGGTGCGCCACCATGGATCTTGGTGAGGCGTTCTTGGATATTTGTCGCCGCGATCCGCCGCGGCGCGCGCCTCACCCGGACAGCGAACCGCGCCGGAACATCGTCGGCGACAACCCGACCCGCTGCGTGAACAACCGCGTGAAGTACGCCGGATCGTCGTAGCCGACAGCGCGCGCCACCTGCACGACGCTCTGGTCCGTCGCGGCCAGCAGGTCCTTCGCCTTCGACAACCGCACCCGCAGGATGTACTCCTTCGGCGTCGATCCGGTGGCCAGCCGCACTTCCTCACGCAGCTGCGTGACCGTCAGCCCGAGCCGGGTGGCGTGGTCCTGGAGCGCGACCGGATCGGTGGCGTGTTCGGTGAGGGCCCGGACGGCCCGCGATTCGCGCAGCCCCGGGCCGTTGTCGCGGACCGCGGTGATCAGGCGGTGGATGAGGATTCCCGACGACACCTCGTAGTGCGGCCCGGCGGTGCGGACCACGGTGAGCAGTTCGCGGAACAGCTCGCGGACCGGGCGCGCGTCACCGAGCGGGACCACCGGCGAGGTGCGGGACAGGAAGTCGAGGCTTTCGTAGCCGGCCGCCGCCGGGCCGTCGAACAGGGCCCAGGTGATGGTCCAGCCGCCGACGTCCGGCTGGTAGGAGTGCACGAGGCCGGGGAACAGCCAGAAAGCTGCCGGGGCCTTGATCGGCAGTCGGGTGCGCGGGCGGTCGCCCCACTCGATCCAGCCCGAGCCGCGGGTCACCAGGTGCAGCGCGTAGCAGTTCAGGACCCGCGCGTCCCAGCGGATGCCGTGCTCGGCGATGGTGTGCCAGCCCGCGCCGTACAGGGCCAGGCCCAGGCGGCGGTGCTCCTCGGCCGGGGTCATGTAGACCGCGTACTCCGACACCGGCGGCTGCCAGGGTTCCTCCCAGGCGGCGGCCGGATCGTCGTCCCGGGGCGCGTTCACGCCTCACATGCTCCGCCGGTGCGCAACCTCGCGTCAATCCACGGTTAACGTGCGGATTCCCCGGCGGCGATCAGCTCGGCGACGATCCGCGGGACCGCCTCGCCGATCGGGTCGCGGATCACCTCGGTGGCGAGGTGGTCGTACGGGGTCGGCTCGTTGTTGACGATGACCAGGTCCGCGCCGTGACCCACCGCCACCTCGCACATCGACGCGGCGGGCTGGACCTGGAGCGAGCTGCCGATGGCCAGGAAGACCGTGGAGTTCTCGGCCACCTGCTCGGCCTGCCACAGGCTCCGCGGGTCCAGGTTCTGGCCGAACATGATGGTCGCGGCCTTCAGGATGTCGCCGCACACCGGGCACGCCGGGTCCGGCTCGCCGGCCGCGACCCGCTCCAGCGTCTCCTCCATCGTGGAGTGATAGGTGCAGCCCGAACCGATGCAGACCACGTCGAACATGTTCCCGTGGATCTCGATGACCTTGCCCGGCGTCGATCCGCCGCGCTGGTGCAGCCGGTCGATGTTCTGCGTGATGATCCGGACCGCGCGGCCGGAGTGCTCCAGCTCCGCGAGCGCCTTGTGCGCCGCGTTCGGCTCCGCCTGCCACGCCGGGTTGTCCCGCCGGGCCTGCCAGGACCGTACCCGCAGTTCGGGGTCGCAGACGTAGGCGTCGTAGGTCGACAGCAGTTCGGCGATCGGGTCCTTCGTCCACACGCCCCTGGGCCCCCGGAAGTCCGGGATACCGGAGTCGGTGCTGATGCCCGCACCGGTCAGGACGCCGATCGGACCCTTGTTGCCGCGCCATTCGGTGGTCATGCCTAAAGCATGGGAGCACGGCAGGGTGCGGGCAAGCAGAGTCAGTGATGCCACGGGAGCTCGACCAGGTTTTGCGGCGGACCGTCGCGCAGGATCGAGGCCAGCAGCGGTGCCAGACCCCACGGCGCGATGTTCTCGTCGGTGGCTTCCAGGTCCGCGACCGACCACCAACGGTGCTCGGCGATGGACTCGCGCTCGTAGTCGGTGAAGCCGCTCATGTCGATGTCGAGTGAATCCACGCGGTGGAAGAAGTAGTCCTCGCGCAGGATTCCCTTGACCCAGCCGAGGTCGGCGTGGCCGCCGGCGGCGGCGACCAGGTTGCCGAGTTCTTCGGGGGCCACCATCAGACCGGTCTCCTCGTGCAGCTCGCGGGCCGCCGCGGCGTTGAGAGTCTCGCCTTCGTCGATGCCGCCGCCCGGGGTCAGCCAGACGAAGTCCCGCCGGCGGCTGCCGAACTTGAACAGCAGCAGGCGGTCCTCCTTGTTCACCAGCAGGACGCGGGCAGTGTGGCGGGCGTAGGGGCCTACGGGCAGCGACATGCTCCTCAGAATAGTTGCCGCCTCAGGCAGGGGTGCGGCCTCAGGCCAGGGCGCCGATCTGCTCGGTCAGCGTCGCGACGGACTGGAACATCAAGCCGAAGGTCGCCACGTGCTTCCAGCGCAGCACGCCCTCGGCGTCGATCAGGAACACCGACCGCTTCAGACCCAGGCCCTTCAGCGCGATGCCGTACTGCCGGATCACGGTCTTGTCGGGGTCGGCGAGCAACGGCATCTGCAACCCGTGCTTCAGCGCGAACTTCTCATGGCTGTCCAGATCCTGCGGACTGATGCCCCAGACCTCCGCCCCGATCCCGGTGAACTTCTCCAGCTCGTTGGAGTACGAGCACATCTGCTTGGTGCACACCGGCGTGTCGTCGCCGGGGTAGAAGGCCAGGACGATCGGCTTGCCGCGGTGCGCGGACAGCGTGAAGTCGCGGCGCTCGACCTCGGCGCCGGCCAGGACCGCGCCCGGCAGGGTGAAGTCGGGGGCCGGGGCGCCGATCTCGGGGG
>NZ_JAAFYZ010000316.1 GCF_018274385.1 Catenulispora pinistramenti | reverse complement strand
CGCCCCCACCGCCCGCTGCCGCCGCGCCGGATCCGGATACAGCCCGATCAGCAACGCCATCGACGCCGGCACCAGCCCCGCACCGGCCGCGCCGAGCAACGCCCGACCGCCGATCAGCACACTGACATCAGGCGCGGCGGCGCAGAGCGCTGACAGCACGGCGAACGCCGCCAGCGCGCCGAGGTACACGCGCCTGGCACCCCACCGATCGGCGAACACCCCGGCCGCGAGCAGCAGCCCGGCGAAGACGACGGTGTAGGCGTCGACGGCCCAGGGCAGCGCGGCGGCCGAGGGGTGGAGCGTGCGCTGGACGTCGGGGACCGCGACGTTGAGGATCGAGGTGTCGAGCAGGACCAGCAGGTTGCCGGTGGCGATCGCGGCGAAGGCCAGGCGCTGGCGGCCGGTGGTGGCGCTGGTCGGCGCGGTGCGGTTGGCTGACTGCTCGGTCGACTGCCCGGTCGGTCGGGCGGTGTCCGCGGCGGGCGGCGTGGTCATAGGACCGGCGGCGGCCGGTCCCGCGTCCGGCTCGGGTCGGCATTCGGCGGTGGAAGCCGTGGTCATGGCAGGCTCCTGAAGTGTTGGCGGTGATCAGATCGGTCTGCCTCCACTCCACCGCGATCCGGGCCCGCGACCCAGAAGCATCCTGAGCCCGCAGCGATCACCGATCGAGATCGATCACCGCCCGGCAGGCCGCCACCAACGCCCCCAGCCGCTCCCGATCGGCGACCCGCACCGCGAGCGCCGCCGGAATCGACAGCCCGCCGGCCACCCGCAGGAACGCCAGCCGCCCGGTGGCCAGCTGCTCCGCCTGCGCCGCGTACACGACCGTCCAGCCGGGCCCGCCCGCGCTCAACGCCGCCAGCTTGTCCTGCAACGACCCGGCCCCCGGCCCCGTCACCGGCTCGAACCCGGCCTCCCGGCACGCCTGGAGCACCAGGTCCACCAGCGGCGGATTGAGCCGCCGCGCCACCAGCGACAACGGCGAGGCGGCCAGCCGCGCCATCTCGATCTCCCCCTCGCCGGCCAGCGGATGCCGCTTCGACACCGCGACCAGCAGCTCGTCCTGCCACACCGGAAGCAGCCGCAGCCCGTCCGGCACGGCGACGTCACCCCGCACGAACGCCGCGTCCCACTCCCGCTCGGCGACCCGCCGCAACCGGTCCTCCAGCGGCGCCGAGAAGAGTTCGACCACTGTTTCGGGTGAGCGCACCGCCAGCGCCTCGAGCACCCGCTCCAGACGCGTCCCCATCCCGGCGCTCGTCCCGAGCCGCAGCACCGTCCCGCGCTGCACCCGGAACGCGGCGATCGTGTCCAGCGCCCGCTGCTCGGCCGCCACCACGTCCCGCGCCACCGGCACGAACGCCGCCCCGGCGGCGGTCAGCCGCACCCGGCGCGGCGTCCGGTCCAGCAGTTCCACCCGCAGCTCGCGCTCCAGCCGCAGAATCTGCTGGCTGACCGCGGACTGCACGATCGACAGCCGCTCGGCGGCGCGGCCGAAGTGCAGTTCCTCGGCGACCGCGAGGAAGTACTTGAGTTGGCGCAGTTCCACAGTCCCGAGAGCGTACGCGGTGGCCGGCGGTACCAAAGGCGCGCCCGCGCCCCGATTCCCGGCCAAGGCGGCGATCGCGGTGGCCGGCATCCATCACGACTCGTGATCGCAATCAGTCCGATCATCGCCTTGCTCCCGGCCCCGTCCCCGAGTGGAGTAGACCCATGTCCGTCATCCCTGAATCCCACACCGACCTGCTCGAGCGGCCGGTCTTCTGCCACCTGGCGACGATCCGCGCCGACGGCACCCCGCACGTGAACCCCATGTGGTTCCTCTGGGACGGTGAGTTCCTGTCCTTCACCACCTCGACGAAGCGCGCGAAGTACAAGGAGCTCAGCGAGCGCCCGAGCGCCGCGGTGTCCATCAACGACCCCGACGCGCCGTATCGATACCTGGAGCTGCGCGGCACCGTGGAGCGCATCGAACCGGACCCGGAAGGTGACTTCTTCGCCGTCCTCGCCGACCGGTACACCCTGGCGATGGACGGTCCGGTGGGCGACGCGCCGACCCGCGTGCGGATCTACCTGCGACCCACGCACGCAACCTTTCAGTAGCCCTCTGACATACAGCATGTTGATTGGGATTTCAGAGCCACCACAAGATATGGTGTGCGACGCAGCTGGTTCGGCCACCGCCTGAGGCAAGGGCGGGGGCCGAGGCAAGAGGGAACCCGGTGTGAATCCGGGACTGCCCCGCAGCGGTGAGTGGGAACGACAGCCGTCGTGCACACTGGGCCGACGGCGCCTTCGGGCGCCGGCCTGGGAAGTGACGGCCAGTAGGTTCGCGGAGCCCGATCCGGGGCTCCGCCGGGCGCCCGCGAGTCCGAAGACCTGCCAGCGGTGCCGTGCCCGGACGTGGGGCGCGGCTGGTCCGAGGCCGCGTGGGACGGCTGACGGCGGAATGCGTCGCGGCCCGGCCGCCCGCATCGCTGTCTGCTCGCCATCGGTCCGGACCGGACCTACGACTGGCGAGGAGAAGGTTGTGACGGTCACCCAGGTCGATACCGGGACCACGGAGACAGCGGGGCGCGCGGGGGCGCACACGCTGTCGGCCGCGGTGCCGGCCGAGACGGTCGAAACGGTCGAAACGGCTGAGACCGCCGAGACGGTCGCGGTGCCGACCCAGACGGTCGCGGTGCCGGCCCAGACGGTCGCGGTGCCGGCCCAGACGGTCGCGGTGCCGACCGAGACGATCGCAGCGCCGGCCGAGGCGGTCGCGGCGGCGCGAGGACCGCACCCGACGTCAGACCAGTCCGCTGAGCAGGACCTGCTCCGCGACATCGCCGCCTGGTCCGCCGACCTGCCGGACGTCGACCCGTCCCGCGTCGCCCGCAAGACCCTCGCCGGCCTGCCGCCCGCCGCCACCCCGGAGCAGATCGCGGACCTCGCGGTGCAGAGTGCGGCCGAGCTGATCGGCGAGGAGCCGCAGTACTCGAAGCTCGCCGCCCGCCTGCTCTCCGCGGTCATCGCCCGCGAGGCGGCCGGCCAGGGCTCGACCACGTTCAGCGCGTCCATCGCCGTCGGGCATCGGGAGGGCCTGATCGGCGACGTGACGCAGGACCTGGTCAGCACGCACGCCGCGCGGTTCGACAGGGCCATCGACCCCGACGGCGACCGGCGCTTCGAGTACTTCGGCCTGCGCACCGTCTACGACCGCTACCTGCTGCGGCACCCGGTGACCCGCCGCGTCATCGAGACGCCGCAGCACTTCCTGCTGCGGGTCGCGGCCGGACTGTCGCAGGACCCGCAGGAGGCGATCGGCTTCTACCGCCTGATGTCCTCGCTGGCCTACCTGCCCAGCTCCCCCACGCTGTTCAACTCCGGCACCCGGCACACCCAGATGTCGTCCTGCTACCTCGTGGACTCCCCGCGGGACGAGCTGGACTCCATCTACGCCCGCTACCACCAGGTCGCGCGGCTGTCGAAGTTCGCCGGCGGCATCGGCATCGGCTTCTCCCGCGTCCGCTCGCGCGGCGCCCTGATCCGCAGCACCAACGGCCGCTCCAACGGCATCGTCCCGTTCCTGCGCACGCTCGACTCCTCGGTCGCGGCGGTCAACCAGGGCGGCCGGCGCAAGGGCGCGGCGTGTGTCTACCTGGAGCCGTGGCACCCGGACATCGAGGAGTTCCTGCAACTGCGGGACAACACCGGTGAGGACGCGCGCCGCACCCACAACCTGAACCTGGCCAACTGGATCCCGGACGAGTTCATGCGCCGGGTCGAGACCGACGGCGTCTGGTCGCTGATGGACCCCGACCAGGTGCCGGAGCTGCCGGACTTGTGGGGCGCGGAGTTCGACGCCGCTTACCGCGCGGCCGAGGCCGAGGGCCGTTTCGTCCGCCAGGTCCCGGCGCGCGACCTCTACGGCAAGATGATGCGCACGCTGGCCCAGACCGGCAACGGCTGGATGACGTTCAAGGACGCTTCCAACAAGCTGTGCAACCAGACCGGGTTGCCCGGCAACACGGTGCACCTGTCGAATCTGTGCACTGAGATCATCGAGGTCTCCTCCGACGCCGAGACCGCGGTCTGCAACCTGGGCTCGATCAACCTGGCCGCGCACCTGACCCCGGCGCGCGACGCCGTGGACTGGGACCGGCTGCGGGCCACGGTCCGCACCGCGGTGGTCTTCCTGGACCGCGTCATCGACATCAACTACTACCCGAGCGAGCAGACCGCGGCGTCGAACCCGCGTTGGCGGCCGGTCGGGCTGGGCGTGATGGGGCTGCAGGACGTGTTCTTCGCGCTGCGGCTGCCGTTCGACGACGCGCGGGCGCGCGAGCTGTCGACCCAGATCTCCGAGGAGATCTACCTGACGGCGCTGGAGACCTCGGCCGGACTGGCCGAGCAGTTCGGCGCGCACCCGGCGTTCGCCGAGACCCGCGCGGCCTCGGGAGCACTCCAGCCGGACCTGTGGAACGTCGCCACCGCGCCGGAGCTGGCCGCGCGGTGGGGTGCGGTGCGCGGGCGGATCGCGGCCACCGGCCTGCGCAACTCGCTGCTCGTGGCCATCGCCCGACCGCGACCATCGCCTCCATCGCCGGCTGCTACGAGTGCATCGAGCCGCAGGTGTCGAACCTGTTCAAGCGCGAGACGCTGTCCGGGGAGTTCCTGCAGATCAACTCGGCACTGGTCGGCGAGCTGAAGGCGCTGGGGCTGTGGACCCCGGCGGTGCGCGAGGCGATCAAGCGGGCCGAGGGCTCGGTGCAGGGCGTCGAGGCGCTGCCGGCCGAAGTCAGGGCCCTGTATCGGACGGCGTGGGAGCTGCCGCAGCGCGCGCTGATCGACCTGGCCGCCGCCCGCGGGCCGTTCGTCGACCAGTCGCAGTCGCTGAACCTTTTCCTGGCCGCGCCGACGATCGGGAAGCTGTCGTCGATGTACATGTACGCCTGGAAGGCCGGGCTGAAGTCCACGTACTACCTGCGCTCGCGGCCCGCGACGCGGATCCAGCAGGCGACGGTCGCCGCGACCACCTCCCCCGCCGACCTCCCGGTGGTCGCCGACGACGAGGCGATCGCCTGCTCGCTGGAGAACCCCGAAGCCTGCGAAGCCTGCCAGTAAAGGAAAGAACCTTCATGCTGCTCGATCCGGGTCTGGACCTGACCCTGCGCCCCATGCGCTACCCGCGCTTCTTCGACCGCTTCCGCGACGCCATCAAGAACACCTGGACCGTGGAGGAGGTGGACCTGCACAGTGACCTGACCGACCTGGACCGGCTCTCGGCCGCCGAACGGCACCTCGTCTCGCGCCTGGTCGCGTTCTTCGCCACCGGCGACACGATCGTCGCCAACAACCTGGTGCTGAACCTGTATCAGCACGTGAACAGCCCCGAAGGCCGGCTCTACCTGTCCCGGCAGCTGTTCGAGGAGGCCGTGCACGTCCAGTTCTACCTGAACCTGCTCGACACCTACGTGCCGGACGAGGACGAGCGCATCGCGGCGTTCGCGGCCGTGGAGAACATCCCCTCGATCCGGCGCAAAGCAGAGTTCTGTTTCCGCTGGATCGACTCGCTCGGCGGCCTGCAACGGCTCCAGACCCGCGAGGACCGCCGGACCTTCCTGCTGAACCTGATCTGCTTCGCGGCGTGCATCGAGGGCCTGTTCTTCTACGGCGCCTTCGCCTACGTCTACTTCCTGCGCTCGCGCGGCCTGCTGCACGGCCTGGCCTCCGGCACCAACTGGGTGTTCCGCGACGAGTCGATGCACATGGCGTTCGCGTTCGACGTCGTGGAGACGGTCCGCGCCGAGGAGCCGGACCTGTTCGACGACAAGATGGCGCAGCAGGTGCGCGACATGCTGGCCGAGGCGGTGGAGTGCGAGACGCAGTTCGCCGAGGACCTGCTCGGTGGCGGCGTGTCGGGACTGCCGGTGGCGGACATGCGGGCGTACCTGGAGCACGTCGCGGACCGGCGGTTGGAGCAGCTGGGGCTGGAGCCGGTGTACGGGACCGCGAACCCGTTGGGGTTCATGGAGCTGCAGGACGTGCAGGAGCTGTCGAACTTCTTCGAGCGGCGGGTCTCGGCGTACCAGGTGGCGGTCGGCGGTAGCGTCTCCTTCGACGACGAGTTCTGATACCGGAAAGGCTCCCAGATGCGGGTGGTGTCCCTGGTTCCGTCGCTGACCGAGGCGATCGCCGCGACGGCGCCGGGGCTGCTGGCCGGGGCCACCGCCTGGTGCACGCATCCCGCCGATCTGGACGTCGAACGGATCGGCGGGACGAAGAACCCTGATGTGGCGCGCATCGTCTCGCTGGCCCCGGATCTGGTGGTGGCGA
Source organism: Catenulispora pinistramenti (assembly GCF_018274385.1). GTDB lineage: Bacteria > Actinomycetota > Actinomycetes > Streptomycetales > Catenulisporaceae > Catenulispora > Catenulispora pinistramenti. The sequence continues at coordinate 3,184 of NZ_JAAFYZ010000316.1, read as the reverse complement.
ACGAGGAGGAGAACCGGGCGGCGGATCTCGATGCGTTGCGCGGCGCCGGGGTGTCTGTGCTGGTCACCGAGGTCCGGACTGTGGACCAGGCCTTCCGGGAGCTGGACCGGATGCTGACGGTCGGCTGCGGCCTGGCACGGCCGGACTGGCTCGACCGGGCGCAGGCGGCCTGGGCATCACAAAGTCCTGATTCGGCCGTCCCCGCCGTCGTCCCCATCTGGCGGCGTCCGTGGATGGTACTGGGCCGCGACACGTTCGCAGGGGACGTACTCGCTCGGCTCGGCGTGCACAACGTGTACGCCGAGCACCCCGAGCGCTACCCGAAGATCCCGCTGCCCGAGCTTGTGACCAGCGGCGCCGAGCTCGTCGTGCTCCCCGACGAGCCGTATGCCTTCAGCGCCTCCGACGGCCCCGAGGCGTTCCCCGGCCTGCCGTCCGCACTGCTTTCCGGGCGTCATCTCACCTGGTACGGGCCCTCGCTCATCGAGGCGCCCGACGTGCTGCGCCGCCAGCTCCGCACCGCCTGAGCACTGGCTGCTGGTCAGGGCGGAAACCCGCCGGATCACTCCGTCCCCGCGAGCTGTACTGGATCAAGACGTTCTGCCATCCAGCTCAGTCGGGAAGAGCCGCCATGTCCGTGTCCGAATCCATGTCCGTATCCGTATCCGAATCCGTGTCCGCCGCCGCCGAAGTACGCACCGAAACCGTCCCCGTCCGCGCGCGTTGGAACGGCGTGACCTGCCTGGCCCTGGGCATCTTCGTCATCGTCACCAGCGAGATCCTGCCGGTCGGGCTGTTGGACCCGATCGCGTCCGGATTCCACGTCTCGGCCGGGACCGGCGGGCTGCTGATGACGCTGCCGGGGCTGACCGCGGCGGTGTGCGCGCCGCTGACGACGGTCGCGGCCGCGCGCTTCGACCGCCGGGCCGTGCTCGCGGTGTTCATGGCGGTGCTGGCCCTGGCGAACCTGACGGTCGCGGTGGCGCCCGCGTTCTGGCTCGTGCTGGTCGGACGGACGCTGACCGGGCTGGTGATCGGCGGGTACTGGTCCATCGGCGTGGGGCTGTCGCCGCGGCTGGTGCCGAGCGGGTCGCTGTCGAAGGCCACGGCGCTGGTCTTCGCGGCCGTGCCGGTCGGATCGGTGGTCGGGGTGCCGCTGGGGACGGTGCTGGGGCATGCCTCCGGCTGGCGGGCACCTTTCACAGTGCTCTGTGTTCTCTCCGGACTCGTCTGCCTCGCCCTGCTCCGCACGCTGCCACCGCTGCCGATGCTGCGGGCCACCAGCGGCGCGATGCTCGCCGGGCTGCTCCGCGGGCGGGGCACCGGGGTCCGCTCGGGGCTGCTGGTCACGACGCTCGTGGTGATCGCGCACTTCGGCGGGTACACGTACCTCGCGCCGTTTCTGCGCGACACGACCGGGATCAGCGAGTCGAGTGTCAGCGTCTATCTGCTGATTTACGGCGCGGCGGGGATCCTCGGCACCGTCGTCGCCGGGCGCACGCTGGGACGCAGCCTTCGCGGGACGTTCGCGGTCAGCGCCGCTCTGATCGCCGCCGCCACGCTCCTGCTGCCGCTGCTCGGTGCGAACCCGTTCGGCGCGCTGGCCCTGCTGGTCCTCTGGGGCCTTGCCTACGGCACCGTCCCGGCGTGCTCGAAGACCTGGTTCTCGCAGGCGGCCCCGCGGCTGCCCGAGGCGGCAGGCGTGCTGTTCACGGCTTCGTTCCAGGCGACCCTCGCGCTCGGCGCGTTGCTCGGCGGGCGGGTCGTCGACGCGTCCTCGACCCGGGTGGTCATGGTGTGCGCCGGCGGCCTGGCGCTGCTGACCGCCGCGGTGGTGGGGGCCGGCATCGCGCGGACCCCGGACGCTGCTGTCAGCTGATCCGCCCACAGCGGATCCGCCCACAGCAGCGTGGCGTTCGCAGCCGCCGTGCGCCGGGGCACGGTGGAGGCATGGCAGAAGAAGAAGAAAAGACGCCCCAGTTCACCTGGCGCACCCGCGACCAGCTGTTCAGCCGCCGCATCGTGGTGCTGGACGGCGTACTCGACGACGACAACGGCACCCTGCTGGCGACGCAGCTCCTGTCCCTGGCGACCGAGGACCCGGACGCCGACATCTCGCTGTGGATCCACTCCCCCGGCGGCTCGGTGCCGGCGATGCTCGCGATCCGCGACGTGATGCGCCTGGTGCCGTGCGAGGTCTCGACACTCGCCCTGGGCCTGGCCTGTAGCGCCGGGCAGTTCCTGCTCTCGGCCGGCAGCCCCGGCCGCCGCTTCGCCCTCCCGCACGCCAGGATCCTGATGCACCAGGGCTCGGCCGGCATCGGCGGCACCGCGGTGGACGTCGAGGTGCAGGCCGACGACCTGCGGCACACGGTCAACACCATCCTCACCCTGATCTCCGCGGACACCGGCCAGCCCTACGACCGCGTCTTCGAGGACTCGCTCCACGACCGCTGGTTCACCGCCCAGCAGGCGCGGGACTACGGCTTCATCGACCACATCGTGGACTCGTTCGGGCAGGTCGTGCCGGAACGCCGACGGATCGGGATCTCGACATGAGCAGCTACACCATCCCCTACGTGACCACCCAGAGCCCCCGGGGCGAGCGCGTCACCGACATCTACTCGCACCTGCTCACCGAGCGCATCATCTACCTGGGCACCGCGATCGACGCCGGCGTCGCCAACGCCCTCATCGCCCAACTCCTGCACCTGGAATCCGACGGCCCCGACCGCGAGATCAGCCTCTACATCAACTGCGAAGGCGGCGACCTCCCGGCGATGCTGGCGGTCTACGACACCATGCAACACATCAAGGCCCCGATCCGCACCACCTGCGTCGGCCAGGCCATCGCCGTCGGCGCGGTCCTGCTGGCCGCGGGCACACCAGGCCTACGCTCGGTCCTGCCCCACGCCCGCATAGTCCTGCACCAACCAGCGGCGCGCGGCCAAGGCCCCATCCCCGACCTGATCATCCAGGCCGACGAACTGGTACGCATGCGCAGCGAACTGGAGACGATCCTGACCCAGCACACCGGCCAGACCGCGGAGCGCCTCCGCCACGACACCGACCGCGACCGGGTCTTCACGGCCGAGGCGGCGGTGGAGTACGGGCTGGCTGATCGGGTGCTGGATCCGCGGGAATAGGCTGTCTCTTATACACATCTGACGCTGCCGACGAATAG
>NZ_JAAFYZ010000315.1 GCF_018274385.1 Catenulispora pinistramenti | reverse complement strand
GTGTGGAGGCGGGGGAGGATCGCGGCGGTGAGGATGTGCTCGATCTCGGTGCGGGCGCGGCGGGCCGGGTCGGCCGTGGGGAGGTCGAGGGGGAGGGTGATGGCGGTGATTGCTGACAGGAGTGCCGTCGTCGCCTGTATGAGGGCGTCCGGCGGCGGCTCGCTGGGGTCGGCTCCGCCGGTCGCCGCGTTGTCTGAGACCGCCACAGCGCGAAGCATGCCGGATGCGGCGCGTGCGCGGAACCGGGTTGGCGAAATCTCAGCGGGGAGGCGTGAGGAGTGGTTGTTCGCGGGAGTTTGTCCCGTCGGCGGCTGGGCTCGTTCGCTGCGCTGACACAGGCCTCGAATGCATCAGGCTGCTGATGTACTAGCCTCGCGTGCCGCCCAGTTCGCCGGCCCGCAATGCTGCCAGCCGCATCTCCAACCCGTCGAGTACGGCCGTGAGCCCGACCTCGAAAGCCCGGTCGTCGATCTCCCGCTGGTGCTCGGCGAGCAGGTGCGCCTGGTTGAGGTGCGGATAGACGCCCGCGTAGACCGACGCGTCAGCCGGGAAGCCCGCCGCGAACGACCCCAGCGCCGACCCGATCACCAGCGAGCGCATCAGGGCACCGATGCTCGTGGCCTCGCGCCGTGGCCACCCGGCGTCCACCAGTCCGCCGAACACCGCGTCGGCGATCCGCAGCTGTGCCGGACGGCGTCCCGACCCACGCGCCAACGCCGGTACCACGTTCGGGTGCGCCGCCAGCACCTCGCGATACGAGCGCGCCCACGTTGCCAAAGCCTCGCGCCAAGCTGGCTCCTCGCCGGTCGCGCTCGTGGTCACGGCCGCATTCACGGCCGCATTGACGGCCGCATTGACGGCTACATTCGCGGGCGCTCGTATGCCGTCGCCAAGCTGATTCGCCCCCTGAGAAACCTCAAGCCTCGCCGCCGTCTCGTGACTGTCGCCAATGGCACCAATTCCGCCAATGCCCCCAATGCCGCCAAGCTCGCCGACGTCACTGCGCACCAACCCCGCGAACGCCGAAACATCCACTGCCGCCACCACGCAATCAACCACCGCGTCGATCAACTCATCCTTCGTCGCCACGTGGTTGTACAGACTCGGCCCGCTGACCCCCAACTCCGCCGCCAGCCGCCGCGTCGACAGCGCCTCCAACCCCTCGGCGTCGACCAGGGCCAGCGCGGCGGCGACGATGCCGTCGCGGCTGAGCAGCGGCGTACGTGGCCGAGCCATAGCGTCTCCTTCTCCTCGTCACGTGGCACCTCGCGGTGCGGCGCCAACGCCTAAAGGCCCCAACCCGCGCCGCCCGAGAACCCAGTAAACCCCCCACCAAACCTTGCGCCGCTAGTTTCTCCCGACTACGTTCAAGAAAACTCCCGGCGCTAGTTTCCGCAACCCCGAGGTGCCCGATGGACCTGACCCTCACCGACGAACACGAGGCGATCCGCGCCCTCGCCGCCGACTTCACCGACCGCGAGCTGATCCCGAACGCCGCCGCCTGGGATCGGGCCGAGGCCGTGGACCGGGGCATCGTGAAGCGGCTCGGTGACCTGGGCTTCCTCGGCATGACGATCCCCGAGGAGTACGGCGGCTCGGCCGGTGACCACCTGGCCTACTGCCTCGTCATGGAGGAGCTGGGCCGGGGCGACACCGCGGTCCGCGGCATCGTCTCCGTCTCGCTCGGCCTGGTCACCAAGCCGCTGCTCGCGTACGGCACCGAGGAGCAGAAGCGCCACTGGATCCCCAAGCTCACCGCCGGTGACGCCCTCGGCTGCTTCGGCCTCACCGAGCCCGGCAACGGTTCCGACGCCGGTCACCTGAAGACCAAGGCCGTGAAGGACGGCGACGGCTGGCGCATCACCGGCTCCAAGATCTTCATCACCAACGGCACCTGGGCCGACGTCGCCCTGGTCTTCGCCCGCACCGGCAACAAGGACGGCCAGCCCGACGACGGCCCGCGTGGCATCACCGCCTTCCTGGTCCCCACCGACACCCCCGGCTTCCAGGCCCGCGAGATCAAGGGCAAGCTCGGCCTGCGCGGCCAGGCCACCGCCGAGCTCGTCCTCGAAGACGTCCGCGTCCCCGACCAGGCCCGGCTCGGCGAGATCGGCCAGGGCTTCAAGATCGCGATGTCCACCCTGGACAAGGGCCGCATGTCCGTGGCCGCCGGCTGCGTCGGCCTGATGCAGGCCTGCCTCAACGCCTCCGTCGACTACGCCACCCAGCGCGACCAGTTCGGCAAGTCCATCGCGCACTACCAGCTGGTCCAGGAGATGCTCGCCGACATCTCCGTCGACCTGGACGCCGGCCGCCTCCTGGTCTGGCGCGTCGCCGACCTCATCGAACGCGGCCAGCCCTACGCCACCGCCGCCTCGACCGCCAAGCTCTTCTGCTCCGAGGCCGCCGTCCGCGCCGCCAACAACGCCATCCAGGTCTTCGGCGGCTATGGCTACATCGACGAATACCCCGTCGGCAAGTACCTGCGCGATGCCAGGGTCCTGACTCTTTACGAAGGCACATCCCAGATCCAGAAGCTGCTGCTCGGTCGCGCCCTCACCGGCGTCAGCGCTTTCTGAGACGATCAACGGGAGCGAGAGAGACAAGCCAGAGACGCGACCAGAGACACAGCCAGAGACACAGCCAGAGACACAGCCAGAGACACAACCAGCGATACAAGAAGTAAGAGCAAGAGAAGCGCACCCGACCGGAAGCGAGCAGCCATGACCTCCCTATCGCTGGCCAGCATCCTCGCCGAGCCCGCCTGGCGCCGCCCGGACCACATCGCGCTGATCGAAGGCGACCACCGCCTCACCTTCGCCGAACTCTGGCAGCAGGTCCTCCAACAGGCCGGCGCCCTTGCCGGGCAAGGTGAAGACGCAGAACAAGGTAGAAGCGCAAAAGAAGGTAGAGGCACAGAAACAGGCATCAAGCCCGGCGACAAAGTCGCCCTGATGTGCCCCAACACCATCGAGTTCCCCCGCGCCTACTACGCGATCCTCGCCGCCGGCGGCGTCGTGGTCCCCGTGCACCTCCTCCTCACCGCCGACGAAGCCGAGACCGTCCTGCGGGACAGCGGTGCCAGCCTGCTCATCGCGCACGCGATGTGCGCCGAGACCGCCGCCAAGGCCGCCGAGCGGGCCGGGGTCAGACTCCTCACGGCCGGTCCCGACGGCCGCCTGGAGGAGCTGACCGAGCAGGCCACCCCGCTCCCCACCTTCGTCACCCGCAAGCCCGAGGACCCGGCCGTCATCTTCTACACGTCCGGCACCACCGGCACCCCCAAAGGCGCCGTCCTGTCCCACCTCAACCTGGTGATGAACGCGACCACCGACGCCTACGACGCCCGCGACGAGGTCCGCCGCGACGACATCGTCCTGGCCTCGCTCCCGCTGTTCCACACCTTCGGCCAGACCGTCAGCATGAACGCCACCTGGCGCCTCGGCGCCACCGTCGTCCTGCTGCCCCGCTTCGACCCGGACGCGGCCATCGCGCTGATGGCCAAGGAGCGCGTCACCACCTTCCACGGCGTCCCGACCATGTACGTCACCCTCGTAGAGGCGGCGGCCCGGGCCGGGACGATGCCGCAGCTGCGCCGCTGCGTCTCCGGCGGCGCCTCGCTCCCGGTGCCGGTGCTGGAGCGGTTCGAGGCGGCGTTCGGCGCGAAGGTGCTCGAAGGCTACGGCCTGTCCGAGACCTCGCCGGTGGCCTCGGTGAACCAGCTCTCGATCGGCACCCGGGCCGGGACGGTCGGCCACCCGCTGTGGGGCGTGGACGTGGAGGTCGCCGACCCGGACGTCCTGGACGCCATCAGGCTCCTGCCCCGCGGCGAGCTCGGCGAGATCGTGATCCGCGGCCACAATGTCTTCACCGGCTACCTCGGCCGCCCCGAGGCCACCGCGGCGGCGGTGGTCGACGGCTGGTTCCGGACCGGCGACCTGGGCCGTCGGGACGCCGACGGCTTCATCTCGATCGTGGACCGGACCAAGGACCTGATCATCCGCGGCGGGTTCAACGTCTACCCGCGCGAGGTCGAGGACACGCTGCTGCGCATGCCGGGCCTCACCGAGGTCGCCGTCATCGGCGTGCCCGACGACGTCCACGGCGAGGAGATCGTCGCGGTCGTGGTGGCCGGGGCGGGCGTGCCCTCGGCTGAGGAGATCCTCGCCTACGGCGATGAGCACCTGGGACGCCACAAGTACCCGCGCCGGGTCGAGTTCGTGGACGCGCTCCCGCTCGGCCCCAGCCACAAGGTGCTGAAGCGTGAGCTGCGCGACCGGTTCAGCAAGTCCGCGGACTGACTACCCGATTACTGGCGGCCAAGCGGCTACTGGCGGCCAAGCGGCTACTGGCGGCCAAGCGGCTACCGGCTACCGGCTACTGGCTACTTGGCTACCGGCCACCGGCGACCCGATCACGGACTGAACGCCAACACCAGGTACCCGGCGCACAGCACCAAGTGCACGCCGCCCTGTACCAACGTGGCCCGCCCCCGCAGGAAGGTCAGCGACCCGACCGCCACGGTCATCGCCAGCAGCACCATGTGGCTCGCGTCCAGCCCCAGGACCAGGGGAGTGGACAGCCACACGGTGGCCACCGCGATCGCCGGAATGGTCAGCCCGATGCTGGCCATCGCCGACCCCAGAGCCAGGTTCAGGCTGGTCTGCACCTGGTCCCGCTGCGCCGCCCGCACCGCCGCGATCGCCTCCGGCAGCAGCACCATCAGCGCGATCACGACGCCGACCACGGACGCGGGCAGCCCGGCCCGGTCCACGCCGCGCTCGATCGTCGGGGACACGCCCTTGCCCAGCCCGACCACCGCGACCAGGGCGAGGAGGAGCAGGGACAGGCTGGTCAGGGCTTCGCGCTTGGTCGGGGGGTCGCCCTCGTAGCCGTCTTCGTCAAAATCGGACCCGTGGTCGGAGTCGGTATCGGAGCCGTGGCCGGAGTCAGTGGAGTCAGTGGAATCAGCGGAGTCGGCGGGGTCGGCGGCGTCCGCAGGCGCACCGGCCCCGGCCGCCGGCCCCACCGGCAGATAGTCCGGCCGATGCCGCACCGTCAGCGCGCTGATGAACAGCCCGTACACCGCGATCGAAGCCAGCGCGGCGAAGGTCAGCTGGGTGTTGTTGAACTCCGGCCCGGGCTGCGACGTGGTGAACGTCGGCAGCACCAGGGTCAGCCCGGCCAGCGTGATGATGGCGCCGAACACCGTCGAGGTCCCGTCGGCGTTGAACCGGGCCAGTCCCCGCTTCAGCGCGCCGAGCAGCAGGCACATCCCCGCGATGCCGTTGCAGGTGATCATCACGGCCGCGAACACCGTGTCCCGGGCCAGTCCGGCCCCCTTGGCGCCCTTCGCCGACATCATGGTGATGATCAGCGCCACCTCGATCACCGTCACCGCGACCGCCAGCACCAGCGATCCGAACGGCTCCCCGACCCGGTGCGCGACCACCTCCGCGTGGTGCACCGCGGCCAGCACCGCGCCGACCAGGAACAGCGCGATCACCGCCACCACCCACGGCGGCATGTCGCGGCCCCAGGTGAACGCGAGGAGCACCGCGGCCAGGACCGGGAGGGCGTTGGACCATACCGCCCACGCGGGCAGGCGTTGCTCGGCTGACGTGCTCATTGCAGGCCACGATCAGGCAGCCGGGTGGGCCGGGCCAAGTCCAGTCGTCCGAATGGGGGAACGGCCTCGGCCTCAGCCTCAGCGAGCAGACCGGGTGAGCCAGGCGGCCCCGACCCCGTCAAACGGGACCGGCGCCGCCGATGACTCGACGGCGCCGGTCCCGGGCCGCGGTCCCCGCAGGGGACTGGAGAGCGGCTACGAAGCCCGCACCCCGTGCAACGCGGCGTAGGCCCCGTCCCGCGCCACCAGCTCGTCGTGCGTCCCGGTCTCGACGATCCGGCCGCCCTCCATCACCACGATCCGGTCGGCGTTGCGCACGGTGGACAGCCGGTGCGCCACGACGAACGTGGTGCGCCCGGCGACCAGCCGGCCCAGTGCCTCCTGGATCAGCCGCTCGGACTGGGTGTCCAGGGCCGAGGTGGCCTCGTCCAGGATCAGCACCCGCGGGTCGCGGACCAGTGCCCGGGCGATCGCCAGCCGCTGCTTCTGGCCGCCGGACATCCGTGCGCCCTTCTCCCCGACCCGGGTGTCCAGGCCTTCGGGCAGCCGCTCGACGAACTCCAGCGCGTTCGCGTCGCGGAGCGCCGTGCGCAACTGCTCGTCGTCGACGCCGGTCAGACCGTAGAGGACGTTGTCCCGGATCGTCCCGTCGAACAGGGTCGTCTCCTGCGGCACGATCGACAGGTGCTTGCGGTAGGTCCGCAGGTCCAGCCCGGCCATGTCGCGGCCGTCCAGCAGGATCCGGCCGGCGGTCGGCCGGATGAACCCGATGACCAGGTTCAGCACCGTCGACTTGCCGGCCCCGGAGGCCCCGACGAAGGCGACCGTCTCCCCGGGGCGCACCACCAGGTCGAAGTCGGCCACCGACGGCCGGTCGGCATCCGGGTACTCCAGGGTCATGTCCTCGAAGCGGAACTCGCCGTGGACGGTCTGGACGGCCTCGCGGCCCTCGTTCTCCTCGATGTCCGGGGCCTGCAGGACCTCGCCGACGGACCGCACCGAGGCCAGCCCCCGGGTGATGACCGGGGTCAGGTTCATCAGCGCGGTGACCGAGCCGACCAGCGTGGTGAAGAACGCGCTGAGCATCACCACATCGCCGGGTGAGGTGCCCAGGGCCCCGGTGTAGGCGGCATACGCGGCGCCGGTGAGGCACGCCACGCCCATGAAGTTCAACGCGATCCAGGCCATCGCGCCGAACTTGCCGTTGATCAGGTCCAGACGCAGCCCGGCGGCGAGTACGCGGCGCAGGGTGCCGTCCACCCGTCGGTAGGCGTCGCGCTCCAGGCCGTGTGCGCGGGTGATGGGGATCAGGGCTGTCATCTCCACGACGCGCGAGGACAATTGCTCCACTTCCTCCCGGAAGGACTCATTGTCCTGTTTCATCGGCTTGCGCAGCGCCATGGCCAGCAGCACGGTGATCGGCACCAGGGCGGCGAACACCGGCAGCCAGACCGGGTCGCGGAAGGCGATGATGACGGTCGCGCCGGTCATCGTCACCAGCGCCCCGATGCCGGTGTCGGAGGTCTGTTGCGCGGCCTGCTCGATGGCCTCGACGTCCCGGATCACCTTGGCCTGCAGCACGCCGGCGCTGACCCGTGAGTGGTAGCCGATGGTCAGGTGCTGGAGCCGCCAGACCAGCGCCGAGCGCAGCCGGACGCCCATCCGCCGGATCGAGTGACTGAAGCAGCGGACGTACAGCAGGTGCCCGGGAAGGTTGAACAGGAGCAGTACGAGGAGAATGCCCGAATCGATCCAGAGGCCGGATATCGGACGGTGCTTCACCACGATGTCGATGACGTCCGCCGTCACCAACGGGAGCAGGAATGTGGGGCTGTGCTTGACGAAGTAGGCGAGCACACCGAGGGCCAGCCGGCCCCGGTCCTCGCGGAAGAGGTAGGCGAGCGTGCGGATCGGGTGCTCGCCCCGGTAGTGGTGATCGAGAGGGTCGGCGGATGGCAAAGCCATGAACGAACTCCGCGAATACTTGCGGTCGGACGGGATATACGGATCAAGTCTTCCAGAGTGCGTCGAGCCCTGTCAGCCGCGTTTCACGGCGCGGTCGGGTTGCTCGGGCGTTGTCTCATGCTCGCCAACTTTGCCGAGACTTTCTGTTCGGCCTGCCTCCGTACGGGCTATGGTGGTCCCGACCTTTCGGTGAAGCGGAGGCTATAAACATGGTGACGTCGCCCAAGGAAGCGGCCCATCGCGCGCCCAAGAAGTACGTTCCGGTCTCCCGGACGGCGATGACGGTGACGCTGGCGACGGCGGCCGCGGGCTCGGTGGCTCTGCTGCCGACCGCAGAGGCCGACCCGAATGCGAACATCAACGACGTCAAGGCGCAGGTGGACAATCTCCACAACCAGGCCGAGGTGGCGTCGGAGGCCTACAACGAGGCCAACACGAGCCTGAACGACCTGCAGACCAAGGTGACCCAGCTGCAGGCCCGCATCACGGCGGAGCAGGGCTCACTGGACTCCGCGCGCAGCTCGCTGGGCGGCCTGGCCGCCGCACAGTACGAGAACGGCGGCGTCGACAGCACCCTGGAGCTGATGCTCCAGCAGTCACCGGACCAGTTCCTCCAGCAGGCCACCGCCCAGGCCCAGGTGACCGGCAGCAAGATGGCCACCATGGCGACCGCCGCGGAGATCGCCCGCCAGCTGAACCAGGACAAGGCCAGCGCCAGCGACGAGCTGGCACAGCTGGCCAAGACCCGCACCACGATGGGACAGCAGAAGGCTGACATCGACGCCAAGGAGAAGCAGGCCCAGAACCTGCTGGACCAACTCACCGCCTCCCAGCGCACGCAGTACAACAAGCTGGTCAACAGCACCTCCGGCGGCGGCGTCTCCAAGAACACCATCAGCAACCTGCCGATCCCCAGCGACGCCCGCGCCGCGATAGCGGTGGCCTTCGCCAAGGCCCAGGTGGGCAAGCCCTACATCTGGGCCGCCGCCGGACCGAACGCCTACGACTGCTCCGGCCTGACGATGGCGGCCTGGGGCAAGGCCGGCGTGATGATGTCGCACGGCTCGCGCGACCAGTACGCGGACTTCCCGAAGGTGTCGGAGTCGCAGATCCAGCCTGGGGACTTGGTCATCTACTACTCGGATGCGCACCACGTGGGGATATACGTGGGGGATGGGACGATCATCCACGCTGCGAATCCGAGTGCTGGTGTGCAGTATGCGTCGCTGAATGAGATGCCGATCTATGGGATCGTGCGGCCTTAGGGGGCTGGGGGTCGGGCTCGGGCCGAGTCCGGTTCTGTGTTGGACGCTTGGTTGAACGCTTGCCGGTCGTGGTCCTCTCGGTTGAGGGGGACGCGGCCGGTGTTCGTTTTGGGCTGGGCTGGGCTGGTGGGTTGCGGTTCGTGGGTGGTTAAAGGCGATTTTTACGGAACTACCTAGTATTGACTAATCACGGATCGAGACGCAGTTCGCTGTGCTACGCGGTTTGCGTTGGCGGGCGGCGGTTGTGGTGGTGGTTTCGCGCGGGTCCGAGTCACTGCGCACGCGTTGGGCTGGCGGCAATCGTCGCGTGTGGTGGGCGCCTGAAGTCAAAGGCAGGGGCCTCCGGCGGGCCTCGGCAACCTCAGGGAAACTAGCGCGGTTCCCTAGGGTGGCTGGGTCAGGGCTCAGCGGCGGCGGTTTGTGAGGTGGTGCGGTCCGTTCCCCTCGGTCGCGTCGTCAGCCCGGGGGGTACAGCACCGGTGTCCGGGGGTAAAGTCCGCGCGCGGCGGTCATGCAGGTGGGCGGCGGTTTCGTACGGCGCGAACTTGACCCCCGGCCACCGGCACTGTAGGCGAAGCCCTGCCGACGCGACCGAGGGGAACGAACCGAAAACCAGCCGGAGAAATACAAAACGCAGGGAACGAGGACACCGGTTGGCTGGTGCGGCTGCCGGTGAGG